>NZ_SBIR01000003.1:0-324923 GCF_004521895.1 Halorussus marinus
GTGTCCGTTCACGCTCCACAAACTCCAAGTCGATCCAGTCACTACAACCGCTGAGGCGGGTGATTTTGGCCATGGATCAGCACAAAATCACTCCCGCCTCATCCTTCACTCTTAACTAAACACGACCGTCGAACGCCCCGTCCGATCGACGGCTCGGCGAACCGCCGCGCGATCCCCGGACGAGGCCGCGCCATCGCCGGGGTTAAGCCGGGCGAGCGCCCACGGTCGGCCATGTTCCGACCCGGCCACTACGGGGTCTCGCTGGTCCTGTACGCCCCCGTGGGGTGTTGGCTCCTCGTGCTCGGCGAGCCAACCGCCGCGCTGGCGGGCGGGGCCGCGCTGTTGTGGCTCGCGATGCTCCCCGACTGGGACTCCCGGCTCCCGTTCGTCTCCCACCGCGGACCGACCCACACGCTCCCGTTCGGGGCGTTGGTCGCCGGCGCCGGGTGGGTCGCGGCGACCGCGTCCGGGTTCGGCTCGGCCCCGATCGGGCCGATCGACCTCCGGACGTTCGCGGCCGGCATCGGCGGGCTCGCCGTCCTCGCGCACCTCGCGGCCGACCTGCTCACGCCGATGGGCGTCGCCCTCCTCTGGCCGGCGACGGGTCGCCGGTACACGGTGTCTCTGTGCCGGGCGGACAACCGCCTCGCGAACGCCGCGCTGTTCGCGCTCGGGGTGTTCGCCGCCGCGAGCGCGACGTACCTCGGAGTCGTGCTGTTCGCCGGCGGACCGACGTAGCGCCCGCGACGGGCGACCCTCGCGGCGGTCGTGAGACCGGACCGGGCGGCCGACGCACGGAACCGGAACCTAGAACTCCGAGAGCGTCGCGCTCGCCGACGCCCGGCGGAGGGTCAGCCCTTCGTCGGCCGCGGCGGCGGTGAGGTACTCGCGCAAGCGCCCCCAGTCGTCGCCGAGCCGGACGTGCCCCGTCTCGTGGTCGAACTCGACCGCACCGGCGTCGTCGAGCTTTGGCAGGTGGACGTGCCGGAGCGCGGTGGCGACGCGGGGGAGTTCGGCGCCTTCGCGGGTCGCCACCTCGTCGGCGAGCGCCGAGACCTGAATCGGGCCGGGACGCCGGTACAACACGTACAGCGCGTTCCGTCGGCGCTCCGACCGCAACATCTCGAAGACCGCGTCCAGCGACCGATCGCGCGAGCCATGGCCCGCCCCGGACGGCTCGCTTGTCTGTTGTACCCCGACAAAGGTGTTGGGAGTCTGACCCATGACTCTAGCGGCCGTATGTAGACCTTCATTATAAATCTACGTAGAACTGGCACGTCCGTGAAAATTTCCTCGTCGTGATATTACCACTCCCGGTAGCTGAGTTCGTCGGCCTTGTTCGTGACCGCCCGCATCATACAGCCGTGACACACCCACAGGTCAGCGCCGGTCCGCGCGACCAGTCTGGTGCCGTCGGATTTGCGCTCCTCGCAGACGTCACACAACCGCATAGCTCCGGTTCGGCGCCGGAGGGTTTCAATCTCTCGCCCGGAGTCCCGGCGCCGGGGCGTCGGCTGTCGGACACGCGCAAGCCCTAACGGGCTCGCGCCCCTACGGATGGTATGAGCGGAGAGGCGACCGACGACGTGCCCGAGACCGACGCCGAGTGGCGCGAGCGACTGACCGACGAGGAGTACCGCGTGCTCCGCGAGCAGGGGACCGAGCGCCCGTTCTCCGGCGAGCACGTCGACCGCAAAGACGACGGCACGTACGCCTGTGCGGGCTGTGGGGCCGAACTGTTCGATTCGGACACCAAGTTCGAGTCGAACTGCGGGTGGCCCAGTTTCTACGACACCGACGACGACCGCATCGAGACCCGCAAGGACCGGTCCAACGGCATGGTCCGGACCGAGGTCGTCTGCGCGAACTGCGGCGGTCACCTCGGCCACGTCTTCGACGACGGCCCGGAGCCGACCGGCAAGCGCTACTGCATCAACTCGGTCGCGATGGACTTCGAGGGGGAGTGACCCGCGCCGAGTCGCTCGACTCGGCGGCGATCACCGAGCGGCGACGAGCGCGCTTGCGCCCGCGCCGTCTTGGGACTGTCGCGCGAGACTACACTCGCAACCGGACCGTCTGCTCGGTGATATCGGTCACGTAGCTGTCTTCGAGCCGGTGGACGTCCTGGTTCACCTGTCCGTCCCAGCCGAGTTGGGACACCGCGTCCCGGTCGGCGTCGGGATCGACACCGACGTGGAGGTCCCCGTCGCGCACGTCCTCGACCGTCCCCAGCCGCGTTCCGTTCTGGGCGAGGACCCGCTTGCCGACGTGGTCGTCGGAGAACGCCGCCATGGCGATCAGTTGACCTCGTTGTGCATCTCCTCGATTGCCTTTTCGAGGTCGGGTTCGCCCCCGCCGGGCTGGCGGCCGAACGAGAACTCCCCTTTACCGTCGAACGACGTGCCGGTGGTCCAGGGCTGTTCGGGGTCCTCGTGCTCCTCGCGGAACGTGGACATGAACTCGTAGTTGAACTCCTGGTTCTCTTTCTCTTGAGGGAAACTAGCCGGGACCGGGACGTGTTCGCCGAGGCTCTCGAGGGCGGCGTGCCACTGGTTCTGGTGCATCGTGTCCCGCGCGATCAGATACGACAGCATGTCCTCCATGCCCGGGTCGTCGGTGATCTCGTAGAGCCGGCTGGCGAGCAGTCGCCCGGTCGACTCGGCCATCACGTTGGCGTACATGTCGGCCGCGAGGTTGCCGCTGGCGACGACGTAGTTGCCGGTGAACGGGGCGCCGTTGGCGTCGACCGGCATCGCGTTGAGCCCGGCCGAGAGGGCTTGGCGCGGTTGACCGCCGCTCAGCATCATGTCGATCACGGCGTCGTCGCGGGCCTGCTCGCGGACCTCCTCGGGCGCGCCTTCGAGGTTCTTCGCGATGGCGGTCGCGAGCATCTCGATGTGGCCCAGCTCCTCGACCGCGGTCTCCATCAGCAGGGTGCGGTACTCGGACATCTCCTTGGGCACGCCGAACGCCTGAAACATGTACTGGAGCGCGACCCGCATCTCGCCCTCGGCCCCGCCGACCGCCTGCTGGAGCATCTTCGCGAAGTACGGATCCGGTTCCTCGACCTCGACCTCGTACTGCAGTTCGTTGTCGTGGAAGAACATTCCGGGAACTGTTGCTACGCTAACGTTCTTAACGGTCGTGGCCACGTCTCACGATCCATTAATAACGGGCCTGATACCCGGACTCCCCGAGGCTTATGCGTGTCGGCCGGGTACTATCGACCGTCGCATGGAGGGAGCCGCCCAGCGGACGGGAACCGAGAAGCGCGAGTACGAGCGACTTCGGGCCAGCAAAAAGCGGCGCACGGGCAACGAGGAGGTCGCGACGGTTCGGGACGTGTTCGTCGGCGAGGAGCGGGTCGTCCTCACGCTCGGGTTCGAGTGGACGACCGACACCGAGCGGCTCGCCTACGATCTGGCCGACGACCGCGACGTCCTCAAGCTGGAGGCACTCGCCGAGTCGCAGGGCTTCGAGTTCGAGCACGTCTCGTTTCTGGAGGGCGAGCGCTTGCCGGTGGTCGCCACCGAGGGCGGCTGGGTGCCGAGCGCCCACCGGGGGTACGCCCCCGACGAGGGGTCGGTCCGGGAGACGTTCGTCACCGAGTGCAGACTGCTGGCCCGCGAACTGGCTCAGACGCCCGGCGTCTTTCGCCGGCTGGTCCGGATCGGCCGGACGATGACCACCAGACAGCTGATCATCGCGGTCATCGTCGTCAAGAAGCTCCTCATCGTGGCGCTGGTGGCGTGGCTGGTGCTGTGATCCGGACCAAACCGTTTTGTCGGGGTCGGCCGTGTGTCGCGCCATGTCGAACCCGGTTCCCGAGGCCGCCGAACAGCTCCTGACCAGCGAGCCGCTGATGGCCCACTTCGGGACGTGTGCCGACGGCCGCCCGCACGTCGCCCCGGTGTGGTACCACTACGACGACGGCGTCGTGGAGGTGCTGACCGGCGGCCGGAAGCTCGCGAACGTCCGACAGAACCCGCGGGTCGCGATCTCGGTCCAGAAAGACGAGGGCGGGCGCGCCGAGTGGATGGTGTCGCTCCGCGGCACCGCGACCGTCCTCGAAGACGAGGACGCCCGCCGCGAGGCCGCCGCCCGCATCAACCCGAAGTACGACGCCGACCCCGACGAGTACCCCGAGAACCTGCTGGTCCGGGTCGAGGTCGGGTCCGCGAGCTACCAGACCTACTAGTCGATCGGGAACCGGAGGAGCGCGCCCGCGCCCCCGAACCCGTCGCGGAACTGGACGCCCCGCTCGAAGTCCTCGGGGACGACCAGACAGTCCCCGCCCGCTTCGGTCGCACGCTCCTGTAACTCCCGGACATCGGCGATCGATTGGGCCCCGGAGACCAGCAGGGTCTCGACCGCGTCGTACTCCAGCGCCGTCTCGACGTCCTCGCGGCCGTAGACGACGTCCCCGTCGTCGCCGTCGTGAAGCGCCTCGAAGAAGCGATCGAGCGCCGCGTCGGTCTCGCGGCGTTCCTCGTCTTCGATGCGATCCGTGGCCTTCTCGGCGAGTTCGCGGAGCCCCTGCTCGGAGGCGTACTCGACCGAGAACGTGTCGACCAGCGCCTCGCGGAGGCGGTGATCGAGGTGGTCGCCCTCCCGGAAGTCCTCGGCCGTGACGGTCGTTCCGCCGAGCACCAGCCCCTCGACCGTCGTCTCGGCGCTGGCCGACTCGGCGGCGTGCTCGCCGAGGAACGCCCGCCGGGCCTCGTCGGCGACCGTCTCGAAGAACTCCTCTTTCTGGCGTTCGCGGTCGCGCTCGAACCGGTCGGCCGACTGGCCGCCGGCCTTCGTCTTGCCCATCACGTCGCTGTCGATCGTCTCGACGACCGTCACCGAGTCGCCGGCGGTCAGACCGAGCGCCGCGCCGCCGCGCTCGACCACCAGCAGGCCGTAGGTGCCCGACGACTCGGCGACCGCGTCGAGCGGACCGGGATCGAACTCGTTGTCCCGGACGTACTGGTACTCCGGGACCGGCGTCGGCAAGTCGTCGAAGACGTAGTCGACGACCTCGCCGTCGACGACCCCCGCGTAGACGACGAGCCCGGATTCGGGAGTCCCGTCGTACCCCTGCACGACCCGCCGGACGCGTTCGAGCGCCCGACGAACCGCCTTGTCGGACTCGTCGGCGTCGATGTACTCGGCTTGGGCCCGATCCTCCTCGATCCGTTCGAGCGCCGCCCCGAGGGACTCGTCGGGCGGCACCGCGAGGGTCACCAGATCGTCGCCGTTCGCGCTCGCCGCCCGAACGCGTTCGATGCGCTCGCGGAGCTCGTGGCTCTCGACGTTCATCGGCGATCGGCTACCCTCCCGCGGAGGGTCGGGGCTGTCTCGTCGGCGGGCGCCGGCCGGGAGTCGAGTGGGTCGTCCATCGTCGGGGTGACGACCCGGCGGGTCAAAGGCCTGCGGGCCGGAACGAGCCGACTCGCCTCGCGACACTGCCGCGCACTCGGAACTCACTCGCCGTCGCGCGACCGGGAACACTCGACGCTCGCCTCACAACAGGACGAACGGTACCGCTCGGGCTCGCGGACGATAGCACACTCCCGATACCGTCGTCCGACCACCGTACCGCACGCCGAACACCGGAGGACGTACTTCGGGTCCGCGAACGGCCGACACCGGACCGCGGCGTCGACCGCCTCGGCGCGCTCGCGGAACGCGGCGCCGTGGTCGGTCGTTCCGAACCGCTGGAACTGCTCGACGTGGATCAGTTCGTGGCGGAGCGTCGCGGCCCACTCCGCCCGATCGAACGCCTCGTAGGCCGCCCACGTCAGCGACACCGTACACCGCCGCGGGTCGGTCCCGTCGGCCCAGTCGCCGGCGAGCGACGCCCAGTCGAGGGGGTCGCCGATCTCCGCGTCCGGGATCTTCGGTCGCTTGACCGCGGCCGCCCGGCGCTTCGCGCGGGTCGAGACCTCCCAGTCGAGCCGGGAGAACGCCACGTCGAGGCCGTACTCGCGGGCGGCCTCGCGGCAGTAGGCCCGCGAGGCCGGAATCAGCTCCTCCCGACGCCCGACCGCGCCGAGCGCCCGCTCGGTCGGGGAGGGCGACTCGGGCGCGTCGATCGCCTCGAACGCTGTCATCCGTCGGCGGACGCGACGCAGTCGAGGCTCATCAGTCTCCCGGCTTCGCAGGCCGGGTCGATCACTCGATCCGTTCGCGGGCGGCCGCGACCACCAGCGGCAGGGTGATCGTCGCGTCGGCGTACACCGAGGCGTTGCGCGCGGCCTTCTCCAGCTTGCCCCACGAGCGGGCCTCGTCGAGCGTCGCGCCCGAGAGGCCGCCGGTCTGGGGCGGGTCCATCGTGAGCTGGACCGCGTAGTCGTAGGCGTCGGGCGCGACCAGCATGGTCTGGAGGACGTAGTTCTTCGGGACGCCGCCGCCGACCACCACCGCGCCGGCCTCCTCGGCCTCGAACGCCTGATCGGTGATGGTCGTCATGTCCGCGAGCGCGTCGAGCGAGAACTCCGACGTCTGGGAGTACATCCACGCCTGCAGGCCGAGCACGGAGTCTTGAACCGCCGGACAGTAGATCGGCACGTCGTTCTCGGAGGCCGCGGCCGCGATTCCCGGCCCCTCGTCGATCTCCTCGCGGGCGTTGACCTCGCTGTTCGCCCGGCCGAGCGCCTCGGTGAACCGCTGGATGCTGACGACGCCCTCCGCTTCGAGCGGCGGGAACACCTCGGATCGAAGGTGGTCCTCGAACAGCGCGAAATGCTCCTGGGGGAGATAGACGTTGTATATCCGGTCGACCTGCTCGTCCCGAAGCCGTTCGTCGTGTTCGCGGGGCGTCTTGTCCGGCGCTTCTTCCGATCCATGGTGGTGCTTGCCGCCGATTGCCTCGATCGCGTCGTGGGTCAGGTTCGCACCAGTGGTGACCAGCGCGTCGATGTGGCCGTCCCGAATCAGATCGGCGACGATCCGTCGCATCCCGGTCGGCACCATCGCGCCCGCGAGTCCGAAGAAGGTGGTCACGTCGTCGTCGAGCATCTCGGCGTAGACATCGACCGCCTCGTGGAGGTCGGCCGCGCCGATGCCCGCCGCGCCGTACTCGTCGACGAGCTCGCCGACGGTCATCCCCGCCCGCGCCTCGGCGTGGGCGATGGGGTCGTGGCGGAACTCCTCGCGGTGGGGCTCGTGGGCGTCGTCGTGGTCGTCGCTCATGGTCCGACGTGTGAGGTCCAGCGGCTTGAACGCCGCGGTACGAAAAAGAGCGCGGTCAGTCGGCGGTCGACAGCTCGGCCGAGTCGGCGAGCGCCGCGCCCGTCCGGAGCTGATCGAGCGCGTCGGCGCCGTTGACCGCCATCGCCACGAACCCGACCTTGCTGATGAGGTCGAGGTAGGTGACGACCATGATCTCGGTCCCCGGCTGGAGCAGTCCGGCCCCGAGCGGCCCGAGGATCCACACGACCGGGTAGAGCGTCCACAGCACCACGGTCAGGTTCCGGAGCTTGGTGAACACCGCATCGACCCGATCGCCGTGGAGGGTGGCCTGCTGGGGCAACACCACGACCAGCAGGTAGAGCAGTCCCACGTAGGCCACACAGCCGACGACGTACGCGGCGAGGCCGTAGGGGTCAGGCAACAGTCCGGCGGCCACGCCCGCACCGATGACGACCACGTCGACCCCGACAAGCGCGGTGTAGATTCGCCGGTCGGGGCGACAGAGCATCCCGAGGAACAACACCAAAAGCGGCGTCGTCACGAGCCAGTCGACGTACCGGGGGACGTACAGCACGCCCTCGCCGACCGGAATCCGCCCGATGTCGAAGAACATCGCCAGATACGCGACCGCCGCGAACCCGGTGACGCCCGCCAACACCGCGTAGTAGGCCCGATCGCGGGGGTCGGTCGCGAGCCGCCACAGCGGCGGTACGGTCCCGGCCGCCATCCCGATCGTTCCCAGCAGGAACCACACCGACGTGAGGTCGATCACGCGTCGTTCACCTCCGCGGACTGGAAGTCGGTCTCGTCCATCGGCCCGGCGCCCTGCGCGACCCGGAAGTCGTCAAGGAGCCGGGAGAGTTCGGCAGAGCGTTCGGCGAGGTCTTCGGCGTCCTCGCTGACCGACGCGAGCGTCTGAGTCTGTTGCTCGGCGGCGTCGGCGACGCCCTCGGCCTGACTCGCGGT
This sequence comes from Halorussus marinus, assembly GCF_004521895.1. NCBI lineage: Archaea > Methanobacteriati > Methanobacteriota > Halobacteria > Halobacteriales > Haladaptataceae > Halorussus > Halorussus marinus. The sequence continues at coordinate 8,146 of NZ_SBIR01000003.1, forward strand.
CTCCTCGCTGATCGAGGCGACCTCGTCGACCATCTCGACGACCGCGCCCGAGGAGTCGGCCTGGGCCTCGGTCGCCTCGTGGATCTCCTGAATCCGTCGGTCGGTCTCCTCGACGTACTCGGCGATCTCTTCGAGCGCGTCGATCGCGCCCTCGACCGTCTCGACGCCGGCCGAGATGCGGTCGCTCGTCTCGTGCATCCCCTCGACGGACCGCTCGGTCTTGGCCTGCACCCGCTCGATGCGGCCCTCGATCTCAGCGGCCGATTCTTTGGTCTCCTCGGCGAGCGCCTTCACTTCGTCGGCGACGACCGCGAAGCCCTCGCCGCCCGCCTCGGTGCGTGCGGCCTCGATAGATGCGTTGAGCGCGAGCATGTTGGTCTGTTCGGCGATCTCGGTGATGACCTCCACGACGTCGCCGATCGCGGCCATCTCCTCGTCGAGTTCCTCGATCTCGGAGGCGGTCTGTTCGGTCGCCTCCTCGACGGCGTCCATCTCGGCGAGGGCGTCCTCGGCGGCCTCGCGACCGAGTTCGCCCGCGGCGGCCGCCTGCTCGGAGGTGGCCGCGACCTCCTCGACGGTCGCCGCGACCTCCTGAGCGCTCGACGAGAGGGTGTTCATCTCGTCGGCGACCTCGCCGAGGTGGTCGGTCTGGCGGGTCGCGCCGGCCGAGATCTCCGACACCGATTCGCTGACCTCCTCGCCGGTCGCCATCACGTCCTCGGCGCTCTCCTCGACGTCGACGACCGCGTTCGAGACGTGCGAGGAGAACCGCTTGACGTTGGCGACGGTCCGCTCGATGTCGACGAGCATGTCGTTGAGCGACTCGCCGATGGCGACCATCGCGTCGCTCCGGCTCTCGGGTTCGACCCGGACGCTGAGATCGCCGTCGGCGGCCGCGTTCATCACCTCCTCGTAGTGGCTCGCCTTGGTTTCGAGGTGCGTCGACAGCGTCTGGGCCTCCTCGCGTTCGGCCTCGGCCTTCTCGCGTGCGGTCTCGGCCTCGGCTTTCGCGGCTTCGGCGGCCTCGCGGGCCTCGCGGGCCTCGGTTATCTGTTCGCGAAGCGAGTCGCGCATGCCGGCGAACGACTTATACAGCGTGCCGAACTCGTCGGTCCGCGGGGTCTCGAGTTCGACGTCGAGGTCGCCGTCCTCCATCGCCCGGGCCTTCCGGGAGAGCTGGCGAAGCGAGATGACGGTGTTGCTCCCGACCGAGACGCCCACGAGCCCGAGGCTCACCACCGCGATCAGGATGAGCCCGAGGATGTTCGACGTGACGGTCTCGCTGAGGGCGTAGGCCTCGCTCGCCGGCGCGTGGACCACGACCACCCAGTCCGACGACGACATCGGGGCGTAGGCCATCAGAGTCCCGCCGTCCATCTCCATGAAGCCGGTCTCGCCAGCGAGCCCGTTCTCGACCGCCATGCTGTCGGCGCCGCCGTGATGCTGGGTCAGCAGTTTCTCGCCGTCGGGGTGTGCGATGAAGTGCCCCGTCGAGTTGAGAACCGCGGTGTAGCCGCCCTCGACGCCGCCGGTCACCGACGCGGTGCGCTTTTCGATGTTCACCATATAGATAACGCGCTTGTCGGGTCGATCGGCGACCGGCGAAATCACCGCCACGACCGGGAAGTCGACGGCCGGCACCGTGAACGGCGAGGAGACGTAGACGTCGTCGCCGTCGAACGACGGCGGATCGGCGGCGAACGGCGCGCCCTGCTCGGCCGGGCTGACGCCGGTCATCGCGTCGCTCGAACTCGCCACGATCGTTCCCTCGGCGGCGTCGTAGTAGTGGACCGCGACCACGCCATCAGGCGTCTTTCCGTCCTCGACCAGTCCCGAGACGTGCGAGTCGATCGCGTCGGTGTCGCCCGTCCGAAGGGTGGGGTGGTCCGCGGTCATCCGCGTCTGGGACTTCACGCTCGAGAGCCACGTATCGAGGTTGTCCGCCCGCGACTCCGAGAGCGCGCTCAGCTCTTCCTGTACGTCGGTCCGTACCTGATCGGCGGTCTGGGCCTGAACCACCGCGCCCACCGCGACCGTGAGCGCGACGATCGACACCAGCGCGACCGCCAACTTCAACGCGTAGCTTCGTCGAATACGCTCGACGATTGACGATCCTTGTTCCATCTATTGTGTCTTATTCTGGATATTTGGATTGATACAGTATAAGCGTACGTGGTCGTATCATTGGTGATAATCACGCTCTGGGGGCCGATACGTCGCTCGAAAAGCGGTGTTGCCAACTACCGCGGGGGCCCGCGTGACGGCGGTCGGTCGCCAGCGGCGGTTCAATTAGCCGCAACCGTGAGGTTCGACTGTTGGGGCCGGTTGGCCGCGGCCCGTGTCCGGCGAGAACCGTCGCGTGACCGATAGCTCCGGCAACCGCAGGGGTTGTTGAAACCCGGCGGACACGTAAATCAACTTCGCCGGAGGGGTTTTAATAGTATCCCTTTCGACCGCGTCCGACGAGCGACGCCACGCCCGGCGGCGGTCAGAGGCCGGTCGGCGCGTCGACGAACGTCGTCTCCAGCCCCCAGTCTTCGGCGAGCGCCTGTAGCGAGCGCACGCCGAACGTCTCGGTCGCGTAGTGGCCGGCCAGAAACACGGTGAGCCCGGCTTCTCGGGCCTCGTGGTAGGCCTTCTGCTTGCCCTCGCCCGTGATCAGGGCGTCGACGCCCTTCCGGGCGGCCTCGTCGATCCAGTCGACCCCGCTCCCGGTGACGACCGCGACGTCCTCGATGCGCTCGGGGCCGAACTCCAGCACGCGGACCCCCTGCCCGAAGTGATCGAGTTCCGCCTCCAGCGTCTCGCGCATCCGGTCGGTCGGCACCGGGTCGGGCGTGCGACCGCGCTGGCCGACGTGTTCGGGGCCCAGCTCGCCGAACGGCTCGCGGTCGCCGAGGTCGAACACGTCGGCGACGCCGGCCGCGTTGCCCAGTTCGGGGTGGGCGTCGAGCGGGAGGTGTGCGACGTACAGCGCCAGATCGTTCTCGACGAGCGGTGCGATGCGACCGTACGCCCGGCCGGTCACGCGCTCGATGCCGCCCCACGAGACGCCGTGGTGGACGACGAGCGCGTCGGCACCGCGGTCGGCGGCCGTCTCGATCGTCTGCTCTGCGGCGTCCACCGCGAACGCCGCGGTCTCGACCTCCCGGTGGTCGGGGCCGACCTGGAGGCCGTTGGCGCTGGCGTCCACGTCGGCGAAATCGCCCGTGCGTAGCTTCTCGTCGTATCGCGCGGTGAGGTCGGCGAGGTCCATGCGTGAGATGTGTGGCCGGGAGGGGCTTGTATCTGTATGACTCGACGCTTCGTCGACGAGGTCGGGGCCGCGGGTCCGACCGCCCGCTTAATTGATAACAGTTAACACACACCGGGTCGAAGGTCGTCGGGGTGCAACGGGAGTGACAGACGACATATCGCGTCGGCGAGTGCTCGAACTGGGGGGTGCGGTGCTCGGCGGTGGCTTCGCGACCGGGACGACCGGAGCCGACCAAGCGCAGTTCGAGGCCGAGATACAGGGATGGGTGATACGCGGCGACCGGACCGAGATCACCGGGCGGGTGAGCGTCGTCGAGGCGTTTCAGCACCGGGGAATGAACCTGTGTAACGACGGGAAGGTCTATCGGTGTCGGACGTGCGAGGGAGTAGCGTTCTACCTCCTCGTGGCGAACGGCGCCTCGGAGCCGACGCCCGGCGACAGGTACCGCGTCGAGTCGACCGGAGAGGAGAGTAGGTGTGGCAACGTCCGCGTTCGCCTCCGCGCCGGCGCGGAATGTGGCGACAGCGGTGGCACGCCGGAGAACACGTCGACTCGATCCGACGGCGACGGTCCGGAATCGCAGTCAACCGAGGAACCGGAAACACGGTCAGCCGACGGTCGCACGACGACCGGCGATCCGGAACCGCCCTCGGCTGACGATCCGGAAACGACAACGACTGACGATCCGGAACCGCCCTCGACCACCGTCGAAGCCGACTCCGAGACGGCCCCCGCCGGCGAGCAGGCGGACCCCGCGACGACCGACGCCGCCGCGAGGACGACCGCCGAGCCAGCACCGGCGCCGACGAGCGAGGCGACGCGACTCCCGACAGACACCGAGACGACGACCGACGGGGACTGAGGGCACCGATCGGCGAGCGTCGCGTCGGCCGAACCCCTCGGCGTGCAGGAAAAAGTTGTTTAGCCGGGGGGGAGTACCGTACGGTATGATACCACTCGAAGAAGCGGTGACCGCGCGCCTCGAATCCCACGGCGAGCGGTTCGAAGTGCTGGTCGACCCCGACGCCGCGCTCGCGATCAAGCGCGGGGAGTTCGACGGCGACCTCGAAGACGTCATCGCGGCCGAGGACGTCTTCGAGGACGCGAGCCGGGGCGACCGCCCCGCCGAGAGCGCGCTCGAAGAGGTGTTCGACACGACCGAGCCCCTCGAAGTCATCCCCGAAGTCATCGAGCGCGGGGAGATTCAGATCACCGCCGAACAGCGCCGCGAGATGCAAGAGCAAAAGCACAAGCAGTTGGTCAACCGGATCACGCGCAACGCGGTCAACCCCCAGATGGACAACGCGCCCCACCCGCCCGAGCGGATCGAGAGCGCTCTGGAGGAGACCGACTTCCGCATCGATCCGATGGAGCCGGTCGAGACGCAGGTCGACGACGCGCTCGACGCGCTCCGGCCAGTGATCCCGATCCGGTTCGACGAGGTCACCATCGCGGTCCAGGTGCCGGCCGACTACGCCGGGAGCGCCCAGTCCCAAATCCGGCAGTTCGGCGAGCTCGAACGCGAGGAGTGGCAGAACGACGGCTCGTGGGTCGGCGTACTCACGTTCCCGGCGGGGATGCAAAACGAGTTCTACGATCTGGTCAACGAGATCACGAGCGGCGAGGCCGAGACCCAGATCATCAAGGACGAAGACGAACTGCAGACGCGGTGAGCGCGGGAAACTATCCCTTCCGGAAGCCGACCATGAAGCCGCCGGTGAACCCGGCGCCGATCGAGAGCGTCGAGATGACCGAGGTCAGCCACGAGGGCGGGGTGCCGTTCTGTGCGACTTCGCCGGTCTTCAGCACCCCGGCCGAGAGCCGGTCCCAGTCGACCGTGAGGATGCCCCGAGATTCGAGGAATTTGAACAGCGCGAGTTCGATGCCGACGATCACCGCGATGAGCTTCGCGATCTTTTTCGCCGCGAACCCGATCACGCCGCCGATGACGGCGCCCGAGCCGAATTCCAGCCCGAGTTGCTGGGGGTCGATTCCGAGTTCCATGGCCGGATGATCTAAGTACTACGTTAAGACTTTTGTGGGTTAGAGAGGTTCGGCGCTGAACGTTTCTGGGTCGGTCGACGATCCCGGAGTTCGGGGAACGGGCGTTCGATTCGGGGCGGGCTTTCGACCCGACCCCGAGCGATCGACGCCGAGCCGAGATTACCAGTTGTAGAGGGCGTCGGTGAAGATCTCCTCGGCGTCTTCTTTCGTCACCGGTCGGGGGTTGCACCGAAGCAGACGCTTTTGGGTCTCGACGGTCTGGTCGGCGAGCCAGCCCACGTCCTCCTCGGTGATGCCCGCCAGCTCGTTGAGACCGCTCGGCAGGACGTTGAGGTCTCGCTGTAACCGGACGTACTCCTCTTTCGCGCGGTCGGCGGCCTCGCGCGTGCTCACGCCGTCGGTCTCGGCGCCCAGCATCTCCGCGATCCGCGCGAAGCGTTCTGGGTCGCTCGCGGCGTTGTACCCGAGCGTGCTCGCGGGGGTGAGCGCGGCGATCGTCTCGCCGTGGTAGGTGTGGTACTTGTTTCCGACCGGATACGCCATCGCGTGACAGAGGCTCGCGCCGGCGGTCAGTCCGGCGATGGCGCCGAACAGCGCCCCCTTCAGCATCTTCGAGCGGGCCTCCAGATCGTCGCCGTTGTTGACGACTCGCCGGACGTTGTTCGACAGCAGTCGGATCGCCCGTTCGCTGAACGCCTCGGTGAAGTCGGTCCGGCCGGCGTACACCGGTCGTTCGGCCGGGTCAGACGGCCGGAGCAGGTCGTCGTAGCGGTGGGTCGTGTACCCCTCGATGGCGTGGCCGAGCGCGTCCATCGCGGTCTTGGCGGTCACGTCGGCGGGCAGAGTCGTCGTGAGCGTCGGGTCGAGCACCGCGGCGTCGGCCCGGACGTGGTGGCTCGAAATGGCCTCCTTGATGTCTTTGTCCTCGACCGAGAGGATGGCGACCGGCGAGATTTCGGCCCCGGTGCCCGCGGTCGTCGGCATCAACACGAGCGGTGGCCCCGACTCTGTCAGGTCCTCGCCGCGGCCGGTGGGCTCGGCGACGTAGTCGAGGATCTCACCGCCGTTGGCGGTGACCGCCCGGGTCGTCTTCGCGATGTCGATACAGCTCCCGCCGCCGAGCCCGACGTAGAAGTCGTAGCCGTCCTCGCCGCGCTCGTCGCGGACGAACGAGATGCACGACTCGACGGTCTCGATCGAGGGCTCGCGTTCGGCGCCGTCCCAGACGTCGACGCCGAATCCGGCGGCCTCGAGCTGGTCGGTGACCCGATCGGCGTGACCGAGGTCGACGAGCGTCTGGTCGGTCACCACCAGTCCGGCGGCGCCCTCGGCCGCGCCGAGGTCCCCGAGCTGAAATCCGAGCTCTTCGACGGCGTTCGCGCCGAACCTGATCTCGGGCATCTGGATGTGCCAGACGGTCTCGGAGCCGAGTTCGTGGGCCGACGCCGAGACCGAGCGGTCGTAGCTCACTGGCCCCACCCCGAGCGGATCGCCTCGAACTGGTCGGGGTCGTGGCCGTACACCACCTCGGCGTCGTGGGTCCGCTGGAGGTCCTTGATGCGCTGGAGGCTCTCGAACCAGTCGCGTTTCGCCCAGGTCAGCGGGCCGCCGAGGGGCTGTTCGTCCTCGTAGTTCTCCGACTGGTACACCTCGTCGCCGGTGAAGATGACCGTCCCGTCGCCGTCGAGGTGGATCACGGTTCCGGTCAGCCCCGGGGTGTGGCCCGGGAACCGGACGAACTCCACGTCCTCGAAGTGCTTTTCTCGGTCGCGGTGGAGGACCCGCCAGTTGAGGTCCCGATCGAAGTCCTCGAGGACGTACGCGTCGCTTCCCTTCGAGGTCTTTGCGCTGTAGTACGCGAACTTGAGCTCTTCTTCGTGGACGAAGATCGGCACGTCCGTCCCCTCGAAGAACTCCAGTCCGCCCGCGTGGTCGAGGTGGAGGTGGGTCTGGAACACGTAGTCGATGTCGTCGAGCGCGTACCCCGCGGCCTCGAGGTCGTCGTCCAGCCGGTGGTCCCGGACGTCGTGGGGGTAGAACGCCTGGAGGAGCCCCTCGGGCCAGTAGCCGTCGAGCGCCTCGTGGTGCGAGCCGGTGTCCCAGAGGATCGTCCCCTCGGGGTGGTCGATCACGAGGCTCCACACCGGAATCTCGACGTAGTCGGTGTCGGGGTTCGGCGCGTCGTGGGAGCCGATGGTGTTCGCCTCGACGAGGTAGTTGAGGTCGCACTTGAGTCCGCCGCGGTCGAGCACGTCGACGGTTGCCTGAACCATGTTGCGAACGGTACGTCGGCTGTCAGTATCATAAACTTTCTGTGCGTGTTAACTTATCCGGGTGCGAATACGTACGCTGGAAACCGATCCCGGGATGCGTTCGGACGATGGAGCGCGAAACGAAAAGTCGGATTCAAAAGGCCCGACGACGTACCCGGGGGCATGGGCACCGTGGGTGCGCCAACCGAGGTGAAGGGCCGGCGCGGCTGAGGTCGTCGGCGTGGACGTGAGCGGCCGCCACGAGGAGGACGGCGAGTACCTCATGGTGGCCGCGGCCGTCCACGCGGTCGTCGGCGCTACCGCTCCGCGGAGCGTCGAGGGGATGGGCTTTGCCACCGACCGCAGTCCGCCGACCTTCGAGAACGTCGCCCGACTCGTCGCCGACGCGGTCGCCGACCTCCCCGCGCCGCCCGACGGTCCCGTGGTCGCCGAGCGCGGCGAGTTCTACGAGGAGCCCGAGTGGGAGGTCGCGCCGTTTTTCGACACGGAGTTCAAGTACGTCGAAAGCATAGCTCAACGCGAGACAGTGCAGGCCGCACACCACGCCGCGTACGCCGCCCGAAAACTGCTCTTATGAAAGCGATAATCGCAAAGCGAGTCGACTCAGGCACGCCAGACACCGAGGAGATCCGCGACCTGACCCGCGCCGCGGGCTACGACGTGGTCGCGGAGTTCACCCAGACGCGCACCGAGGACGCCGCGCTCCAGATCGGCGAGGGGAAAGCCGAGGAGCTGGCGGCGGCCGTCGCCGACACCGGCGCGGAGGTCGTGGTCTTCGACAACGAGCTCGGGCCGTACCAGACGTACAATCTGGGCCAGAAGCTCCCCGATGGCGTCAAGGTGATCGACCGGTTCCGGCTCATCCTCGAGATCTTCGGCCAGCGCGCACAGACCCGGAAGGCCCAGCTCCAAGTCGAGCTCGCCGAGCTCCGGTACGAACTGCCGCGTGCGGAGGCCAAGACCAGCCTCGCCAAGCGCGACGAGCGCCCGGGGTTCATGGGACTGGGCGAGTACGACGAGAGCCGCGAGCAGGACATCAAAGACCAGATCTCCCGGATCAACGACGAGCTAGACTCCATCGCCCGGACCGAGGCCGACCGCCGCGACCGGCGCCGCGAGTCGGGGTTCGATCTGGTGGCGATGGCGGGCTACACCAACGCCGGCAAGTCGACGCTGATGCAGAGCCTCGCGGCCGACATCGAACTGGGCGAGAACGACGACCTCCACCCCGACCTCGACACCACCGCCGAGGCACAGGACCGGCTGTTCACGACGCTCGGCACCACCACCCGGAAGATGGACATGGACCGCCGGGACGTGCTGTTGACCGACACGGTCGGGTTCATCAGCGACCTGCCCCACTGGCTGGTCGAGTCGTTCAAGTCCACCCTCGATGCGGTGTACTACGCCGATCTGGTGTTGCTCGTCGTCGACGTGAGCGAGCCGATCGACGAGATCCGCGAGAAGCTGGTCACCTGCCACGACACCCTCTACGAGCGCAACGAGGCGCCGATCGTCACGGTACTCAACAAGATCGACGCGGTGAGCGACGCGGAGCTCGAAGAGAAACGCGAGGCCCTCTCGGCGCTCGCGCCCGATCCGATCGCAGTCTCGGGCAGAGAACAGCTCAACCTCGACGACCTTCGGGCCCGGATCGACGCCGAGCTCCCCGACTGGCGGCGCGAGCGGCTGGTCCTCCCGATGACCGACGACACCATGAGCGCGGTGTCGTGGATCCACGACCACGCGCGGGTCGACGACGTGACCTACGCCGACGACGAAGTGGTCGTCGACTTCGAGGCCCGGCCCTCGGTCGTCGAACGGGCGCGGGCGAAGGCCGGCGATCTGGCGTCCGCGCCCTCGGCGTGAGCGGCGCTCTCGGCCCGGTTTTTCTCGCCCGGCGCGACCCCATAACTGACAAACACCTATAATTAGCGGTTCGGTGTACCCCGGGCCATGGCGGCTATCGAAACGACGGGGTTGACCAAGCGGTTCGGCGACGTACGGGCGGTCGAGGAGCTCGATCTGACCGTCGAGTCCGGGGAGGTGTTTGGCTTTCTCGGCCCGAACGGCGCGGGCAAGTCGACGACGATCGACATACTGCTCGATTTCGTCCGGCCGACGGCGGGCACCGCGGAGGTGCTCGGCTACGACGCCCAGCGGTCGCCGACCGAGATCCACCAGCGCGTCGGGATCCTGCCGGAGGGCTACGGGCTCTACGACCGGCTCTCGGGCCGGAAGCACGTCGAGTTCATGATCGAGTCGAAGGAGGTCGACGACGATCCCGGCCGGCTCCTCGATCTGGTCGGGCTCGACGCCGAGGACGCCGAGCGAGCCGTCGGCGGTTACTCGAAGGGGATGGCCCAGCGGCTCGTGCTCGGGATGGCGCTTGTCGGCGACCCCGACCTGCTGATCCTCGACGAGCCCTCGACCGGCCTCGACCCCAACGGCGCCCGGGAGGTCCGCCGGATCGTCCGGGACCTCGCCGACGGCGGGACGACGGTGTTTTTCTCGAGTCACGTCCTCGGGCAGGTCGAGGCGGTGTGTGACCGCGTCGGCATCATGCGCGAGGGGCGGCTTGTCGCGGTCGACACCATCGACGGGCTCAGAGACTCCATCGGGAGCGGCGCGACAATCGAACTGGAAGTCGATCGAGTTCCCGACGGCGTCGAGTCGCTGTCGATCGACGGCGTCAGCGACCTGACCGCGGCGGACGGGACGATCCGGGCGACCTGCCTCGACCCGAGCGCCAAGCTGGCGGTGATCGATCGAGTCCGCGAGGAGGGTGCCGCGATCCGGGACATCACGACCCGCGAGTCGTCGCTCGAAGACCTCTTTACGGCCTACACGGTCGACCGCCAAACGGAGGGGGTTCGGGCGTGAGCTGGCGCGTCGTCGCCCGGAAGGACTTCGCGGACGCGGTCCGGTCGCGGATGCTGTGGGGCATCGTCGGGCTGTTCGCGCTCCTGATGGGGGTCTCGGCGCTCGTCCCGAGCCTCCTCGATATCGGGGGAGCGACCCTCGGTTACAATTTCGCGGCGGACCTCGCCCAGACGCTGGTGCCGGTGACCGCGCTCGTCGCGGCCTACCTCGCTATCGCGGGCGAGCGCGAGTCGGGCAGTATCAAGCTCCTGCTCGGGGCGCCCCACTCGCGGTTGGACGTGACCGTCGGGAAATTCGTCGGGCGCGCGGGCGTCGTTCTGGTCGGCGTGCTCGCCGGGTTCGTCGTCGCGGGGCTGGTCGCGGTGGTCGCTTACGGCGAGCTCGCGATCGGCGAGTTCGTCTCGGTGGCGGTGCTGACCGCGGCGCTCGGGGTGACGTTCGTCGGCATCGCGGTCGGCATCTCGGCCGCGACCAGCACCCGCTCGCGGGCGATGGCGCTGGCCATCGGGGTGTTCTTCGTGTTCGCGCTCCTGTGGGATCTGGTCCCGTTCGCGCTCACCTACCTCCGGACCGGCGGGCTGGATCTCGGCGGAACGGTGCCGGCCTGGCAGGTGCTCGTCGAGCAGTCGAACCCCTCGCGGGCGTTCAGCCAGCTCGTGGACGCCGCGCTCGGCTCGGGCGCCGAGATGACCGCGGGCGGTGGCGGGGGCGGCGAGGGCGCCGCCAACCCCTTCCAGAGCCGGATAGCCGGAGCAGAGCCGTTCTACCTGAAAGACTGGTTCATGCTCGTCATCCTCGGGGCGTGGACCGTCCTGCCCGTGATCGCGGGCCACCTCCGATTCCGGAGCGCCGACCTATAGCTCGCGTTTCTGCTTGTCGAGGACCCGGACGCGGTCGATCGCGGTGTCGGGGTACTGGCCGTCGGCGTCCTTCTCGGCGGCCTTCACCATGTCCCAGACCACGTTCAGCCCGGTCGTGACCCCTTCTAAGGCCTCCATCTCACAGCCGGTCTTGCCGGTCGTCTCGACCGCGACCTCCAGAGTCACCCGATCGTCGTCGAGGTCGAAGTCGGTCTCGACGTTCGTGATCGGGATCTGGTGGCACATCGGGATCGTCTCCCAAGTGTGTTTGACCGCCTGCACCGCCCCGACCCGGGCAGTCGCGAGCACGTCGCCCTTGCTCACTTCGTCGTCGCGGATGGCCGCGATCGTCTCGGGCCGGAGGGTGAGTTCGCCCGCCGCGACCGCCCGCCGGGCGGTGTCTGGCTTGTCGCCCACGTCGACCATCTGGACGTCGCCGTCGGCGTCGGTGTGGGTCAGGTCGTCGGAGTCACTCATCGCGATCACCCCACACGGCGCGGGGCAGGGCATCCAGCAGGTCCGAGGCGACCAGTCCGCCGCGGCGGTCGTCGAGCAGTTCGGCCGCCCGGCCGTTCGCGTAGGTCCCCATGCAGGCGGCCGCGAACGCGTCGTGGCCGGCGAGCAGGCCGGCGATCGTGCCCGCGAGGGTGTCGCCGGTGCCGCCGACGGTCATGCCGGAGGTGCCGGCTCGCGAGACGCGGGTCCGCTCGCCGTCCTCAGAACTCTGGGAGTTCTGATGGGCTCGGAAATCGTCCGCCGATTTCCGACCGTCGGCCACGACGTCCTCGCGGGCCTTCGCGACCACGACGTGGCCGAGGTCGGCCGCGAAGTCCGCGATCTCGTCGGCCCGCTCGCCCAGTTCGTCGGCGCCCTCGATCTCGGGGCCGCCCATCTCCGCGAGTTCTTTGCGGTTCGGGGTGCAGACCAGCTCGGCGTCGGTCTCGACTTCGGGCACCACCGACACTGCGTCGGCGTCGACGACCGCCCTCCCGGAGAACGATTCGAGGAAGCGCTCGGCGGCCTCGACGGTCTCGTCGGCGGTCCCGAGGCCGGGCCCGAGCACCACGACGTCGTCGTACGCCTCGGCGGTCTCGACGAGGGCGTCGACCTGATCGGGCGCGAGTCGCTCGCCGTCGTACGACTGGACGATGAGGTCCTCGGCGAACCCCTGAATCCCGTCGGCGACCGTCTCGGGCGCGGCGACGAACGAGAGGTCCGCGCCCGCCCGGAGGGCGGCCTGCGCGGCGAGCGCCGGCGCTCCGGTGTAGGGGCCGCCGCCAACGACGAAGACCCGGGCGTCGTCGGCCGGGGGACCGCGACGGACCGGTCGCATGTCGCCGGGCCCGAGGTATCGTTCGGCGGCCGCTGGGATGCCGATGTCCGCGACCGTCACCGCGGCGTCGAGCGCGTCGAGGCCGGGCTTTTGATCGTGGAAGGTCACGACGCGGTCGGCCGCGACCGCGGCGCCCGGGGCCTCACCCGTGTCGGCGTCGACGCCCGACGGGACGTCGACCGCGACGACGGTCGCCTCGGCGTCGTTGATCGCTCGGGCGGCGGTGGCCTCGGGGTCCCGAAGCGCGCCGGTCACCCCGGTCCCGAGCATCGCGTCGACGACCACGTCGGCGTCCGGGAGGTCGACGTCACGGGAATCGCCGACCGCCTCGCGGTCGATCCCCGCCCGCCCGAGCGCGTCCCAGTTCTCGCGGGCGATGTCGGTCGCGATCGTCTCGGCCCTCCCGAGGAGGTGGACCGACACGTCGTACGCCGAGAGAAACCGGGCGGCGACGAAGGCGTCACCGCCGTTGTTGCCCCGCCCGGCGACGACCGCGACGCGGGCGCCCGGATCGGCGACCGCTCGGACTTCGCGGGCGACGGCGTTGCCGCTCGACTCCATCAACTGCTTGCGCGGGATTCCGAGTGCGGCCGCGTTCTCGTCGACCTGCGCCATTCGCTCGGCGGAAATCATACCCGGGCGTTGGCCTGCGAGCGCGTTAAATGCTGTCGTCGACGGATCGCCGCGAGGACACGTTTTATCGGGGCGGCCCGCAATTGAGAGAGTATGTCACCCGAGACGGTCGGCTTCGTCGGCCTCGGACTCATGGGCGAACCGATGGCGAAAAACCTCCTCGACGCGGGCTACCTCGTGGTGGGCCACAACCGCTCGCAGGAGCCGGTCGAGGCGATCGTCGAGTACGGCGGGGAAGGCGCAGACACCGCGAGCGAGGCCGCCTCGCGGTCGGACGTGGTGATCACCTGCCTGCCGGACTCGGCGGTCGTCGCCGAGGTGATGCGCGCCGACGACGGTATCATCGCGGGGCTCGACGGCGGCGAGACGGTGATCGACATGTCGACCATCTCGCCGACCGTGACCGAGGAGCTCGCCGAGGAGCTCGCGGCGATCGACGTCGAGATGCTCGACGCGCCGATCAGCGGCGGCGAGGAGGGCGCGATCGACGGGACGCTCTCGATCATGGTCGGCGGCGACGAGGCGGTGGTAGACGACCACCGCGACCTGCTTTCGGCGATGGGCGAGACCATCACCCACTGCGGGCCCGCCGGCTCGGGGCAGGTCACGAAGGCGTGCAACCAGATCGTCGTGGCCAACACGATGGAGGCGATCAGCGAGGCGCTGGTGTTCGCCGAGAAGGCGGGCGCGGACCTGCAGGCGGTAGTCGACGCGATCAGCGGCGGCGCCGCGGGCTGTTGGGCGCTCGACAACCGCGCGCCGTCGATGATCCGGGGCGACTTCGAGCCGGGCTTTTTCGCGAGCTACCAGTACAAGGACCTCCGGATCGCGACCGACGCGGGCGAGGCGTTCGGCGCGCCGATGCCGGCGACCGAGGTCACCCACGAGATGTACAAGTCGATGGAGGAAAACGGGATGGGCCTCGACGACAACTCCGGGGTCATGCAGGTGGTCGAGATGCTCGCGGGAACCGAGGCCCGGGTCGACGAGGAGTGACACCGGCGGCGTCGGGGCGACCGCTCGTCGGCGTCGGGGCGACGCTACCGGCGGATCCGGAACCCGTCCTCGCCCTCGGGGTCGGCGTACTCGACCGCGACGTCCCCGACCTCGGCGGCCGGACTGCCGGTGTGACACCACTCGACCATCGACTCGACGGCGGCCACGGGCCCCTCGAAGACGGCCTCGACCCGACCGTCGGCGAGGTTGCGGACCCAGCCGTCGACGCCCTTCTCGCGGGCCGCGTCCCGGGTGTTCGCCCGGTAGTAGACGCCCTGCACCGTGCCGGAGACGAAGACGTGTGCGCGGGTTCGGTCCTCGGACATAGTCGGTCGGGAGTTCGTCCGGGAGGGGTAAAGTCGGTCGGGGTTCGAAGAGTAGTTAGGCGCCCACGCCGACATCCCGACCATGAAAGCCGCGCTCATCGTGCTGGACGGGTGGGGGCTCGGACCCGAGGACGGGAGACGGAACGCGGTCGAGGCCGCCGACACGCCGAACTTCGATCGGTTCGTCGCGACCGGCGCCGACGGCACCCTCACGGTGTCCGGACGGCGGGTCGGCCTCCCGGAGGGACAGATGGGCAACAGCGAGGTCGGCCACCTCAACATCGGGGCGGGCCGGGTCGTCAAACAGGAGTACACCCGGATCACCGACGCGATCGAGGCGGGTGAACTGGGCGACAACGACGCGGTCGCCCGGGCGTTCGACTACGCGACCGACAACGACGGCCGGGTCCACTTCGTGGGGTTGGTGAGCGACGGCGGGGTCCACTCCGATCAGGACCACCTCCACGCGCTGATCGCGCTCGCGGCCGACCGGGGCGTCGACGCCGTCACCCACGCGTTCACCGACGGTCGGGACACCCCGCCCGAGAGCGGCGCGGGGTTCCTCGGTGACCTCCGAGACGTGATCGACCGCGAGGGGACCGGCGAGGTGGCGACCGTCTCGGGACGCTACTACGCGATGGACCGCGATCAGAACTGGGACCGCACCCGGCGGGCCTACGACGCCATCGTGAACCGGGAGGCCGACCACACCGCCGAGTCGGGGGTCGGCGCCGTCGAGGAGAGCTACGACCGGGGCGAGACCGACGAGTTCGTCGAGCCGACGCTGATCGAGGGCGGCCCCGCCCTCTCGGACGGGGACGCGGCGCTCTTTTTCAACTTCCGGGCCGACCGCGCGCGCCAGCTCACCCGGATGCTCGCGGACATCGAGCCGGCGTGGCCGTTCGAGACCGACCCGCCCGAGATCGAACTGGCGACGATGACCCAGTACGACGCGGCGTTCGACCTGCCGGTCGCGTTCCCGCCCCACCGCCCCGAGGACGTGCTCGGCGAGGTGCTCGCCGAGGCGGGGCTCACCCAGTTGCGGATCGCCGAGTCCGAGAAGTACGCCCACGTCACCTACTTCCTGAACGGCGGCCGAGAAGTCGAGTTCCCGGGCGAGCGCCGCGAGATCGTCCCCTCGCCGGACGTGGCGACCTACGACCGCCGGCCCGAGATGAGCGCGCCCGAGGTCACAGACACCGCGATCGCGTCAATCGAGGAAGACGACCCCGACGTGTTGGTGCTCAACTACGCGAACCCCGACATGGTGGGCCACACCGGCGACTTCGACGCCGCGGTCGCGGCGGTCGAGGCGGTCGACGAACAGCTCGGCCGGCTCGTCGCCGCGGTCGAATCGGCGGGCGGCCACGTCCTGGTGACCGCCGACCACGGCAACGCCGACGACATGGGGACGCCCGAGGACCCCCACACCGCCCACACGCGCAACCCGGTGCCGTTCGTCTACCGGTCGCCGGCCGGCGACGACGCCGGGCGACTCGTCCGGGAGGGCGGGTCGCTCTGTGACGTCGCGCCGACGCTACTCGAACTCGTCGGCGTCGACCGGCCGGCCGCGATGACCGGCCGGTCGCTGTTGGAGTAGCCGCCGTCGACGTCGCCTCCGGAAGTGGAAGCCGTTTAGTGGCCCGGCCGTCTCGGCCGTGATATGATCTCACCGTTGCACGTCGGGGTCGAACATCCGAACCTGCTCTGGGTCGGCGCGGCCGGGCTCGTCGCGTTCGTCGCGGGGCTCGCGGTCAACCTCTATCGGTCGACCCGAGACGCCGCCCCGACCGAGTCGCCAGCGCCCGACGACGCGGAGTAGCCGACAGGGCCGACCGCCCCAGCTCTCGGCCGTGTTCGCCGCGGGTCCCAGTCGCCCCGTTCGGTCGCTACTCGCCGGTCCGGAACGACAGGTCCAGCGACGCCGCCGAGTGGGTCAGCGACCCCATCGAGATCACGTCCACGCCGGTGGCCGCGTACTCCCGAACGGCTTCGACGGTGATCCCACCGCTCGCCTCGGCGAGAACGCCGTCCGGGAGCGTCTCGACGCTCTCGCGGACCGTCTCGGGGTCCATGTTGTCTAACAGCACGACGTCCGCCCCGGCCTCGGCGGCCCGGACGGCGTCGTCGGGGGATTCGACCTCGACCTCGATCTTCGTCGCGAACGACTTCTCGGCGCGGAAGTGCGCCACCGCATCCTCCAGCCCCATCTCGGCGACGTGGTTGTCCTTGACCATCACCAGCCCCGACAGCGTGAGTCGGTGGGTGTCTCCGCCCCCGGCCGCGACCGCGCGCTTCTCCACCCCGCGGAGGCCGGGCGTGGTCTTGCGGGTGGCCGCGACGGCGACGTCGTCGTTCACCTCGCGAACCGCTTCGACCGCCCGGCGAGTCTTCGTCGCCACCCCCGAGGCGTGGCCCGCGATGTTGACCGCGACGCGCTCGCCCCGGAGGACCGATTCCGCGGGCCCTTCGACCGCGAGAACCGTCTCTCCCGGTGCGATCCTGTCGCCGGCTTCCGCGGTCGCTTCGCAGTCCGCGTCGAGGTACTCGAAGACGGCCCCGGCGGCGTCGAGTCCCGCCGCGACGCCGCCCTCCTTCGCGACGAGGCGACCTGTGGTCTCGCCGGGAACGTGGTTGGTCACGTCGCGGTGGCCCACGTCCTCTCGGAGCCACTCCTCGACCGTCCGGTCAGTCACTCGCATTCGCGGTCACCTCCTCGGCGTCCGCCAGCGCGTGACAGCCCACCGGCTCGGCCGCCATCGCCTCGCGCGCGACGAGGAGCGCGACGACGCTGGCGTTTCTGAGCTCGTAGAGGCTCCGACTCGTCCGGGTGCGCGTGTAGGCGTCGACCTCACCCTTGAGCCGCCGAAGGACCGCCGTCGCCCGCTCGAGTCCCTCGGGCGTCCGCCGGAGTCCCACCCGGTCGTCCATCACGCGACGCAGGCGGACGAACTTCCCGCGGGCGAACCCCTCGGGGAGGTTGGGGTCGCTGTCGCGGCAGTCCGGCGCGTCGACGCGGTCGTGGTCGAGGCCGGTCGCCGACTCGTCGGCCGCCGACTCCCCGGCGCGCAGGCCCCAGACCAGCCCCTCCAGCAGGCTCGTCGAGGCGAGGCGGTTCGCGCCGTGGACGCCGGTCCGGGCACACTCGCCGACCGCGAACAGCCGGTCGAGGTCGGTCCGGCCGCGGTCGTCCACCGCGATCCCGCCACAGAGGAAGTGCTCGCTCGGTTCGACCGGAATCCCCTCGCGCCAGTCGACGCCCCGAGCCTCGCACTTGGCCGCGAGGTCGGGAAACTCCCCGGCGAACTCGACGGGCCCCACGTCCAGCGCGACCTCGCCCGTGCGCTCGCGCTCGTCGGCGACGGCGCGGGCGACCACGTCGCGGGGGGCCAGTTCGGCGTCCTCGTGGTAGTCGGGCATGAAGCGCTCGCCGTCCCCGTTCCGGAGGAGCGCGCCCTCGCCCCGGACCGCCTCGCTGACGAGGAAGGGGTCCTCGCCCGCGTACGCAGTGGGGTGAAACTGGATGTAGGCCACGTCTTCGACGTCTGCCCCCGCCAGCGCGGCCATCGCGATGCCGTCGCCCGTCGCGGTCGCCGGGTTGGTCGAGCGCTCGTAGAGCGCGCCGATTCCGCCGGTGGCGAGGACGGTCGCGCCCGCGAAGACCGGGGCCGTCTCGCCGTCGGTCTCCACGACCGCGCCGTGGACCCGGTCCTCGTCGGCGATCAGGTCGAGCGCGGCGGTGTCCTCTCGCAACGTCACGCGTTCGTGGGCGTCGAGATGATTCAGGAACGGTCCGAGGACGTGCTTGCCGGTGCTGGCGTCGACGTGCAGGATGCGCTCCTCGGAGTGGGCGGCCTCGCGGGCGAAGTCGAACCCGGCGGAGTCGGACTCGTCCGCCACGCGGTCGAAGGGCACCTCGAGCGTCTCGACCAGTACGTCCTCGACCGCCTCGCGCGATTCGTCGACCAGCACCGCCACGGCTTCGGGGTCGGCGGTGGCGGCGCTGGCGGCGAGCACGTCCTGCTCGAACGACTCGGGATCGCTCCGGGCGATGGCGACCCCGCCCTGCGCCCAATGGGTGGTGGTCTCCTCGGGCCGAGTCGCCTTCGTGACGAGGAGCACGTCCGCACCCTCGCGTGCGGCCGCGAGCGCGGTCGCACAGCCCGCGATACCGCTTCCGACGACGAGGACGTCGGTCTCTGTCGGAGCGTCGAGTACGTCGGGCTCCGATGGGGTGTGGCGTTCGTGCATCGTCATAGCTCCAGCATGCGCTCCATCGCCACGTTCGCCAGTTTCGCCTCCCGGGGCGGGACCTCGACGACGTTGCGTTCGCGCCCGGCGACCAGTTCCTCTAGCACCCACGTCAGGTAGTTGGGGTCGATCTGGCGCATCGCGTTGCAGTCCATGCAGGCCTCCCCGCAGAGGGGCACGACGTTCACCTCGGGGTGCCACCGCTGGAGGTGGTTCACGAGGTGGATCTCCGTCCCGACGGCCCACGTCTCGCCGGGGTCGGCCGCCTCGATCGTCCGGGTGATGGTCGACGTCGACCCCGCCACGTCGGCGGCCTCGACGACCTCTCGGCGGCACTCGGGGTGGACGACCACCTCGGCCTCGGGGTGGTCGTCGCGTATCCGCTCGACGTGGTCGGCCCCGAAGCGCTCGTGGACCTGACAGTAGCCGTCCCAGAGGACGATGTCGGCCGCCGCGACCTCCGCGGCCGACTTGCCCGCGGGATCCCACGGGTCCCACTCGGCGATCTCGTCGGCCATGCCGAGCCGGTGGGCGGTGTTCTCGCCGAGGTGCTTGTCGGGCAGGAACAGCACCTTGTCGCCCCTGTCGAGCGCCCACTCGAACACGTCGTGGGCGTTCGAGGAGGTACAGACCGCCCCGCCCTGCTCGGCGCAGAACGCCTTCAGGTCGGCGTAGGAGTTCATGTACGTGACCGGGACGATCTCGGCGTCGGGCGCGGCGTCAGTGATCTCGGCCCACGCCGCGTCCACCTGCAGGGCTTCTGCCATCCCCGCCATCGGACACGACGCCTCCATCGAGGGCAGGAGGACCGTCTGGTCGTCGCCGGTGATGATGTCGGCCGACTCGGCCATGAACGTCACGCCCCCGAAGACGACGTACTCGGCGTCGGCCTCGGCCGCCTCGACGCTCAACTGGTAGGAGTCGCCGACGAAGTCGGCGTGCTCGACGATCTCCCGGCGCTGGTAGTTGTGGCCCAGTATCACGACGTCGTCGCCCAGTTCGGCCTTCGCGGCCGCGATGCGCTCCGTTCGCTCTTCTTCGCTCAATCCCCGATACGTTTCGGGTAACTGCTCGACGTCGTCGTATTTGAAGAGGCTCAGTTCCGTTTCGATGTCTGCTGTTTCCATTTTTGGCACAGTCGTTTGCACCGAGTTCTCTAGGCATCATAGGACTGTATTGAAAATATTTTCTCTTCACAGACGCGGTTCGGAGCTCAAGAAGACGACGAAGAGCGAACAGAGTGAGGAGAGGTCTGTTTAGATAGCTTCGAATAGGATTCTCCGAGAGAGCCGCGGAGAAAAGCGCGGCGCGCACGCCTCCGACAGTTACGTCGTCGAAGATTCCGGTATCCGACTCGCCGCCGCCGACGATTCCGCCGGTCTACCGCCCCTCGTCGATAGTCTCGCGGGTTTATCGTCCGTCGTAGACGACCTCGCCGTCGACGACGGTCATCGCCACGTCGATGTCCTCGATCGCCTCGGGGTGGTCCCACGGCGAGCGCTCAAGCACCGTGAAGTCGGCCCTTTTGCCCGGTTCGACCGTCCCGAGTCGATCCTCGTCGAAGCCCGCGTACGCCGCCCCGCCGGTGTAGGCCCGGACCGCCTCGGTGACCGAGAGGCGCTGGCAGTCGGCGGGCGCGTTGACGGTCTGGTGGATCCCGAGCAGGGGGTCGAGGGGCATACAGTCGCTCCCGAACGCGAGGTTCACGCCGGCTTCGAGCATGTCGGCGTAGCGGTTCGAGCGCTCGCGGCGCTCGGTGCCGATCCGGTCGTCGTAGAGGCCGCCCTCCCGGGCCCACTTCAGGAAGTTCGGCTGGACCGACGCGACCGCGCCCGAGTCGGCGAACCGATCGAGCGCGTCGTCGTCGGTGAGTTCGGCGTGCTCGACCCGGTGGCGGGCCTCGCCGGGGTCGTCGGTGTCGTCGTACGCGGCCAGCACCTCTCGGACCGCCTCGTCGCCGATGGCGTGGGCGGTCAGCTGATAGCCCGCGTCGGCGGCCTCCTCGACGAACGCCCGGAGCGACTCGGGATCGACCACCCACTGGCCGGTCTCGCCGTCGGCGTCGGCGTACGGCTCCGAGAGCTTCGCGGTCCGGCCGCCGAGGCTCCCGTCGGTGAACGTCTTGACGCCCCCGACCGCGACGAACTCCGAGCCGTGGTTCGTCCGGAGCCCCGTCTCGATCAGGGCGTCGAGGTGGTCCGACCAGTAGTTGAGCCGGACCCGGAGCGACAGGTCGTCGTCGAGGTCCATCTCGCGGTACACCTCCGGAGCCCGCGAGTTCCGGACCATGTCGTGGACGCCCGTCACGCCCTTGCGGTTGGCCTCCCGCTGGGCCGCCTCGAGGAGTTCGCGCATCTCCGCGGCGTCCGGTTCGATGGCCTCGTAGACGACGTCGACCGCCTCCTCGACGATGACGCCGGTCGGCTCGCCGCCCTCGGCCTTCACGTCGGCGTCGGGCATCTCGTCGCCGTACCGGTCGAGCGCGACGGAGTTGACCGCCGCGATGTGCATGTCCTCGCGGAACGCCGCGACCGGCCGCTCCTCGCTCACTCGATCGAGATCGGCACGGGTGAGGTATCGGGAGTCGTCCCACGTACTCTCGTCGTAGCCGAACCCGAGGACCCACTCGCGGTCGGTGTCGGCGGCGTCGGCGACGCGCTCGACCGCGTCGGTCGGCGAGTCGGCCCCCGAGAGGTCGGCGTAGACCAGCGAGCGACCGAGGTGCTGGAGGTGGGTGTGGGCGTCGATGAACCCCGGGAGCAGGGTCCGCCCGCCGAGATCGACAACCTCCGTCTCGACGCCGTCGAGGAACTCGACCTCGTAAGCCGAGTCGACGCGGGCGACCTCGCCGTCCCGCACCGCGACCGCCTCGGCGGTCCGGTCGGACTCCTCGAGCGTGTGGACGTCGGCGTTCGTGAACAGGATGTCAGCCGGCGCTGTCATACTCAGAGCCTGCGGGCGCGAGGCGATAATCGTTGGGGAACCGGCGGGCCGCTTGCGCGCCGGCCGATCGGCCGTTACCGGCCGCCCCGAACCGTGACCTCGGACGCGTCGGTCACCACGACCTCGTAGTCGAAGAAACCGAACCGCGCGGTCCCGTCCGCGCGGGGCGTTCCGTCGTATCTGTCGGCGAACAGCGCATCGAGCGCGTCGGGGTCGACCGATTCGGCGAGGGGAGCCATCTCGGCCGGATCGACGTTCGAAGCGGCGGTCACCGCCGCGACCACCGCCTCGCTCACTCGTTCGTCGCCGCCGACTTCGCGCGTCAGTACCGTCTGTGCGTCCTGCTGGTGGGATCTGTGTTCGATCATAGGTACGGTCCGCCAGAGCGCTTCCGGCGCAGTCCTTGCGATGTGTTCGGGACGATCCCCAGTACCTACTGATGGTTCGCCACCGAACGGGTTTATACGTCACCGGTCGTGGTCGGCGAGCGCGGCGTCCACGAGGTTCCGGAGCCCGCGCCGAAGTCGCTTCGACACCGCGCGCGGCGAGATGCCGAACCGCTCGCCGAGCGCCGCCAGCGACGTCCCGCGCGGATCGTCGAAGTAGCCCGCCTCGAAGGCCGCGACCAGCGTCTCGCGCTGGTCGTCGGTCAGCCCGTACTGTTCGCCCGCGTCGAACTCCGAGAGGGTGTGGATCCAGTTGAGCCGGAGGTCGACGCCGTTGTCGGCGCAGTAGCGCTGGAGGCCGGCGATGGCCCCGTGGTCGGGCGACCGAAGCCGGAACACCCACCAGTCCTCGCGACGGACGACCTCCAGTAGCGTCGCCCGCGACTCGATGACGCCCTCGATCAGCCCGGGGTCGTCGCTCCAGACCGCCTCCACGAGCGCGCCGTCGTCGAGGCGGTCGAGGACCGCCACCCGGTCGACGGCGGGGTTGGATTCGAGCGCCGCGACGAACGAGTCGACGTCGTCGCCCCACACCCAGAAGAACGGCATGACGCCCTCGCCGGTCGGGACGACCCGTTCGAGTTCGATCCGCATCTCGGGAGCCGCGGTCAGTGCTCGCCCGAGCGGGAAGTCCGCGACGGGGACCGTCACCTCCGCGATAACGCTCATCGTACGCGGTTCGGGCGCGACGACCAAGTCGGTTGGGGACGTGGGGACACGCAGTGGTCGACCCCACGAGAAGGAGGCGACAGATCGGTTCCGACCGATCAGTCGAGCGCCATGTACGTCTTGGTCTTCGCGACCCCCTCCATCCCCGAGATGTCGGTCGAGGAGGCGTGAAGCACGTCGTACACTTCCTCGGCGTCGGCCTCCGCGATGATATCGAACTCCCCCGCCACGATGTGGGCCTCCGAGACGGCGTCGAGCGCCCGGACCGACTCCACGATGTCTTCAGAGCGCCCTGCGGCGGTTTCTACCATAATAAACGCGTGAACCATCCGTAGTGTGTGGTTCAGTACCACGCGAGAAAAACCTTTGGGGCGTAGTAACATTATTCAGGCCGTCGCGCGTAACGACTATCATGCGATTTGTTATCATCGGTGCGGGACGGGTCGGCCTCCGGACCGCCCGCGTGCTACGCGAGGAGGGCCACGACGTCACCATCGTGGAGCGAGACGCCAACAAGGCCGAGCGCGCCCGCAACGACGAGTTCGAGGTGGTCGAGGGCGACGGCGCCCGCGAGGCGGTCTTAGATCAGGTCGACCTGGAGAGCGCCGACGCGCTCGGGGCGCTGACCGGGGATCTCAACGTCAACTTCGCGGCGTGTATGGTCGCCAAGCACTTTGGCTGTCGGACGGTCCTGCGGATCGACGAGGACTACCGCGAGGACATCTACCGGAAGTTCGCCAGCGACGTCGACGAGGTAGTCTACCCCGAGCGACTCGGCGCGATCGGCGCGAAAAACGCGTTGCTCGGCGGCAACATCCGCGCGATCGCCGACATCGCCCAGAACCTCCAGGTGGTCGAGCTCACGATCACCGACGAGTCGCCCGTGAAAGGCTACTCGATCAGCGAGCTCTCGATCCCGGCCGACGCCCGGATCCTCGCGTTCGGCAAACGCGACGAGTCGATGGACATTCCCCTGCCCGACGACTCGATCGGGGTCGGCGACCGGGTGGCGGTGCTCGCCGACTTCGACGTGTTAGAGGACGTGCGGCGGATCCTGGTCGGCGACGCGAGCCGCGGGGCGGCCGACGAACTGACCGCGAACGCGGGGGGGAACTGAGATGGTCACCGCCTACGTCATGGTCAAGGCCAACACCGGCGAGGCCGACCGGCTGAAATCCCAGATCCTCGACATCGAGGGGGTCGACGACGCGCACATCGTGGCCGGCGACGTCGACATCATCGCCAAGGTCGACGTCGAGTCGCCCGCGGCGGTCAAGGAGATCGCGGCCGACGGGATCCAGCACGTCGCGGGGGTCGAGGACACCCAGACGTACATCGCGATGGACTGACGTAACCGCTCAGAGCGGCGGGGCGCCCGACGGACCGTCGGGCGCGTCGTCGCCGGGCTCGTCGTCGTAGTTTTGAGTCGCCCGGTCGAGCAGGCTCGCGGCCGGCTCTCGGTAGTCGTAGCCGGGGATGATCCCCTGGACCCACGTCCCCTCGACGTAGTCGACGATCGCCTTCGCGTCGTCGGGCGCGCCGGCGGGGTCCTCGCGGGCGAACTCGACGACGACCGAGACCGCCTCGCCCTCGCGGCGTATCTCGGGCGGGTCGGCGTCGTCGGTCTCGGCGACCGCGTGGACGTCGTCGAGTCGGCGTTCGAGCGTCTCGAACCAGCCGTCCGCGACCACGTCGGCGACGGTCTCGCCCGCGACGACGGCGTCGATCTCGGGCGCCCGGACGGTCACGCGGTACGCGCCGTCATCCGCGACGGTGGTGTTCTCGAACGGCGTGGAAGTCACGGCGAACGCGCCGCCGTCGGTCGGCTCGAAGTCGGGATGACGGCGAAAGGCTCGCTCGGCGGAGTCGTCGGTCATTCGGGCGAGAGTAGGGGAGTCGGGGGAATGTGAGTTTCGACTGGGATGCGACCGGCGCCCATCAAAATCACTATACCGCTCAGTACACATACAGACGCTATGGATTCCGGGGGCGGGACGATCGCCGAGATGCTGGGAGCGCTCGAAGCGATCGGTTCGGCGGGCGAACCGGTCACCGCGGGCGAGATCGCAGCCGAGTTCGGCGGCGCTCGGGAGGCGGCGGCCGAGCGCCTCGACGAACTCGTCGAGCGCGGCGACGCCGAGACCAAGTCCGTCGGCGGCGAGCGGGTGTGGTGGCGGTCGCCGGACCCCGAGGCGCTCGGAGCGGCTCGATTCCGCTCGCTCGTCGACGCGGTCGAGGAGTACGCCATCTTCATGCTCGACCCCGAAGGGCGGGTCGTGACGTGGAACTCCGGGGCCAGCGCGATCAAGGGATACGACGAACGCGAGATCATCGGCGAACACTTCTCGACGTTCTACACGACCGAGGACGTCGAGGCCGGCGTCCCCGAGCGGAACCTCGCGGCCGCGGCCGAGCGGGGCCGCACCGAAGACGAGGGGTGGCGGGTCCGGGCGGACGGCTCGCGGTTCTGGGCGAACATCGTCCTCACCGCCATCCGGGACGACGACGGGACGCTCGAAGGGTTCGCGAAGGTGACCCGCGACATGACCGAGCGCCGCGAGCGCGAACAGCGGTTCCGCCGCGAGCGCGACCAGACCCGACAGTTGCTCAAGACGTCGCCGGTGGCCCTCGCCGTGCGTGACGCCGAGGGCGAGGTGCAGTTGGCGAACGAACGCGCCCGAGAGCTGTTCGGCGAAACCGGGTGGGGCCTCGACGAGAGAGCGGTCCCGGACGCGGGTGGCGGGAGCGAGGCGTTCCCGACGGCACGGGTCCGGGAGACCGGCGAGCCCGTCTCCGACGAACTCGTCCCCATAGAGTCGGCCGACGGCGAGCGCCGGTGGCTCTCGGTGAGCGCCGCGCCGGTGTTCGACGCCGACGGCGGCCTCGAACGGGTGATCGTCGCGGGCGAGGACGTGACCGACCTCAAGCGACGCGAGCGCGAACTCGAAACCGAACTGGCGGAGATTCTCGGACGGGTCTCGGACGCCTTCTACGCGCTCGACGAGGAGTTCCGGTTCACCCACGTCAACGACCGCGCCCAAGAGCTCCTCCAGCGCTCGGAGTCGGAACTGCTCGGCGAGCGCCTCTGGGAGGTGTTCCCCGAGGCCGCCGACGACGACGACGTCTGGGGGAGCTTCCACGAGGCGGTCGACACCCAGACCGCCACCAGCTACGAGGTGTACTTCGAGCCCCTCGACCTCTGGGTGGAGGCCAGCGTCTACCCCTCCGAGACCGGCGTGTCAGTGTACTTCCGGGACGTGTCCGAGCGGATCGACCGCGAGCGGGCGCTCGCCGACTCCGAGCGCCGATACCGCACGCTCGCCGAGAACTTCCCGAACGGGATCGTCACGCTGTTCGACGACGACCACCGGTACACGGTCGCGGCCGGCGAAGCGTTCGACTCGCTCGATCTCGCCCCGGCGGACGTCGAGGGTCGAACGCCGACCGACGTGTGGAACGACGAGACGGTCGCCGAGACCATCGAGGAGACGATGGACGCCGCCCTCGACGGCGACGAGGAGTCGATCGAGATCACGTACGCCGGCCGGGAGTGGGTCGTCTACGCGGTCCCGGTCGACCGCGAGGACGGGACCGTCACCTCCGGGATGACCATGTCGCTTGACATCACCGAGCGCAAGGAGCGCGAGCGCCGACTGGAGCGGTTCGCGAGCGTCATCTCCCACGGGCTCCGGAACCCGCTGGAGATCGCCCAGATCTACCTCGACATGGCCCGGGACGACGGCGACCCCGGTGACTTCGACCAGATCGAGCGCGCGCTCGACCGGATGGAGACCATCATCCGGAACCTGCTCACGACGAGCCGCGGCGGGCAGGGGGTCGCCGCGACCGAGGCGGTCGCGGTCGCCGGCGTCGCCGAGCAGGCATGGCAGACCGTCGAGACGCCCGACGCGACGCTGGTCGTCGGGGACGAGACGGGAAGCGTGGTGGCAGACGCCGACCAGCTCAAGACCGTGCTGGAGAACCTGTTTCGCAACGCGATGGAGTACGGCTCGCCGGACGCGGCGTCGGCCGACGACGCGGCCGGCGGCGCGACCGTCCGCGTCGGACACCTCGACGACGGCTTCTACGTCGAAGACGACGGGCCCGGGATCTCACCCGACAAGCGCGAGGAGGTGTTCGAGTACGGCTACACGTCGGGGAGCGGGACCGGCATCGGGCTCGCGGTCGTCCGCGACATCGCGGAGGTCCACGGCTGGGAGGTCGCCGCGACCGAGGGAACCGACGGCGGCGCGCGCTTCGAGATCCGCGGCGTGACGCGACCGGCGGCCGACGGCGGAGAGTAGCCGAGCGGTCGCCATGCCGTAGCGCGCAAGTAGTCGTGGCGCGAGCGACCGACGGGAGCGAGCGGGCCGAGCGAGGGCCGGAGGGACGAGCCCAGGCTTTTCGATCGAGCTTTGTATCGATCGAGCGTCGCCGCCGGCCACGCTCGCGATAAGACGGTCGGTATGCGAGGGATGGGATTCGAACCCATGGACCTCTACAGGAGCGGGTCTTAAGCCCGCCGCCGTTGGCCAGGCTGGGCAACCCTCGCGCGGTTCGGGGTTGTCTGTCGGTCAAGAAGTGGGTTTCGGTCCGAAAGCCGGGCGACTACTCGTGGATCTCGACCGATTCGAGCACCACGTCCTCGCGGGGCTGGTCGTTGCGATCGGTCTCGACCGACCCGATCTCCTCGACGACGTCCATTCCGTCAACGACCTCGCCGAAGACGGCGTGCTTGTCGTCGAGGTGGGGCTGGGCGTCCAGCGTGATGAAGAACTGCGAACCGTTGGTGTCCGGGCCGCTGTTGGCCATCGAGAGGACGCCGGCGTCGTCGTGGCGGAGCTCGTCGTGGAACTCGTCTTCGAACTCGTAGCCGGGGCCGCCGCGGCCGGTCTCGGTCGGGTCGCCGCCCTGAATCATGAAGTCCTCGATGATCCGGTGGAACACCACGTCGTCGTACAGCGCGTCGCCCCGCACCTCGCCGGTCTCGGGGTCGGCCCACGTCTTCGTCTCCGGAGCGGGCTCGGCGTCGGCCGCGGGGTCGTGTTTCGCGAGATTGGCGAAGTTCTCGACCGTCGTCGGCGCGCGCTCGTCGAACAGTCGGACCTCGATGTCGCCGCGATTCGTGTGAAGCGTCGCCGTTAGCTCGTCTGCCATGGCTCATCGGAGGGCGGCCGGAGGGAAAACCCTGCCGGAGACCGGACATTCAACTACCGCGGCGGCGAGGCGTGAGACGATGGACCACACCGCAGACCGACTGACGCTCGCGCGACTCCCGTCGGGCGTCGAGATCGCCACGACCGTCCACACCTACGAGGGCGCGGCCGACGGGCCGACCGTCTACGTGCAGGCGGCCCAGCACGGTCAGGAAATCAACGGCACCGAAACTCTCCGGCGGGTCCACGACCGCCTGCTCGACGCCGAGGGGGCCGGCCGGATCGTCGCGGTGCCGGTCGCCGACCCGCTGACCTTCGATCACGTCTCGTACACGACTCCCGAGCAGTTCGACAGCGTCAACCCGAACATGAACCGCGTCTGGCCGGGCGACCCCGACGGGACGCTCCACCAGCGGATGGCCGCCGCGCTCTGGGAGTACGCCGGCGACGCCGACGCCATCGTCGACCTCCACACCGGCGGCCCGAACTACCTGACCCACGTCGTGTTCATGGAGGGCGACGAGGAGTCGCGGGCGCTCGCCGAGGCGTTTGGCACCGACCTCCTGCTCTCTGAGGAGGCGGGCGAGGACGCCGACGCCGAGTGGGCGGCCCGGGATTTCGGCGGCAAGCTCCGGGTCGCGGCCACCGACGAGGGCATCCCCTCGATCACGCCCGAACTCGCGCACAACAAGCAGATCGTCGAGGACGCCGTCGAGCGCGGGGTCGTCGGCACGCTGAACGCGTTCCGGCACCTCGGCGTGCTCGACGGCGCGATCGAGGAGAACGGCGATCCGACGCTGGCGCGCAACCACCTCGGGCGGGTCACCGCCGACGACTCGGGGCTGTTTCGGGCGAGCCCCGACCACGCGGTCGGCGATGAGGTCGAGGAGGGCGAACACCTCGGGACGCTGTACGATCCCGCCTCCTACGAGGTGCTCCAAGAAGCGCGGGCAGATCGGGACGGTATCCTCTACTCGCTGGCCCAAGAGGCGACGGTCGCCGGAGGCGACACGCTCCTGAACGTGGCGTGGCGCCGCGAGTAGCCGGATAGCGCCCGACAGTCCCATCAGAGGACTCGACGACAGGTCGGGTCGAGCGTCCTCGCGGCAGAGGGCTGGCGTTGTCGCGTCGCAACTGAGCGTCGTCTGGATTCGCGAATCGGTCGAGGGCGGCGACTGCAATCTATCGCGTCAGCGGGGGTGACCTGCGCGCCGTCGCGATCGGAGCGCGCTGGGCGGTCGAGTGGACGGCGGTCGACGCCGCCGCCCTGAAGAGACCCAACTGCCGTCGTCGAAGGCGCGAGCGCCACGCGTCGCTTCGAGCGGGAGCCACTAATATGCTCGCTGAACGCCGATTAAGTTAGATAAAAGACACGTCTGGCGCGCCGCGAGCGCCGTCGCGGGCCCGAGCCGACTTAGTCGAGGCTTCGGATCGTCTCGGCGACCACGCCGACGCCGATGTCGAGCGACTCCTCCTCGATGTCGAAGTAGGCGGTGTGGTGGCCCGCGGGGTTGCTCGCGCCGATCCCGAGGTAGGTCGCCCGTCCGCCTTCCTCCTGAACCCGCCGGATGAGATACGAGGCGTCTTCGCTCCCGCCGAACTCCTTGCGCTCGCGGACTTCCTCGACGCCCGCGGCCTCGGGCGCCGCGTCCAGCACCGCCTCGACCACCGCATCGTCGGCGCCGAAGGTCGTTGTCTTCCCGTACAGGCTGGTCGAGAGGTCGACGTCGTGCATCTCCGCGGCGGCATCGAGAACGCGCTCGGCCTTCCCGAGCATGTACTCGTTGAGGTCGGCGGTCCGGCCCCGGACCTCGACACGCATCTCGGCGCGCTCGGCGATGACGTTCTGAGCGTTCGGCGAGTGGACCTTCCCGACGTTGATCCGGGTCGCGCCGTCCTCGTGGCGCGGGATCGCATAGAGGTTCTGGACGGCGGTCGCGGCCGCCTGCAGGGCGTTGCGGCCCTCGTTTGGCCGCCCGCCCGCGTGAGCCGGCTCGCCCTCGAAGACCACGTCGAGCTTCGCGTTGGCCAGCGGGCGCTCGTAGCTCGCCACGACGGTGCCGGTCTCCAGTCCGAGCCCGAGGTGGAGCGCCAGCAGGTAGTCGAGGTCCGCGAGGTGGTCGGTCTCGCTCATCGGTTTCCCGCCGCGACCGCCCTCCTCGGCGGGCTGGAAGAAGAGTTTGAGGGTGCCGTCGAAGCCGTCGTTCTCGGCGAACTCCCGAGCGATGCCCACGCCGATGGCGGTGTGGCCGTCGTGGCCGCAGGCGTGCATCTCCTCGGGATGGGTGCTCGCGAACCCCTCGCGGGCCGGCCGATGGTCGTCGTCGGTCGCCTCGGCGCGTTCGAGCGCGTCGATGTCGACCCGGACGCCGACCGCGGGCCCGGTGGCGTCGCCGAAGGCGCGCTCGGCGACCAGCCCGGTGATGCCGCCGGTCCGGTCGAGGTACGCCTCGGGAGCGCCCTCCTCGCGGGCGCGTTCGATCGCGGCGTCGATCTCGTCGTCGCCCGGTACCCCGAGTCGGGCGTCGGCCGCGACCGCCGCCTCGCCGAGGTGGATCTCGTAGCCGAGTTCGTCGAGTTCCTCGGCGACCAGCGCGGTCGTCCGGAACTCCTTCCAGCCGGCCTCCGGTCGCTCGTGGAGGTCTCTGCGCAGTTCTGTCAGCGTCTGCTCGCTCGTCTGGGCCATGATACTGAGAGACGATCGCAAACGGACAAAGGAGTGACGGTGTCGGCAATCGGACTATCGCTTCGCGGTGACGTACAGCACCGGCGCGACCACGAGGAGCGCGATACCGAGGAACTTGAACTGGAGGGGCGCGAGGTCGGCGGGCGTGATGAGGAAGATCAGCCCGAACGCGGTGGCGTTAAGCGACAGGACTTTCCGGGAGCCCAGCGGGATGGCCGCCAGCAGCGAGAGCACGAACAACAGCAACAACGCCTGGCCGGCGTTGTACTGGTTCACGAAGTCGTCGACCAGGGGCAGTGGTACGAACTCGAACATCCTTGGCTGAGAATCGAGCCGAAATACCCTTTAAAGTTCCGCTATACCCCCGTGATCACGTCGTACCACGCAAGTCGAGGGGCCGAATCCAGACGAACCAGATCGCGATCATCGCGGTGAGATAGCCGCTCGCCCACACGAGCGACCCGAGCGTCCCGTGCCCCGCGGCGCTCAGCGCGTAGTGGGCGAGGCCGGGTGCGACGACGCCGATCGCGAGCGCGGCACCGAACCGGAGTTTCTCGTCCGAGCCCATCACCGACCACCCTCGAATCGTTCGCGCATATCGCCACGTTCGGACTCTGGCACAGTTAACGGCTCGGTTCGGGGCGCGGACCGGCGCCCCGAACAGGAGAGAAACGGCGCGGCGGCGGTGGCTGTAGTGACTGGCGTGTGGCGTGCGAGCACAGCGGGCCGGATGACAGGCGGTTCCAGGCGACGGCGAATCGGGGGCGACGCACGCCACGCTTTCTCCGAGCCATCGGATAGTAAAAAGGCTCGCTAATTGTTCAATATAGGTCTCTATATCGGGCGATCGACCGATGGGCGGGGTAAACGGCCGGCTCACCGGGGGTGGCTTTTTGTCGGCGGCGTCCGACCGTCGAGATGTGAGCGCGATTACCTTCTTCGGGACGACCGACCTGGAACGTATCGTCGACTTCTACGTCGAAGAGATCGGCGCAGAGGTGTGGCTCGAACAGACCGACTGCACGATCCTGAAGTACGACAACCAACTGCTCGGGTTCTGCGACCGCGACGATCCGGACACCGAGGGCATCCTCACGTTCGTCTACCCCGACCGGGCGGGCGTCGACGAGATGCACCGGACGCTCGCCGACCGCGCCCGCGAGGAGCCCCGCGAGAACGACGAGTACGAGGTCTACCAGTTCTTCGCGGAGGACCCCGACGGACGGACCGTCGAGTGCCAGACGTTCCTCCATCCGACCGATCCGGTGTGACCCGCGGCGCCGAACCCTCAACGAATCACGATAACGTATAACACACTTCGGCCCGTACTTCCGACCATGCCGACCGTCGAATTCCGGGGGGAGAGAATCGACTGCGAGGCGGGAGCGGCGTTGCGCGACGTGCTGTTGGACGCCGGGCTGTCGCCGCACAACCGCACGTCGGAGTGGGTCAACTGCCGAGGTCACGCCACCTGTGGCACCTGCGCGGTCGAGGTCCGGGGCGAAGTGAGCGAGATGAACGCCGACGAGCGCCGTCGGCTGTCGCTACCGCCCCACAGCCTCGACTCGGGGCTCAGGCTGTCGTGTCAGACCGAAGTCCGCGGCGACGTGCGCGTCGTGAAACACCGCGGGTTCTGGGGCCAGACCGTCGAGCGCGACGAGCGCCGCGAGCCGACCGCCGCCGAGCGCTAAACGTCGACGCCGAAGCCGTCCCGGCCGGTCGACCGCTCGGCGAACGCCGCGAGCAGGTCCGCGGCGGCGTCCAGATCCTCGGTGTCGATCACCTCGACCGGCGTGTGCATGTAGCGGTTCGGGAGCCCGAGGTTGAGCGACGGGATGCCGCCCTGCGAGGTGTAGAAGGCGTCCGCGTCGGTCCCGGTCGACCGCCCCGACGCCTGCAGTTGGACCGGCAGGTCGGCGTCGGCGGCCGCCTCGCGGGCGAGGGCGACGACCTCGGGATGGTTCGACGAGCCGCGGGCGACGACCGGGCCGGCACCGAGTTCCACTTCGCCGTGCTGGTGGCGCTCGTCGCCGACGTCGGGCGAGTCGACCGCGTGGGTCACGTCGATCGCGATCGCGGCGTCGGCGTCGAGATCGAAGCCCACCATCTTTGCGCCCTGCTTGCCCAGCTCCTCCTGGACGGTGCTGACCGCGTACACCGTCGGCGCGACGTCGGCCGCGGCCGCGCGCCGGGCCGCCTCCGCGGCGACCCAGATGCCGACGCGGTTGTCCATCCCCCGGGCCGCCATCCGGGTGCCCTGAAGCTCGCGGACCGGCGTGTCGAAGGTGATGGGATCGCCAACGTCGACGAGTTCGCGGGCCTCGGCCTCGGTCTCGACGCCGATGTCGACGTGCTGTTCGGCGACGTCCTCGATCTCGTCGTCGTCGGTGTCCCGGAGGTGGATGGCGGTCTGGCCGACGACCCCACGGACGACGCCGTCGTCGGTGTGGATCTCGACGTGCTGGCCCTTCGTGACCGTCGGGTCGGAGCCACCGACCCGCGAGGGGCGGACGTAGCCGTCCTCGTCGACGCTCGAGACCATCAGCCCGATCTCGTCGGCGTGGCCGGCGAACGCGACGGCGGGCTCGTCGCCCTCGACGACGGCGACGGCGTTGCCGTACTCGTCGGTGCGGACCTCGTCGGCGAACTCCGAGACGTACGCGACCCACTCGCGCTGGACGTCGGCCTCGAAGCCCGAGGGACTGGGTGTCGTGAGAAGTCGATCGAGAAACGCTCGCTGTGAGTCGTCCATGTCTCGACGAACCCGTCGCGTGGTAAAGAACGTCACGACTCGCTCCGCCGACCTGCCCCAACCGCTAAGTCCGCGCTCGGCGAACCGACCGTATGGGAATCCTCGAACTACACTTCCACGACGCGGAGTTTAACTGGACGTTCGACGCCGGCGAATCGGAGGGACGGTTGCTCTCGGTGGGTCGCCGAGACCCCGAGACGGTCTCGGACGGCGGCACGACCCGACCGCCGTCGATGGGCCAGAAGCTCCGGCTCGTCGGGGCGCTCGCGGCGGTCGTCGGGCTCGGCGTCGCGTTCAACCGCCTCCAGCGCCGCCGCGCGCGCAAGGCGGCAGAGGCCGAGGAATCGTCGAGCCGGCGGTTCTCGCTGTCGCGCTCGAAGTGATCAGGCCGTCTCGGGCTCCCACGGACAGGTGACGAGCGCCGCGCCGCCGGCCGGTGTCGGCGGCCTCGCGGTCGCGTCGCTTCTCGTCGTCGCGCCTGCCGTCCCTGTCGCGTCCGTCCCCGGTGTCGGCGACGAAGCAGTTCCGGTAGCGTCGCCCACGATACAGGCGGCGAGATCGCGTCGCTCCGGGCCCTGACGGATCGCCTGCGTCGCGCCGGTTCGGACGTTCACGACCATCGCCTGCCCGCCGTAGCCGTGGGTCTGGTCGCGGCCCCGGACGACCGCGAGCGTCTCGTCGTCGGGGATTTCGACGGTCGTCGAGCGCGTGAACGGCTCGGTGCCGTGGGCGTGCGACAGCTCGCGCGCGCCGAGTTCGGTGCCGTTCAGCGTTTCGACCACCCACCGGTCGGCGTAGCCGTCCTCGCCGTCGTCGTCGTGGTACAGCGTGACGGCGAAGTCGTACGCGCCCGACTCGCGCTCTTTCTCTTCGAGGGTCACGTTCACGACGTTGGCCTCCCCGAGGTCGAGCGACTCGCCCGGAGTGGTGGGTTGGCCGCGCGCGCCGGCGTCTCGACTCGCCGTCGGGTTCTGGACGAGCCCGGCGGCCGCGACGCCCGCGACGGCGACGAGCGCGACCAGCGCCAGCGCCTCGGTCCGGCGATCCATAGCTTGAGTCCGGTACGCCGGCGACTCGGATATAGATTGCCCGACCGACGCCGCCGGTAGGCTTTTCGCCCGGTGGGTCGACGGACCGCCTATGCGCTACTCGGTGTATCTCGTCGAGCACCCCGGCTCGCAGGGCGGCGAGCGCCAGGTCACCTCGCAGGTCGACGGGACCGGCCTCGACTTCTACGAGTCCGGGGTGTGGCTGACCCGCGAGAGCGGCCGGAACTTCTTCCCGTACGAGCAGATCCGGACCATCCGCGAGCACCGCGACGACGGATCCGAGAGCGGGGACGCCGCGAGCGAGAGCGACGATGAGGCGGACGGCGACGACGAGCGGACCGACGGCCGCGGCGAGGACGACGAGTCCGTCCGCGACGACGGCGCGGAGGAAGAACTGGTCGAGTGACTACGGCGCGAGTCCGACGACCTCGCGGTTCAGCACGTCGGCGTAGCCCGAGAACGAGAGTTTGAGCGCCGGGACGCCGGGGAACGTGAGCGTCTGGAGCGCGAGCATCGGCCGCTCGGGCGTCGCGCCGAGCCCCCGGACCGCGCTCTCGACCGCGTTGTAGAGCTTCGCGGTCTCCTCGACTTCGAGGTCCGAACAGACGCCGCCGACTCGGGTCGGGAGTTCCGCGACGACCTCGCCGTCGGCCACCACCGCCCAGCCGCCGCCCATCTCGGCGACGTGTTCGACCGCCGTCTGCATCGCGTCGTCGTGGGCCCCGACCGCGACCACGCCGGTCGTCTCCCAGGTGACGCTGGTGGCGACCGCGCCGCGGTCGAGCCCGAAGCCGGTCAGAAAGCCCGTGAACGCCCGGCCGGGGGCGGCGTCGGGATGGCGGTCGAACAGCGTCGCCTTCAGCACGTCGGCCGACGGATCCGCGAGGAGGCGGTCGCCCTCGACCGGCGGGGAGACGGTGGTCTCGCTCGACAGCAACCCCCGCTCGTACTCGATAGCCCGGACCGCCCCGGCGTCGGCGACCTCGGCGGGCACCCGGAACTGCTCGGGGTCGGCCGAGACGTCGACGGCGTCGTAGAAGCGGTCGGGGTACTCGTGGGTCCGGGGCGCGACCTGCGACTCGCCTTTGTTGTAGACGATCTCGCCCCCGCTGAGGACCGTCGAGACGGTGACGGCTTCGAGGTCGTCGATGAGCACCACGTCCGCGACGCTCCCCGGCGACAGCGACCCGACGCCGTCGAGCCCGAAGTGGCGCGCGGGGTTGAGCGTCGCCATCCGGAGCGCGTCGGCCGGTTCGACGCCCTCCTCGATGGCGCGTCGGACCACCGCGTCCATGTATCCCTCGTCGATGAGGTCGCTGGGCCACATGCCGTCCGAGGACAGCGACAGCTCCGAGACGTCGACGTCGGAGGACGCCTCGCCGATCGCGCCGATGTCGTCGCGGATCGAGCCGTACCGCCCGATGGCGTGGACGCCGTTCTCGACGCGCTCGACGACGCCTTCGCCCGAGATCGCCTCGTGGTCGTCGTCGATGATCGAGGCGAACGCCGCGAGCTTCTCGTCCGAACAGCCCGCGGCGTGGCCAGAGACCGTCTTGCCCGCCTCGCGGGCGCGCTCGTAGAGCAGTTCGGCGGGCGTGTCCCGACCCACCGCGTGGATCCAGTCGGTCTCGCCGACCCCGACCACCCGATCGTCGTCGAGCAGGTCCGCCAGCGCCGCCGCGTCGGCGTCGTCGGCGCGCCGCGGCTCGAAGGTGTCGAGCAGGGGCTGGGGCGGGACGGTCACCCGGACCCGGACCGGGAGGTAGGCGGTAGCCGCGAGGAGCTGTTCGACCCCCTCGGCGCCGAACGCGGGCCCGTAGCCGGTGACCTCCGAGACCACCGTGGTCGTGCCGTGTTCGATCGCGTAGTGGTACGCGCTCTCGAACGTCTGGTGGAGGTCGAGGTGGGTGTGGGCGTCGACGAACCCGGGCGCGACCACGCGGCCGCTGGCGTTGATGCGGCGGGTCTCCTCGCCGACGACAGGGGTCGCGTCCTCGGGGAGGGCGGCGATCTTGTCGTCGACGATCGCCACGTCGCGGGCCTGGAACTCCCCGATCTCGGGCATGAACACCCGACCGCCCGTGATGACCACGTCGGCGGTCCCGTCGCCGAGCGCGACCGGCTGGAGGTCGTTCACGACGAGACCTCCCACACCGCGACCCCGCCCTGCTCGCGGGACGCGATCTCGTCGCGGACCTCCAGCACGTCGAGGTGGCCGACCGCCTCGCTCATCGCCGGGAAGTACTCGGTGGCGGGCAGATCGTCGAACAGTTCGTCCATCACCTCGACAGCGGTGATCGGCCCGGCGGCCGCGACGATCTCCCGGACGTTCTCGGTCCGGTCCTCGTGGGCCGCGAGGACCTCCTCGATCCGGTCGGTGGGGTTCGCGATCTCCTCGCGGTGGCCCGGCAGGAGCCGGTCGAACTCCCGGTCTCGGAGGCGTTCGAGCGACCGATTGAACGCCGGGAGGACCCGCGGGCGCTCGCCGCCGGGCTCGACCGGCGGCTGGAGCAGGGGGTTTGGCGTGATGTCGGGCAGGACGTGGTCGCCGACGATCGCGCGCTCGCCCGACTCGGCGTCGTAGGTGAAGATCGTCTCGCCCCGCGCGTGGCCGTCGACCAGTTCGGCGGTGATCGCGGCGTTCTCGACGGCGACGGTGTCGCCGTCCGCCAGCGTTCGGTCGGTCTCGACGTCGGGGGCCGCCGTGAGATACGACTCGGGGAGGTCGGTGACCAGTTCGGCGGTCGAGGCCGCCATCCCGTGGCGCTCGAAGAACTCGACGAAGAACGATCGCTCGTACTCGAACCGCGCCTCGAAGTCCGCGATGATCTCGGCCGTGGCGGCGCTGGCGAGGACCCGTGCGCCGCTCTCGCGCAGGCGATGGGCCAGTCCGAAGTGGTCCGGGTGCGGGTGGGTGACGACCACCCGTTCGATGTCGGTCGGGCCGAGCCCGCGGGCTTCGAGGGCGTCGAGCAGGCTCGCCCACGCCTCTTCGCTTCCCGGTCCGGGGTCGACCAGCGTCCGTCCCGCGAGGTAGGCGTTGACGGGGCCGACCTGGAACGGCGTCGGTATCGAGAGCCGCGTGAACATACGCCCACTGTGGCCGCCTGCCGATAAACCATTTTTGACACGGCGACGATCGACCGGCTCCGCCCGAAAGTCGACGCCGGGACAAAGTCGATATCTGTCCCTTACGTAAGAACAGAATTATGTGACACCGATGAACAGGCACTTCCGAGACGCGCGATACTACGGGCGACCCACCGCCGAACACCTCTATCGGGGGCTACGGGCGGAACTCCGGCCGGTCGAGCGTCGACGTCGCGGCGCCACCGGCCGCGAACCGCGGGAACCGACCCGGGCCGGGCGGTGGCGCGCGAGGCTTCGAGCGACCGAATCGACGGCCGAACGCCGGGCCCGCGGCGCGGTCCGGCGGGTCCGCGAGCGCGTGTGAGTCCACGCCGTCGCGATCGGCGTCGATATTTCCGGCCGTAAAGTAAGCCTTAAGTCCGGGAAAGGGGAAGGGCTGAGTGCGCGGGTTGGTAGTCTAGTCCGGTTATGACAGCTCCTTCACACGGAGCAGGTCGGCGGTTCGAATCCGCCCCAACCCACTCCTGCTTTCTCGGTTGCCGAGCGCTCCGAGCCGGCTCGAAACTACAGTTGATCTGTGAGGAACGACTCCACGACCTCGTAGTGTGCGTCCGGTTCCTCCCAGTAAGGCATGTGGCTACTCTCTTCGAAGACATGGAGCGTCGAATCCGAGAGCCGATCGGCGATGTCGCGGGCGATCGACGGCTCGATCTCGTCGTACTCGCCCGAGAGCACGAGCGTCGGCGTCTCGATCGCGGGGAGTCGATCGCGGACGTCCCAGTCGCGGAGCCGGGCCGTGTCCAAGAGGACGTACTCGTTGGGGCCCCACATGAGGCCGTAGACGTCGAGGTTGATCCGTTCGAACGTCGAGCGGACGGGAGCGGGGTACTCGTCGGTCCGACACACATGCGCCCGGTAGGCGCCGTCGAGTGCGGCCTCGTATTCCGGGGCGCCGTACGCACGCTCGGCCTCGTGTGCCTCGATGGTCTCCCGGTCGTCTTCGGGGAGGTCCTCTAACACGCTCCGCATCGACTCGTACGCGGTCCGGGTGTCGGCTAACGTGTTGGCGAGCACCAGCGCGTCGACGTGGTCGCCGTATTCGAGCACGTACTCCTGGGCGAGCATGCCGCCCCACGACTGGCCGTAGACCGAAAACGACCCGTCGGGGTCGATCGCTCGGCGGACGGCTTCGAGTTCCTCGCGGTAGTGCTCGACCGTGTACCGGTCGAAGTCGCCGGGCGCCGGCTCGTCCGACCGACCCACGCCGAACTGGTCGTAGAGGTACACCGTCAGGTCCTCGCCGGCGTGGCTAGCGAGCGGCGCGAGGTAGTCGTGGGGCATTCCGGGACCGCCGTGGACGCCGACGAGGACGTCGTCTCCGGACCCGAACCGCCGGTAGTACAGTTCGTAGTCTTCGATCTCGAAGTAGCCTTCCCCGTGGTCGTGGGTCGCGAAGTAGTCTGGGTACTCTGTCACGGCTGTTCGAACCGTCTCGTTTTTTGGTAAAAAATCTAAGCATCGAGGCGACAGCGCCGTGGGGTTGCCGCCTGATCGACCGTATAGTCCAAATATTTAATTGTTGTCGGCAGACATGTGTTCACATGGCACTGTCGACGATCGAACAGGTAGCGCTCTGGGGACCGCCGATACTGCTGTTGCTCGTCACGCTCGGCTACTACGTCCGCTGGGGAAAGGAAGCCGACAAGCGAACCGACCGCTCGAACCGATCGTCGTCGGGAGGTGACCCCTGATGGTGGCGTCGTCGACGATCACGTTCGCGCTGTACCTCGTCGTCGTCTTCGGGATCGGGGTGTTCGGCTACTTCGCGACGAAGACGTTCGAGGACTTCGCCCTCGGCGGCCGGGGGATGAAAGACTGGGTCGTCGGCGTGAGCGCACAGGCCTCGGACATGAGTATCTGGCTGCTCGTCGGACTGCCCGCCACCGCCTACGCGATGGGGCTGTCCGCGATATGGATCGGCGTCGGGGTCATCTGCGGGACCGCGTTCAACTGGTTTTTCCTCAGCAAACGGATGCGCCGGTACAGCGGACTGCTGGGGAGCATGACGGTGTTGGACTTCCTCGAAGAGCGCGTGCGCGACGACTACGGCGTCATCAAGTTCGTGGGCTCGGTGTCGCTGGTGTTGTTCTACACGATCTCCACGTCCGGTGAGTTCATCGGGTCGGGGAAGATCCTGAACGCCGTCTTCGGGTACGACTTCTTCACCGGCGTGCTGATCGGCGGCGCGCTCGTGTTGGTTTACACGCTGGTCGGCGGATTCATCGCCGTCTCGTACACCGACGTCCTGCAGGGGCTCGTCATGGTCGGGGCGGTCGTGCTCCTGCCGGTGGTCGGATTCGCGGGCATCGGTAGCGTCGCGGGCGGCCTGACCGAACTCCAGCAGGTGTCGGGAGCCGCGCCCGGACTGTTCGGCGGGAGCGCGGGGCTCATGGGCCTGATCGGGTTCTTCGCCGGAACCCTCGGCATCGGCTTTGGCTACCCCGGCCAGCCCCACATCTCCGTCCGGTACATGAGCATCGACGACCACCGCAACCTCCGTCGCGCGTCGCTCATCGGGATGGTCTGGGTGATCTTCGCGACGTACGGCGCGATCTTCCTCGGCTGGGCGGCGGGCGCGTACGTCGGCGGCATCGAGAACACCGATCAGGTGATGCCGCTACTCGCGCAGGAACTCCTGCCGGGGTGGCTCGTCGGCATCCTCATGGCGGGCGCCATCGCGGGCATGATGTCGACCAGCGACTCGAAGTTCCTCGTCGCGACGAACGCGGTCTCGTACAACCTCTACAAGCGCTTCGTCGACGAGGACGCCAGCGACCGAAAGATCCTCTGGGTGTCTCGGGCCGTGATGGCCGTGATCGTCGTGGCGGCTATCGCGCTCGCACAACCCTCCGGGGTCGTCTTCACCGTCATCCTCGGCGGATGGGCGGGGATCGGAGCGTCGTTCGGCCCGCTTCTCATCGCGTCGCTGTACTGGGAGCGACTCAACAAGTGGGGCGCGTACGCCGGGATGATCGTCGGGATGTCGACGGTCGCCTTCTGGCTGTTTTTCGACGTCGGGATCGTGTACGAACTCGTTCCCGGGTTCGTCTTCTCGGCGGTCGCCATCGTCGTGGTGAGTTTGGCGACCGGGGAGCCCCCCGAAAAAGTCAAACAGGAGTTTCAGGACGCGACGGGCGCTTCGGGCCTCCGGGTCGACGAAACCGAGGCCGTGGGCGCGTCCGGCGACGATTGACGGCGACGCGAGCCTCGCTTCCGGGCGTCCGAAGCGCCGCCGACCCGTCTTCGAGCCTCGCGGAGCCAGAGCGCCGACGCCCCCGTCGTAGCCCGTGTTTACGACCGAGCGGTCGCCGATCGAGTGGTGAGGGCGCTCACTACCCAGGCCCCGAGTCGACCGCACGCGAGGCCGAAAGCCGAGGCGAGAGCGACCACGAGGCCGCCGAACGCGACGAAAGTCCCGACTCCGGACGGGGACGGTATCCCCGTGGCGCCGATGGCGGAACTGACCGTCGCCCCGACCGGCGCGAGCACCGCGACGAGTCCGGCGAGCAAGCCGGCGCGAAGTCCGGCGCCGCCGGCGTCGTTCGAACTGAGCGCGGCCGCGGCGCCCGCGATAAACGCGCCGAGGACCATGATCCCGCCCGCGACGTTCGCCTCGGCGTCCGGGAGTCTGTCCAGAAGAACGGTGAGGGGGATCGAGGCGAGTGCGCCGACGAGCGCGAACCGCCACGCGGGTGGGACGGCCCGAAGACGACCGAGCGACAGGCGTCTCCGAAGAGAGCCGAGATTCGGCATAAAGGCTTCGTCGACGTGAACCGGCCGCTCGTCGACCGACGCGGGTATCGCATCCCGGGGGTAGCTCCGGGAGTCGGTCGCGCGGGTCTCGAATGCGAGCGCGTGTTCGACGTGCGGTGAGACGATGAGCTACGAAGTCGTACTCGTCCTGTCGGCCGCCCACTCCGAGATATCCGCTTTCACCGTGAGTTCCCCACGAGTGAGGTACAGCCAGACCATCAGACAGACGCCCCCGACGAGTACTTTGCCGGCCGTCAGTTCGTACTGACTTACCGAATACGCGACCTGACCGAGAGCCGGTGTCCCCAGTGTCGCTTCGGTCGGTTGCAGTACGACCGCCGGCCAGAGGTTGTACCCGAGGTGGAGACCGAACGGGATCGCCAGCCGACCCGTCAGAACGTAGCCACCACCCCACAGGAGCCCCAACAGCGCACTCGTGATGACGAGTTGGAGGCTTCGTCCTTCGGTGCCA
This sequence comes from Halorussus marinus, assembly GCF_004521895.1. Taxonomy (NCBI): domain Archaea; kingdom Methanobacteriati; phylum Methanobacteriota; class Halobacteria; order Halobacteriales; family Haladaptataceae; genus Halorussus; species Halorussus marinus. Next base: position 50,037 of record NZ_SBIR01000003.1, read on the forward strand.
CCGCCCCCTTGCACGATGACGTGGCTAACTCCGAACACCAGACTGCTGAACAGGAGAGCGAGCACGGCCGACCGATCTCGGGAGACGCCCCTAGCGCTCAGCCCTTCGGCGAAGTTCTTCAGCATCACACCGCGGAAAGCGAACTCCTCGAACGCGACCTGAAAGACAAAAGCCATCACGGTCACGGCGACCGCGAGCGCGATAACGCTGGGGGCGTCGGCCGGGAACGGAACGGGGGCGGTCAACTCGGCCTCTCCCAGTTGGAGGAGTAGGGCCGTCGGAACCGCGTACGTGAGTCCGCCGATACCGAGTCCGGCAACCCAGTCGGGGAAAGTGCCGAGGCCGTACGCCGAAATCGGCCGCTCGTCGAGTCGTGTCGCGAGCAGGACCACGAGAAGTAGTCCGAGGGCCGAGGCGACTCCGAAGAGCGCGCGGTCCGTTAACGAGATGGCAACGTCGCCGAGTTCAGAGAGGTCGAGTACACTCCGAATGGTCAACAGAATCGCGGTCAACGCCAGCGGTTGCACTCCGAAACCAAGACACCAAGGGGCGACTGCCCGCCACGTCGCTCTCACACGCGTATCCTCGTCACCGATCGTCACGCGGCGTAGCGCTCGGCTTAGGGACGGCATAGCTAGTCGTGACACTGGGAACTAATATTATTTTATATATTTTTATTCTGGTATAGACAGGGGTACAAACTGCCGGACGGTCGGACGCTCGCGACTCCCGGATCCCGACGATCGAAATAACGCCCCACCCAGATCAAGGGGCTGGTCCGAGTCCCGGAACGTCAGTCCCGACGGTCGTCTGGGCAGATCGGTTGCGATACTCGTCGTCTGGCCGCCGGACCCAAACGGCGGTACAAACGCCCGGAGTGGGCAATCGGCCCGTGTGTTCTACGTGGAAGTTAGATCGGACCGAACGATCGGATTTCAGGAAGCCGGTATACAGACGACCGGAAGCGGCTACGTTTAAACCGCCGGATGGATCCGGGAACAGGTCCTCGCCGTCGGCGCGGCTACGATCGAGCAATGACAGTGTCCGAGCCGTCCCGACGCCGAGCGCCGCCGGACGAACCGCGGACCGAGACCGTGTCGCTGGGCCCCGATCGTCACCTCGCCTACGCCGAGTACGGCTCGCCGGACGGCGACCCCGTCGTCTTCCTCCACGGGACGCCCGGGTCGCGCCGACTGGGAGCGCTCTTCGAGTCGACCGCCCGGGACTGTGGGGTCCGACTGCTCGCCCCTGACCGGCCGGGATGTGGCCGCTCGTCGCCGCGACCGGACCGCTCGGTCGGCGACGCCGCCGAGTTCCTCGTGCCCGTCCTCGACGACGCCGACGTCGAGACCGCGGAGTTGATTGCGTTCTCCGGTGGCGCCCCGTACGGGCTAGCGGCGGCCGCGACCCGCCCGGACCGGATCGACGCCGTCGACGTCGTCGCGGGCGCGACACCGCCCGGGTTCGGCGACCGGCCGCCCGCGGTGACGCGACTACTCACCGGAACCGCGACGACTGCACCGACCGTCCTCCGTGGTCTGTTCCGGTGGCAGGCGTGGCTCGCCGAGCGCCTCGACCCGTCGTTCGTGGTCGGGCAGTACACGACCGACGACGCCGAGGCGATCGACGACGCGACCGCCGAGATCGTGGCGGCCGACTTCCTCGAAGCGTTCGCCCGCCATCGCACCGGCGCTGTCACCGAGTTCCGGCACGCGGCGACCGACTGGGGCGTCGACTTCGAGGCGGTCGACGCGCCGGTGAGTCTGTGGCACGGCGAGCGCGACGAGAACGTCCCGATCGACGGCGCTCGGCGCCTCGAATCCGCGCTCCCGAACGCCCGACTCCGGGCGCTCGACGACGCCGACCACCTCCGGACGCTCCTCCACAGCGTCCCGGAAATTCTGCGCGACCGCGAGTGATCGACGCCGTCTCGGCCGGACGAGTCGGCGGTCGGCGGCCGAAGGGCGGTCGGCCGTTCGGAGACGGACGCCGCGAGCCGCCCGTCGACCACGGTGGTTGATGTGTCCCCCGGACGAACGCGAGCCAACGGCGATGAAACGCATTCAGGTCGCGGCCAGCTACCCCGAGGGGCTCGTCCACCCGCTCCATCGGCAGGTCGTCGACGACGACGCGATCACGCGGGCCGAACTGCTGACGTGGAGCCCGACCGCGGACGCGACGACCCTGCTGTGGTGTGACGGCGACCGCGCGGCGACCGAGCGCGCCGTCGGCCGGATCGACTCGGTCGTCGACAGCGCCGTCGTGGCGGACGCCGACGGGACCTACGCGTTCGTCCGGCAGGACGCCTACGAGTTCCCGGCCGCGCTCCTCGACGCCATCGCCGGCGCGCGAGTGGTGTTTCTCCCGCCGGTCGCGTTCCTCGAAACGGGCGAGGTCCGGTTCGAGGCGGTCGGCGAGGCGGCGGCGCTCAGCGCGCTCCACGCGGAGCTCGCCGAGCTCGGGGACCTCACCATCGAACGAGCCACGGAGTTCGAGCGGACACGATCGGCCTCGCGGCTCACCGACCGCCAGCGGGCGGCCCTCGACGCCGCGGTCGCGGTCGGGTACTACGAACTGCCCCGGGAGGGGACGATCGCCGACGTGGCGGCCGTCCTCGAGTGCTCGACGAGCACGGCCGGAGAGCTGGTTCGGAAAGCCGAGGCGGCCGTCCTGTGCGATTACGTCGAGCGGCGGTGACGAGAGCGACCGATCGCGGCCGGCCGCTCGGGCCCAATCGTGTCCCGCGGGTCGGCTCGAACGCCCTGCAAACAGTTAAGGTACGTCGTGTGCTATCATACACCGAACAGATGTACGACCGGATACTCGTACCCACCGACGGTTCGACCGACACCGAACGCGCGGTCGAACACGCCGCCGATCTGGCGGCCGCCCACGACGCGGAGCTACACGCGGTGTACGTCGTCAACGCCGCGACGTTCGCGGGGCTACCGATGGAGACCTCCTGGGAGGGGATCGACGACGTGCTCCGCGGAGAGGGCGAGTCCGCGCTCGACCGGGTCGAGACCATCGCCGACGAGCGCGACGTCCCGGTCTCGGCCCGACTGCTCGAGGGGTCGCCCAGCAGGCGGATCGTGGAGTACGCCGAGGACGAGGGGTGTGATCTGGTCGTGATGGGGACCCACGGCCGGGGCGGCATCGACCGCCTGCTCCTGGGAAGCGTCGCCGAGGGGGTCGTCCGGGCGTGCTCGGTCCCAGTGTTGACGGTTCAGGTCGGCGGCGCCGACGGCGAGCAGGCGGCCTCGGAGACCGAGACCGAGTCGTCGCCCGAAGCGGGCAACGCCACCGTCGAGTGATCGCGCGGCGAACGTCGCCTGCCTCCCGAATCGAATTCGCGGTCGGGGCGGGGCGGGCCCAGTCCCGACCGGTTCAGACGGGCCGGAGGTGCTCGCAGTCGCCGGCGTGGACGCGGACCCGGCCGTCGTCGGTGTCGATCACGAGCGCGCCGGGGAACGCCACGTCGACCGCCTCGCCGACGATCTCGTCGTCGCCGCGCTCGACGCGCACCCGCTGGCCGATCGTGGCGGCCCGCTCGCGCCACGCCTCGACCGCGGCCTCGGGGTCGCGCCGGAGGTCGTCGAACCGCTCCAACAGTCGCTGGACGAAGGCCCGGCGGTCGACCGGCCCGGCCTCGGCCTCGATGCTCGTCGCGCCCTCCGGGAGCGTCTCGACCGGGACGTTGGCGTTCACGCCGACCCCGACCACGACCCACGAGACGCTGTCGGCCTCGCCCTCCATCTCGGTCAGGATGCCCGCGAGCTTCCGACCGCCGCGCTCGCCGTCGCCGTCTCCGTCGCCGACCAGCACGTCGTTCGGCCACTTGATCTCGGCCGGCACGCCCGCCTCACGGGCGGCGTCGGTCGTCGCGACCGCGGCCGCCAGCGTGAGCGCGGGGGCGTGGGCCGCCGGCAGGTCGGGGCCGAGCACCAGACTCACCCAGACGCCGCCGCTCGGGGCCGACCACTCCCGGTCGAGCCGGCCGCGCCCGCCCGTCTGCTCGTCGGCCAGCACCGCCACGTCGACCGCCCCGTCGGCGGCGAGCTCGCGGGCGCGGTCGTTCGTGCTCCCGATGGCGTCGTGGTACTCCACGGAGAAGGGCGCGTCGAGCCCGAACTCGACGGCGGGACCGCCGAACTCCGGGACGCCGTCGAGGTCGTAGCCGGCGCCCCCGCCAGTGATCTCGAAGCCCGCCTCCCGGAGCGCCTCGACGTGCTTCCAGACCGCGTTCCGCGAGACGCCGAGGTCGTCGGCGAGCGCGGGGCCCGTGACTGGGCCGCCGGCGATCCGTTCGAGGACGGCGCGACGGGTGTCGTTCATGACGGGTCGTTCGGGCGAACCCACCATGAAGGGTTGGTTTCTCGGTCCGGCCAACCAGAATCGGTACGGCGACTCCGCTGGTCCGTCTCAGTGTCGAGTCCGACCGAACGGAGCTGGTACGTGGAGACGCGAATCTAACAACCACCTATTTGTGGGACGGACGGTACGTCTCTGATATGAATACGGTCTTTCTCGGTATCGCCGTGGCGTTCGCTATCGGGCTACTCTACTCGCTGGTTCGCATCTCGGTGTACGATGACGTTCCGAACTGGCTCGGGTGAAAGCGACGAGGGGGTGCCCGACCTCGGAAGCTATAGTCACGACTCGTGGGGCGGGACGAGAGCTGTGACTCACGAGGCGATCCTACGGACGCGAGCGCGTACGGACGGTCAGTGCAGGGCCGTCAGTCGATGTGGCCTTCCTGGCGGAGCTGGTCGGCGTCCTGGTCGGTGTACCGCCACTCGATGTTCGCCTTCTCGTCCTGCCAGTCCCACGGCTCGACGACGACGACGTCGCCCTCGCTGATCCAGGTCCGGTACTTCATTCGGCCGGGGATGCGCCCCATCCGGTTCTCGCCGTCCTCGCATCTGACGCGGACGTGGTTGCCGCCGTTGTGTTCGGTAACCACCGCGAACAGCTCGTCCGAGGAGGGCATACGCAGATTTCGACGTCCAGATTCGTTGCTCACACTTCCACTAAGAACGGCGCACGGTTAAGTCGTTGGCGTCTCTCGGTAGCTCGTGACACGATCCCGAACTGTGGGCCGTCTGAGAGCCGCGGCCGAGCGCGAACGCCGCTTCTCGCGGGGGGTTCTACACACCTTAACGCCGATCGCGGACGGGGACTCGCCTCCCGACAGACGGTAGCAGCCGGGTAACAATACGGGCGGCGTCCGTCCGTCCGGCATGGCTACGCACGAACACCGCCGCCCGAACACCGTCCGCGGGATCGCCGCGGCGCTCGGTCGCATCGTCCTCGTCGTCGCGTTCACCGCGGTCCAGACCGCCGCGCTCGCGGTCTGGCTCGGGACGGTCCGGGACGCCCCGGTCGGCTCGGGCTCGCTGGTCGTCGGAATCGCGATCCTGCTCGGGGGACTGGTGGTCGAACACGCCCTGACCGATCTCGCGGTCAACGGCCGGGCGGCGACCCTCCCCGACGCCGCGTCGGTCGCGGTCGGCGCGGCCGAGGGCGCACTCTGGGCGCTCTGGCTCGCGGTCGCCGGGCGGGTCGGCGGCGTCGAGGGCGTCCTGTTCGCTGGCGTCGCGCTGGGGGCGACGCTCGTCGTCCACCACACCGTCGAGATCAACGACCTCCGGGGACGGACCCCCTTCGCGGGCGTGCTCAACCTCGGGACGATCGGCATCAGCGCGGTCGAAGCCGCCGGCGCCACCGCCTGGCTACTCGTCGTCACGCGACGCGAGGCGGTGGGTCGACTCCTCGAAGCGGTCGGAATCGGGGGCGTCGAGCCCGCGACCGTCGGAGTCGGACTGCTCGCGGTCGCGCTGTTCGTCGAGCACACCGCCGGCGTCGCGCTCGCACGCCGGGCGTAGCCCCGACGCGAGCTACTCGATGACGACCAGCACGTCGCCCATGTCGACGCTGTCGCCCTCGCCGACCGCGACCTGCGTGACGGTGCCGCCCCGCGAGGCCACCACGTCGTTCTCCATCTTCATCGCCTCCAGGACGCAGACCACGTCGCCAGACGCGACCTCGTCGCCCTCGGCGACGGTCACGTCGAGGATCGTGCCCTGCATCTCGGCGGTGACGCTCTCGCCCTCGGCGTCGGCGGCCGCGCCGCCGCTCGCTTCGTCGTCGCCGCCGGCGGGCTCGGGCTTCTGGCCGCCGCCGGCGTCGGCGGTGGGGATCGCCGCGGCGCCGCGCTCTTCGAGGTCGACCTCGAAGCGCTTGCCGTTGACCTCGACGGTGAACTCGCGCTCGAGGACCTCCTCGTCGTCGGCCGTCGACTCGGTGTCGGTGCCCCACCGCTCCTGGGCGGCCGCGATCCGGTCCTGATCGAGGTGGTGGTCGAGGTACTTGGTGGTGTGGGTGCCAGCGACGAACGCCTCGTCGTCGAGCATCAGCCGGTGGAACGGGATGATCGTCGGGATCCCCTCGACCTCGTACTCCGCGAGGGCACGCTCCGAGCGGGCCAGACACTCCTCGCGGTCCGCGCCGTGGACGATTAGCTTGGCGACCATCGAGTCGTAGTCGGTCACCAGGTCGTCGCCCTGCCGGAGCGCGTCGTCGAGGCGCACGCCGATGCCGCCCGGGGGGTCGTAGGTCTCCAGCCGGCCGCCGGTGGCGGGCGCGAAGTCGTCGGCGGCGTGCTCGGCGTTGATACGGAACTCCATCGCGTGGCCCTCCAGTTCGACCTCGTCCTGAGAGAACTGAAGCTCCTCGCCGGCCGCGACCCGGAGCTGGGCCTTCACGATGTCGATCCCGGTCAGCTCCTCGGTCACGGTGTGTTCGACCTGAATCCGGGTGTTGACTTCGAGGAAGTAGAAGTCGGTGTCGGCGCCCAGCAGTTCGCCCGCCTCCCGGTCGGGGTCCTCCTCGACGAGGAACTCGAAGGTGCCGGCGTTGTAGTAGCCCGCGGCGTCGGCGCCCCGCCGGGCCGCCTCGGCGATCCGCTCGCGGAGTTCGTCGGTCAGCGCGGGCGAGGGCCCCTCCTCGATCACCTTCTGGTGGCGCCGCTGAAGCGAGCAGTCCCGCTCGCCGAGATGCCGGACGTTGCCGTGTTTGTCGGCGACGATCTGAACCTCGATGTGGCGGGGGTTCTCGAGGTAGCGTTCGAGATAGACGTTGTCGTTGTCGAAGTACGCCTCGCCCTCGCGCTCGGCCGATTCGAGTTGCTCGTCGGCCTCCTCGGGGCCTCGGACGACCTTCATCCCGCGTCCGCCCCCGCCGCCCTCGGCCTTGATCGCGATGGGGTAGCCGTGCTCGTCGCCGAACTCGGTGACCTCCGCCGGGTCCTCGACGGGGTCGGTGGTGCCGGGCACGATGGGGACGTCGGCGTCCCGCATCGTCTTGCGAGCGTGGGTCTTCTCGCCGAGTTGCTCCATCGAGTCGGCCGAGGGGCCGACCCACGTCACGCCCTCGGTCGCCTCGACTTTCGCGGCGAACTCGGCGTTCTCCGCGAGGAAGCCGTAGCCGGGGTGGACGGCGTCGGCGCCCGCTTTCTCTGCGGCCTCGACGACCGCGTCGTGGTCGAGATACGAGTCGGCCGCCCGGGCGGGACCCACGTTGTACGCCTCGTCGGCGTACCGGACGTGACCGGCGTCCTTGTCGGCCTCGCTGTAGACGGCGACCGTCTCGACTCCCAACTCCTCGCACGCTCGCATCACGCGGACGGCGATTTCGCCGCGATTGGCGACGAGCACCTTGTCGAACATCGTTGCCGGCAAATATTCGGGAGGGATACCTCATTCTGTCGGTTCCCGACGGCGCCGACGCGATCGCTCGCCCGATCGGTCGCCGATCCCACACCACGCGAACGCTTATCTGTCGCTCGCCAGTCAGTCCCGGTGAGGATGACCGACGAGGATCTGGACCCCGAACGGTACTACGACGAGTTCGCCGAGAGCGAGTGGGATCGTCTCGACCGGGACCCCGTGACCCGGATGGAGTTCGACAACACCACCGACTACCTCGCCGACCGGCTCCCCGAGTCGGGACGGGTCCTCGACGCCGGCGGCGGCCCCGGCCGGTACGCCTGCTGGCTGGCCGAGCGAGGCTACGAGGTCGAACACTGCGATCTGAGCCACGAACAGGTCGCCATCGCCCGCGAGAAGCTCGCCGACCGCGGCCTCGGCGACGCGGTGACCTGCCGGCAGGCCGACCTCCGCACGCTCCCGTTCGAAACCGATTCGTTCGACGCCGTCTGCTGTCTCGGCGGCCCGCTGAGCCACGTCGTCGACGGCGACGAGCGCGCCCGAGCGACCAGAGAACTCCGTCGGGTCGCCCGCCCGGACGCCCCCGCCTTCGTCTCGGTGATCGGCCGGCTGGCGATGCTCCGAGACATTTTGACCTTCTCGGTCGAGGAGGCCCACGGCCTGCTCGCGCCCGTCGCGGCCGACGGCGACTACACCGCCGAACGGGTCCGGGAGTTCGCCGACGGCGAGGGGTGGGCCGAGTGCCACGGCTTCCGCGTCGACGAGTTCGAGGCCGAGCTGGTCGACGCCGACTTCGAGGTCGAGACGCTGGTCGGACTCGAGAACGTCGCCGCCCGGACCAAACGCGAGCTGTCGGCGGCCGACGACGAGGCGGTCGCGGACGTCCGGGCCGTCGTCCGACGGCTCCGGGAAGACCGGACCGCGGTCGACGTCTCCGAGCACATGCTCGCGGTCTGTCGGGCGTGACCGGCGCCTCGCCGGGACCTGCCCAGCGAGCCGAACGTATTAGTCGGTGGCTCCGAGTAGACCGGACATGGTCTCGCGCGAGAACAAGATCATCGCGGCGTGCGTCCTGCTCACGATTCCGCTCTACTTCGGGGTCGCCGCCGTCGAGGCGCTGCCAGACTGGAGCGGGTACGCCGTGCTGTTCGTCTTCGGCGTCCTCCTGCCGACCGTACTGACCAATCGGTAGCCTCGGCCGAGGCGGTCACGCGCCCTCGCGGTCCGGACGGGACCCGAGTTCGAGGTCGACGGTGCGCTCGCGCCCGTCCCGGAGGACGGTGAGTTCGACGGTCTCGCCCGGCGACGCCCGGAGCGCGAGGTAGCTCCCGAGGTCCTCGGCGGTCGAGAGGTCGGCGTCGCCGATCGCGAGCATCACGTCGCCGCCGACCGGGACCCGGACGCCGTCGATCGTCTCCAGGTCGCTCTCTCGGAGCGTGCCGTCGCTGGGGCCGTCCTCGAGGACGTCGACCGCGATCAGCCCCTCGGAGTCCTCGAGGTCGTTCGCCCGGGCGACCGACGGGGTGACCGGGCTGAACGACACCCCCATGTAGGCGTGGTCGTACTCGCCGCGCTCGATCAGTTCGGGGACGACCCGCTGGGTCAGCGCCGCCGAGATGCCGAACGCGATGTTGTCCCCGCCCCCGGAGTTGATCACGCCGACGACCCGGCCGTCGAGCGACACCAGCGGCCCGCCGCTGTTGCCCGGGTTGACCGCCGCGTCGGTCTGGACCGCGTCGGGGATGCGGTAGCCGGTCGGGGCCGGGATCGAGCGATCGGTCCCGCTGACGACTCCCGTCGTGAGCGACCCGTTCAGGTTGTACGGGTTGCCGATGGCGACGACCTCCTGACCGATGGTGGGTTCGCCCTCGATAAAGGGGAGCGGCGAGGCGCTCTCGGGCGTCTCCGCGACCGCGACGGCGGCCAGATCGCTGTGTCGGTCCCGACCGACGACCTCGCCCCGACTCCACTCGTCGCTGGCGAACCGGACCTCCGCGGTCGACGCGCGGCCGACGACGTGGGCGTTCGTGACGACGTGCGAGTCGTCGAACACGAACCCGGTCCCCTGTCCCCCGCCGGTCCTGACGAGGACGACCGAGTCGACGACCTCCCGGTACACCCGGGTGTAGGGGCTCTCGGACGAGGACGAATCGGTCGTCGGTTCGGAACTCGACTGGGTCGCCTCCTGGCCCGGTGCGGAGGCGTTACACCCTGCGAGTCCGGTCCCCAGCGCGGTGGCGCCGAGCGCGAGGAATCGGCGGCGGCTGAACGTCGGATCAGGCATTTCCGTCCGGCCGTTAGGGCTCGCGACTCGTATACTTTGTCGGACGCGCGGAGAGTCAGAACCGATCGGACCGCCCCGAGGCGGTCCACGCGTCGGTCGGCGCGCTCCGGGGCACGCGCCCGTCTCGGCCCGTCAGACTCCGGAGTCGCCCCGCGAACGACCACCGCTTACCCTCCCACGACTCCTCGTCGGCGTCGGCGGCCGCGGCGGCCGCCTCCCGGGCTCGAAGGTGGGCGCCGATGGCGGCCGCGATGGCCGCGGCCTCCTCGTCGGTCGCGTCGTCGGGGACGGTCAGGGTGCCGTCGAGCGCCGCGGCCTCGTCGGTCGGCGCCCGCCCGTCGTCGTCGGACTCCTCGGCGGGGTCCTCAGAGCGGGATGTTGCCATGTTTCTTGTCGGGCTGGGCGTCGCGCTTGCTCGCGAGCAGTTCGAGGTCCCCGATCAGCCGCGGGCGGGTCTCGGTCGGTTCGAGCACGTCGTCGACGAACCCGCGGTCGGCCGCGGTGTAGGGGTTGGCGAACTCCTCGCGGTACTCCTCGATGAGCTCCTCGCGGCGGGCCTCGGTGTCGTCGGCCGCGTCGAGTTCGTCGCTGTAGAGGACGTTGACCGCGCCCTTCGGCCCCATCACCGCGATCTCGGCGGTCGGCCACGCGTAGTTGACGTCCGCGCCGATGTGCTTGGAGGCCATCACGTCGTAGGCGCCGCCGTAGGCCTTCCGGGTGATGACCGTCAACAGCGGCACGGTGGCCTCCGAGTAGGCGTACAGGAGCTTCGCGCCGTGGCGGATGATGCCGCCGTGCTCCTGATCGGTGCCGGGCATGAAGCCGGGCACGTCGACGAAGGTGACGATCGGGATGTTGAACGAGTCGCAAAACCGCACGAACCGGGCGGCCTTCTCGCTGGCCTCGATGTCGAGGGTGCCGGCGTTGACGCGGGGCTGGTTCGCCACGACGCCGACCGACCGACCGTCGAGCCGCGAGAACCCGATCACCATGTTCTTGGCGTACCCCTCCTGGACCTCGAAAAAGGAGTCCTCGTCGACGACGCCCTCGATCACCCGCTTCATGTCGTAGGGCTTCTTGGGCTGGTCGGGGACCACGCTGGTGAGCGCCTCGTCGCGGCGCTCGGGGTCGTCCCACGGCTCGACCCGCGGCGGGTCCTCGACGTTGTTCTGAGGGACGTACGACAGCAGGCGGCGGATGTCGTCGAGCGCCTGCTTCTCGTCGGCTTCCGAGAAGTGCGAGACCCCGCTGGTCGACTCGTGGGTCTTCGCGCCCCCGAGTTCCTCGAAGGAGACCTGCTCGCCCGTCACCGTCTCGATGACGTCCGGGCCGGTGATGAACATGTGGCTGGTGTCCTCGACCATGAAGATGAAGTCGGTGATGGCGGGCGAGTAGACCGCGCCGCCGGCACACGGCCCCATGATCGCCGAGATCTGGGGAATGACGCCCGACGCCTCGGTGTTGCGCCGGAAGATCTCGGCGTAGCCCGCGAGCGAGGCGACCCCCTCCTGAATCCGGGCGCCGGCCGAGTCGTTGAGCCCGATGACGGGCGCGCCCACCTCCATCGCCTTGTCCATCACCTTACAGACCTTCTCGGCGAACACCTCGCCGAGCGAGCCCCCGAAGACGGTGAAGTCGTGGGCGAACACGAACGTCTTTCGCCCGTTGACCTCGCCGTAGCCGGTGATCACGCCGTCGCCTTTGATCTGTTTTTCCTCCATCCCGAAGTTGTGGCTCCGGTGGGTCCGGAGCTGGTCGAACTCGTTGAACGTGCCGTCGTCGAGGAAGTAGTCGATGCGCTCGCGCGCGGTCATCTTGCCCTTCTCGTGTTGGGACTCGATGCGGTCTTCCCCGCCGCCGAGAAGCGCGTCCTCGCGGAGCTGTCGCAGCTCGTCGAGCTTGTCCTCCATCGTCACGGTCGATCCCTCCGATGGCTACTCATCGGCCGAGTGGAGGACCACGGCGCGGAAAAGCGTTGCTAAAAGGAGGTTCGACGCGGACGGCCGACGGTCTCGCCCGCGCGTTCGGCCCGATCAGGCCGACGTTTCCGTCTCAGCGAGCACGCTCCGGAGCGCCGAGCCAAGCTCCTTGAACAGGTCCATCTCCATCTCGTCGGTGGTCACGAACGCGCCGTGGTCGCCGACGATGACGCGGGTGAGAAACCCCCGGTCGAACACCCGCATCGTGAACTGGTAGTCGCCGAGCTCGGTGTCCTGATACAGCGACTGGGAGTGAAACCCCAGCCGCTCGTTGTCGGCGAACCCCACGAGGTCGGCGTCGGACTCGAGGTCGCTCCGGAGGTAGAGCTGTTGCTCGGCGTCTTCGGTGAAGTACGTCACGCTCCTGAGCTCGTCGCCGACGGCCGTCCGGCACGCGCTCACGAGCTGGTCTTCGAGGTCGGCAGGTGGTGTGTCCGCCATGTTTGTACGTTTCTCCCACAGTCTCAAAAGTGCTTGTGGCGTCGCCGACACGTAGGAATCGGCGCCGGGAGTTTTGATTCGGCCGGGCCGACCGCGTTCAGGTCCAGTGGGCCTCGCCGGGCTGGTCGCGGAACACCGCCCGCTGGAGCAGGGCGACCGCCTTTTCGAGCCCCTCGTTCGAGCTGGTCAGCGAATCCTCGTGTTCGATCGAGAGCGCGCCGTCGTAGCCGATCATCCGCAGGGTGCTCACCACGTCCTTCCAGTGGTCCTCGCCGTGGCCGTAGCCGACCGACCGAAACAGCCACGACCGGTCGGCCTCCTCGTCGTACGGCGCGGTGTCGAGCACGCCCTTGTACCGCGAATTGGCCTCGTAGATCTTCGTGTCCTTGGCGTGGACGTGGTGGACGGCGTCGTGTTCGCCGAGGACGCGGATCGCGTCGGTCACGTCGATCCCCTGCCAGTAGAGGTGGCTCGGATCGAAGTTCGCGCCGACCCGGTCGTTGGTCGCCGCCCGCAATCTGAGCAGGCCGGTCGGCTCGTACACCAGCATGTTGGGGTGCATCTCGATCGCGAGGTCGACGCCCCTGTCGGCGGCGTATTCGGCGACCTCCGACCAGTAGGGGATCGCGACCTCCTCCCACTGGTACTCGTGGGCGTCGGCGTGCTCGGGGGGCCACGGCGCAGTGATCCAGTTGGGCACCTCGTCGTTCGGGCCGCCGGCGGGCAGTCCCGAGAAGCAGGTGACGGTTCCGACGTCGAGCTGGTCGGCGAGCTCGATCGCCTCCCGGAGCTCGGTGTCGGCCGCCGCGGCGGTCTCCTCGTCGGGGTGGAGCGGGTTGTTGTGGGTCGCGAGCGCGGAGATCCGCATCTCGTACTCGTCGAGGCGGTCGGCCAGCTCCCGCTGGGCCGCCTCGTCGTCGAGGTACTCCTCGCGGGGGAGGTGGTCGTCGCCCGGGTGGCCGCCGACGCCGGGCTCGACGGCGTCGACGCCGATGCCGTGGAGGTACGCCAGCGCGTCGTCGAGCGACTCGCCGTACAGCGGTGGTGTGTGAACGCCGATGTCCATACGCCCACTCCACCACGGACGGCGTGAATAAGATTACGGGGCGTCAGGTCTCCTCGACCAGCGTCACGTCGAGGCGCTGTTCGAGCGCCCGCACGACCGATCCGCCGACGTTCGCCTGATTCGCCCGCCCCTGCTCGACAGCGAGCAGGTCGTTTTCCGCGAGGTCGAGTTCCTCGGCTAACTCCTCGCGCTGGAGGCCCTCGTCCTGTCGGGCGCTCTCGACTGCCTCGCCGTAGTCGGCGACCAGATACGGGAGCGGGTCGTCGTCGTAGTTGGTGCCTTTCTCCTCCCAGTGAGTCGAATCGTCGTTGTAGACGCCGCTTGCCTTCGCGGTGTTCCGAGCCGCCCGGCGCTTGCGGTCGCCGTCGGTCTCGCGGCCGGTCGTCTTCGCGTTGTCGTTGTGCGAGTCCGCACACTCCGAGCAGACCCGGAGCTGGGCGCCCGCCACGTTGGCCTCGGTCAGCGAGTCGCTCGACGTGCCACAGAGTTCGCACGCGCCGCTGTCGCCACCGCCGGACGATCCGCCCGTGGAGTACTTCGCCATGAGGGCTATTACGCAGACGACGCATTTGAATACCGGGATTGTGATCGGGTCCCCGCCGCCGGAGTAAGATTCATACCGGTCCCGTTCGTAGTTAGATCGATACGCATGGAACCGGAGGGTTCGACCGACGCCGACGAAGCGGCGAACGAACCGGCGGTGAGCGTCGACGCCGGGTTCGACGCCATCGCGGACGCCAGACGCCGCTACGCGCTCTACTACCTCAGAGAGCGCGAGTCGGCGACGCTCGACGAGCTCGCGACCGTGGTGACCGGCTGGCTCGCCGCGCGGAACGACCCCGACGGTGCCGGGAGTCGGGCCGACCGCGACCGGACGCGGATCGACCTCCACCACGTCCAGTTGCCGACCCTCGCGTCGGCGGGCGTGATCAGCTACGACGACCAGACCGGCGGGGTCGAACTCGAATCCCTGCCGGCGTTCCTCGACGGCGTGCTCGACCAGTCGCTGGCCGACGAGCGGGCCGCCGCAGAACGCGAACGACGCGAATCGACCGACGAACGGGGGTAAGCCACCGAGACCATGACACTGGAGGCGTTTCTCGACGACGTCGCGGCGCGCGAGAAGACGATCACCGTGTACGCGCCCGAGCCCTACGAGCCCCTCGAAGCCCAGTTCGAGACGCGGAACGTCGCGATCGAACACGAACCGCTCCCCGACGACGGCTCGGGCGGGTTCGTCGTGGTGACCGAGGGAGGCGAGTTCGCCGGCTCGGTCGGGATCAACGCGGTCCGGGACCTGTTCGAAGTGCCGAACGGCAACGCGATCGTGGCGACCGACGCCACGCGGGCGCTGATGGATCTGCTCGCGGAGACGACGTTCGTGTCGTTCGACAAGCGCCGGATGCTGGGGGCCACCCGAGAGATCGAAGACCGGGCGTACCGGACCGGGACGGGGACGCTCCGGACGGGGTTTCAACGGTTCGACGCCCTCGCCGCCCAGCGGGAGGTCTACGAGTCGCTGGCCGCCAACTCCAGTCTCGACGTCCACGTCTACGCCCCCCGCGACTGGAGCGCCGAGGTCCCCGTGGCCGAGGGGCTCACGATCCACACGCCCCACGCGGCCGAGGTCGGCGCGTTCTGGTTCGTGGTGTTCGACGGGGGCGACGACCCCGAGCAGGCGTGTGCGCTCCTCGCGGCCGAGCGCGACGACGACCCCGGACGATTCCGGGGGTTCTGGACCTACGACTCCGAAGCGGTCGCGGACCTCGACGCCTACCTGTCGGCGGCGTACGGGAGCCCCCGAAAGCGATAGACCGAACTATCGGCGGCGACGAGTGGCGATCGATGACCGACTACTCGTTCGAGACCCAGATCGACGTCCGGTTCAGAGACCTCGACGCGATGGGACACGTCAACAACGCCGTGTACGCGACCTACATGGAGGAGGCCCGCACCGCCTACTTCGCGGCGGTGGTCGACAGGAATCTCTCGGAGACCCCTTCGGTGCTGGCGAACCTCGAACTCCAGTTTCGCCAGTCGGTCACGCTCGGCGACGACCTCACCGTCGCGGTCCGGGTGCCCGAACTCGGCGAGTCGTCGATCCCGATGGAGTACGAGATGCGGGTCGACGGCGAGGTGGCGGCGACCGGCGAGGCCGTCCAAGTGGTGATCGACCCCGACACGGAGTCGTCGCGACCGATCCCCGAGGAGTGGCGCGAGAAGATCGAAGCCTACGAAGGGCTGTAGCTCGCGGTCGCCGGCCTCGACAGCGGCCGCTCGGCGTTCTGGGCCCTCGACCGAACGTAGCGCTATCGCTCGGTACGTAACGTCCGAAGGAATTGTGCGTGGGTGCAGTCCCAAGGGACTCCACCTGCATCGTCCTCGGCGGCGACGCCGCCTCAGTATGCGATGCGTGGGACCGGATTTGAACCGGCGGACCCCTACGGGACAGCGCCCTCAACGCTGCGCCGTTGGCCTAGCTTGGCTACCCACGCTCGCTGTGTCTTACTGCACTCAATCGTAGACGCTACCCGAATAAAAGGCCTTTCGTTTCAACTCCGGGACGGCACGGCTACACACGCCGGCGCGAGCCGACACGGCAAGGCGTATTTGGAACCGGTTCCAACGCCCGACTATGCAACGATTCGTCGAGCGCAACGTCCCCGCCGTCGCCGGGGTGCTGTCGGTGGTCTCGCTCGCGCTGGTGTTCGCCGCCGCGCTTCAGGTCGTCCCCGCGGGCGTGTTACCGCGGGCGCCCGAGTCCGTGCTCGCGGCCATCCCGCACGTCAACGCCGCGATCAACGCCGTCGCGTTCGTCGTCGTCGCGGCGGCGTGGCGCGCGATCCGACGCGGGAACGTCGAGCGCCACCGGAAGGGGATGGCCGCGGGCGTCGCGCTGTTCGCGGCGTTCCTCGCGCTGTACCTCTACCGGGTCGCGCTTCTCGGACCGACGTCGTTCGAGGGACCGGCGATGATCGAGCAGTTCGTCTACTACCCGATCCTGGCGATTCACGTCGTGCTGGCGGTCGTCTGCGTCCCGCTTTTGTACTACGTCCTGCTACTTGCACTGACTCGCTCGACCGCCGAACTGTCGACGACGAACCACCCGCGCGTCGGCCGGGTCGCGGCGTCGCTGTGGCTGATCTCGTTCGACCTCGGGGTCGTGGTCTACCTGCTGCTCTACCTCTAGGGGTCGTCTCCGTAGGTCACCACCACCACCTCCCGCGCGTCAGCCCCCTCGCGGAAGTGTCGGCCCAACGATGAGGCCCGCGGTAACGATTGGGGCCGGTAGTCCGGGCGGGATTCGGGACGGAACTAATCGTCGGTGCCCGCGACGCCCCCGATCTCGGGCCGGGTGACCTCGCGGTCGGTCTCCTCGCCCTCGACGTCGTAGGGGTACTCGCCGGTGACACAGCCCAGACAGAGATCCGCCTGCGAGCGCCCGAGCGCCTCGGCGACCGCCTCCGTCGAGAGGTACGAGAGGCTGTCGGCCGCGATCGCCTCCCGGATCTCCTCGACCGACTTGTCGGCGGCGATGAGCTCCTCGCGGGTCGCCATGTCGATGCCCATGTAGCAGGGCGCGACGATCGGCGGCGCGCCGATCCGCATGTGGACCTCCTCGGCGCCGCAGTCCTTGAGCAGATCGACGAGCTGTGTCGAGGTCGTCCCGCGGACGATCGAGTCGTCGATCAGCGTGACCGTCTTGCCCTCGACGGTCGACTTGATGGGATTGAGCTTGAGCCGGACCGCCCGCTCGCGCTCGTCCTGCGTCGGCATGATGAACGTGCGACCGACGTAGCGGTTTTTCATCAGCCCCTCGGCGAACTCGACGCCCGACCCCTCTTCCTGTGCGGCCTCGGCGTAGCCGCTCGCGAACGCACGACCCGAGTCGGGGACCGGCATCACCACGTCGGTCTCGATGCCGCCCTCCTCCCAGAGCTGGCGGCCGAGCTCCCGGCGGACCTCGTAGACCAGCTCGTCGTCGATGACGCTGTCGGGCCGGGCGAAGTAGACGTGCTCGAAAAAGCAGTGGGCGGTGTTCTCACGCTCGAACAGCTGATAGGAGTCGAACCCCTCGCCGCCGGGCTGGAGGACGACGAGTTCGCCGGGTCTCACGTCCCGGACGAGTTCGCCGTCGAGGGTGTCGATGGCGGCCGACTCGCTGGCGAGGACGTAGCCGTCTTCGAGTTCGCCGATACAGAGCGGTCGGTTGCCCTCGGGGTCCCGGACGCCGAGGACGGTGTCGTCGTGGGTGATCGTCAGCGAATACGAGCCGTGGATGCGACCCATGGTCCGCTTGACCGCGCGGACGAGGTCGGATTCGAGGAGGTTGCGCGCGAGGTCGTGGGCGATGACTTCGGTGTCGCCGTCGCTGGTGAACGCGTGGCCCTGCGCGGCGAGTTCCTCGCGGACCTCGTCGGCGTTGACGAGGTTGCCGTTGTGACTCAGGCCGAGCGCGCCGCTCTTGAACGAGACGGTGAACGGCTGGGCGCAGGACTTGTTGACGCTCCCGGCGGTCGGATACCGGACGTGACCGATGCCGGCGCTCCCCCGGAGGTCCGCGATGTCGTCCTCGCCGAAGGCGTCGCCGACCAGCCCCATCTCGACGTGGCTGTGCTGTTGGAACCCGTCGTGGGTGACGATGCCCGCCGACTCCTGCCCGCGGTGCTGGAGGGCGTACAGCGAGTAGTAGAGCGGGCGTGCGGCGTCGCGCTCTTCGAGCGAGACCCCGACGACGCCGCATTTCTCGGTCGGACCCGAATGGGTCGCGTCCCGGCCGTTTGGCATGGACGATTGTAAGGGAGTCCGGTAGTAAAAACCCTCGCTATCGTGTCGAAATCGCTCCTTCTCGGTCGGGATGTGCCCACGTTCGTGGATAGTCCGCCGCGGCGACCGCGTCCCCGAGACCGCGCCCCGGACGACGGAGCCGCGGCTGGCCGATCGATTCACCGAGAAGATGCGCCCGATCCGGCGGCGTCTACTCGCCAGCCTTGCTCTGCCACTCGTAGTCGCGGCGCTTGCTCGACTTGCCGAAGCCGCACGACGAGCACTCTTTCTTCTTGACGTGATACGACTTTTCGCCACAGCGACGACACTTGACGTGGGTCGTCGTGTTCTTCTTCCCCTGGCTCGGGGTGCCTGCACCAGTCATGGGTTAATCGACACGAGGTTGTCGCCGCGTATAATCGTTGTGTCTTCCTCCGCGGTGTCTTCCAGCACGAGATTCATGTGCTGGTCGTAGCCGGTCAGCGTCCCCACGAACTCCTCGCCGCCTTTCAGGCGCACCGTGACCTCCTCGTCGAGGGAGGCCTCCAGTACGTCGAGCGGTCGTCCACTCATACCATTAGCGGCACCCGTCGAACTCTTAAACGTACCGGTAGATGGCTCCCTAAAGTAAGTTTCAGTGGTCGGATTTTTGATGTAATCGGGCGCCGGACGGCTCACCCCGAGGGGACCGTCGGGGTTTTTTATCGGCGGGCGTTACGAACGGTCGTGAACGTACGCGGGACGGTCGTAGAGGCCGGCGAGGTCCGGAGCGTCAGCACGCAGTACGGCGAGCGCGACCTCGCGGAGGTGACCGTGCGGACCGACGAGGGACCGGAGTCGGTGACGCTGTGGGGCAAGTGGACCGAGTCGGCCGAGTTGCTCGACGCCGGGATGGAACTGCTCGTCACGGACGTCGAGGAAAGCGAGTACCGGGGCGAGACCACCTACGCGACCGGCTCGGAGTCGTACGTCGTCGTCGAGCCCGCCTTCCTCGTCGACGTGACCGACGTGCGCTCGTGGGTCCAGTGTCCCCGGATGTACTACCTCAACAAGCTCTCGGGGATCCCGCTGGCGTACCCGGTGGTCAAGGGGACCATCGTCCACGAGGTGTTCGGCGACCTGCTTCGGGGCCGGGACCTCGACGAGAGCATCGACGAGCGGGTCGCGGACGCGGGGCTCGAACTCGGCCTGCTGGGTCGGGACCGCGAGGCGGTCGTCGATGAGGTCCGCCAGAACGCCGCCGCGATCGAGGGGTGGCTCGCGCAGGGCGCGCTGACCGAGAGCGACGACTGGCGGAGCGAACAACTGCTGGTCAGCGAGCGGTTCGGCATCAAGGGTCGGGCCGACGCGCTCCGGCGCGGGATGCCCGTCGAGCTCAAGACCGGCAAGAACCTCAAGCGCGACCCGCGGTTTCAGGACAAGATTCAGGCCGCCTGTTACGCGCTCTTGCTCCGCGAAAAGGGCGTGCCGGTCGACACCGGGACGCTACTCTACACCAAAAACTCCGCGCTCGACCGGGGCGAGGAGTCGGGGGATCTCTCGCCCGCCAAGGAGTTCTCGGTCGGCGACGGCCTGCTCGACTTCGTGGTCCGGACCCGCAACGAGATCGCGGCGATGGAACACGACTTCGGGGTCCCGACCGGGTACGAAGCCGACGCTGTCTGTGAGTACTGCTTCGAACAGGACACCTGCATGGTGGTATCCGGACGGCTCGATCAGGAGTCGAAGGCGGGACGGATCGGCGACCCGATCCCGGAGGACGAACGCGAGTACTTCGACCGGATGTACCGGCTCATCGAGGCCGAGCGCCGGGCGACCCACGCCGAGTACGCCAAGCTCTGGGAGCAGACCGCGGCCGAGCGCGCCGACGACGACCGGGCGCTCGTCGACCTCGACCCCGCCGGTCGCCGCCAGCTCGAGGGCGGTCGGTGGGAACTGCGCGCGAGCCGAACCGACGGCGCGGTGTCGAAGATCCGGGAGGGCGACGTGGTGCTCGCCAGCGACGGCGACCCCGTCGACGGCCACGCCGAGCTCGGTCGCGTGGAGCGGTTGGACGAGGAGATCGTGGTCACCGCCGACGAGCCGGTCGAGCTCCGGCGCCTCGACGTCTACCCCTCGGAGCTGTCGGCCGACCGGATGCTCACGGCGCTCCACGACTTCCTGCTGAAGGGCGACCCTCGCCGGAAGGACGTGCTGTTCGGGCGGGCCGACCCGGAGTTCGCGGACGGCGAGGCGCGACGCG
This sequence comes from Halorussus marinus, assembly GCF_004521895.1. Lineage (NCBI taxonomy): Archaea > Methanobacteriati > Methanobacteriota > Halobacteria > Halobacteriales > Haladaptataceae > Halorussus > Halorussus marinus. Next base: position 70,543 of record NZ_SBIR01000003.1, read on the forward strand.
CCTCGGGGCGATCGAGCGGGCAACGCCCGCGAGACAACCGATCCGAGACCTACATCGACAACAACGACGCCCAGAACGACGCGGTCGCCCTCGCGGTCGGCGCCGAGGACTTCGCGCTGGTCCACGGGCCGCCCGGCACGGGCAAGACCTACACCATCGCGCGGACGATTCGCGCGCTGGTCGAGGACGGCGAGCGGGTGCTCCTCTCGGCGTTTACCAACCGCGCGGTCGACAACGCGCTCGAAGCGCTCCGCGATCAGGGCTTCGAGGACATCGTGCGAGTCGGCACCGAGAGCGGCGTCCGCGCGGACATGCAGGACGTGCGCTTAGAGCAGGCCGGCGACCCGGGCGAGCGCGTCGCCGAGCTCCGGGACGCGAGCGTGGTCGCCGCGACGACCGCGACCTGCGGCTCGCGGGTCATGCGCGAACAGCAGTTCGACGTGGCGCTGGTCGACGAGGCCTCCCAGCTCACCGAGCCCAACACGCTCGCGGCGACGAACCTCGCCGATCGGTTCGTGCTGGTCGGCGACCACGAGCAGTTGCCGCCGGTCGTCCGAACCGAGGACGAACCGCCGGACGGTTCGGACCGCCCGAGCGAGGAGGTACCCAGCGACGCCCCGGGAGCGTCCGGGCTCTCGCGGTCGCTGTTTGAGCGACTCATCGAGCGCTACCCCGAGGCGGGCGTGATGCTCGACCGCCAGTACCGGATGGCCCAGCGGATCCAGGCGTTCTCCTCCCGGGAGTTCTACGACGGCGACCTCCGGCCGGCCTCCGGCGAGGTCGCGGCCCAGACGCTCGCAGACCTGCCCGGCGTCGACGAAACCGCCCTCCCGTCCGAACTCCGGGGCGTCTCGTTCGTCGATCCGGACGGTCGGGCCGACGGCAACACCAACCCCGTCGAGGCCGACCGCATCGCGGAGGCGGTCGAGACGTACCTCGCGGCGGGGGTCGACCCCGACCAGATCGGGGTCATCGCGCCGTTCCGGGCGCAGGTCGCCGAGATCGGCCGGCGCGTGCCCGAGTCGGTGACCGTCGACACCGTCGATCGGTTTCAGGGGTCGAGCAAGGAGGTCGTCGTGGTCTCGTTCGTGGCGACCGGCGATCTCGGGAGTCCGATCTTCGAGGACCACCGCCGGGTGAACGTGGCGCTCTCGCGGGCGAAGAAGGCCCTGGTGCTTGTGGGCGACGAGTCGGCGCTCCGGAGCACGGACCTCTACGCCCGGATGGTCGAGTGGGCCTCCTGACCGGAGCGTCGGCCGACGTACCGACGGGCCCGTTCACGAGGCCGGCGGCCCACGAGGTCCGAGACTCCACCGAACTCATTACCCGCGACCTCCTACGACCGGCCATGAGAGACGAAGACGAGATCCGCGAGCAGTACGAGTTCCTGCAAGAACACCTCGACGACGAGGACATGCGCCACGAGGGGGTCCGAGAAATGTTCACGTACTACAAGCGGGCGCTCGGCTGGGTGCTCGAAGAAGAGCACATTTAGGGAACCGAAATCTCCGCCGGAGATGCCTCGAAAACGTAGGTCAGCCGCGGAACCGGTACGGTTGACCGTGGTCGGTAGTCTTAAGTGGTTACGGGGTTTTGTTGCAAGTGACGCTTCGCTTGGAGGGCCGAAGCGTCAGCGGGGACCAATTCAGGGCGGCAAGCGGTTCGCGGGGCTTTTTCACCCCCGCGCTATCCGCTTTCCTTTCCGTATTCGATTTTCGAGAGCGGACGCGCCGTCGTGATCGCCGCCGACCGTCGTCCGAAGGCTTCGATCGTCAGTCGTAACTGAGTCGGCCGACGCGCCGGGCCGCGATCGCGGGGGCCGTCACCTACTTTTCGCTCGCAGACCTACCTCGGACGTTACCGATGCACGACCTGACGGGATTCCAACGAGACCTGCTGTACGTCATCGCCGGGCGCGACGAACCGCACGGACTCGCGATCAAAGACGAACTCGAATCGTACTACGAGAAAGAAATTCACCACGGCCGACTCTACCCCAACCTCGACACGCTGGTCGACAAAGGGCTGGTCGAGAAGGGCCAGCGCGACCGCCGCACCAACTACTACACGCTCACCCGTCGGGGAACGCGGGAGATCGAGGCCCGCCGCGAGTGGGAAGCCCAGTACGTCGAGCCGAACGTCGAAGCCTGAGGGCGGGCGCCGCATCTGGCGCGTTCGGCGAGCGAGTCCCGATCACCGATCGTCGGTCGCGCCCGGGGGGGTTTCGGCGTCGCCGTCGCCGGCCTCGGCTCCGTCGTCGCCCTCGTCGGCGGAGGCCGCGTCGGGCGCGTCGGCGGTCGAGACGTCGTCGGCGCCCCCGGCCGTCGCCGTCGGATCGGCGGGCTCGAAGAGGTACGTCGGGTCGACCGCCCACGGCCGGATCGGCTCGCCCGCGATGAGTTCGGGCAACACGATCCGGACGAAGTGGATGACAAGCACCAAGATCAGCGGGCCGAGGAAGATGCCGTACCACCCGAACAATAGCGGGCCGAGGATGTACGCCAGCATGACCAGACCGACGTGGAGGTCTCGGCCCGAGACGTACGGTCGGAGCACGAGGTCAGGGATCGAGTCGACGACGACGAACGAGACCGCGAAAAACAGCGCCGGGAACCAGAGGAACTCGGGGGCGCCGACCCCGGTCTCGACGCCGAGGTACCCCGCGACCGGGAAGTAGACGAGTTTCATCCCGACGACCGGAATCAGGCTGGCCGCGCCCGTCAGGAGTCCGATCAACGTGGGGTACGGCACGCCGAGCCCCGCCGGCGCGAACAGGTTCAAGACGTTGTACGCCGCCGCCCCGATGGTGCCCGTGAACAGCGCGTTCAGGATGTTGCCGAAGAAGATGCTGTTGAAATCGCGGTCGACCGCGGTGGCGTACGCGGCGAACACGCCGCCGTCGTCGGCGAACTGCCGCCGGACGTACCGCGAGAGCCTGTGGTCGTCTCGGAGCAGGTAGAACGCGATGGCGATCATCACGAACAGGTGGAGCAGTCCGATGCCGACGACGCCGACGTACTGGAGCGCCGACAGCCCCACGTCCCGAATGAGTTCGGTGTTCGGGTCCGCGAGGATGTCCTCGGGACGTAGCGCCACCGTCGAGGCGTTGACGTACGGCTGGACCTGCGTCCAGACCCCCGAGATGTCGGCCGGGACCGCCTCGATTTCCCGGAGGCGATCGTACGCGCGAGCGAACTCCTGAAGCCCGATCGCGACGGTGTAGACCACCAACAGCAACACCGGGAGCGCGAGCGCGAACAGCGAGATGGCGGTCGCGACGCTCGGCGGGCCGATCCGCCGGCGGATCCGCCGGTACACCGGCCGGGTGGCGTAGTAGATGAAGATGCCGAACACGAAGGTGCCGACGAACGAGTAGACCACGTAGAAGACCGCCGCCAAGAGCGCGAGGCCGACGATCCACCACGCGGTCCGGGCTCGGTCGATGTCGAGATCGACGTCCATACCACCCAGAGGGTGTCGCCGGGACAAAAATGTTCGCCGAGAGTGAACTATCGCCGGCAGTGAGTTTTTAACCGACCGCGTACTTAGCTTTCCGAAGTGCAGGGTGTCGCAGAAACCGTCGCGTCGGCTCCGCTCGACGACGAAGTCGTGCGTATCGCGATCGCGGGAGCGCTGGGGCTGTTTCTGGGACTGGAGCGAGAGTGGTCCCACAAGCCCGCCGGAATCCGGACGTTCACGCTCATCACCCTGCTCGGGGCGGTGTTCACGCTGCTCGACCGGGACGTGTTGCTCTTGCTCGGGGGCCTGCTGGTCATCGTTCAGGGCGTCCTGCTCGCGGTCAAGGGCCTGACCGGCGAGGAAGAGGAGGGGCTGGCGCTGACGACCTCCGTGTCGATGCTGGTGGGGTTCGGCGTCGGTGCGCTCGTGATGGACGGATACATCATCGTCGGCGTCACGGTGGCCGTGCTGTCGTCGCTGCTGCTCGTGCTCAAGCGCGAACTCCACAGCCTCGCGTGGGGGCTCTCGCGCGAGGAACTCCGGTCGGCGGTCGAGTTCGCGATCCTCGCGTTCGTCATCTACCCGCTGTTGCCCGACCGGGAGTTCGCCTTTGGGGTCCAGCCCCGGGTCGTGTGGCTGATGGTGGTGACAGTCGCGGCCATCGGCATCGTCAACTACGCGGTAGTCGAGACCTACGGTGGTCGGGGCATCGCGGTCACCGGCTTCTTCGGCGGGCTCGCGTCCTCGACCGCGGTGGTCGGGACGATGCTCGATCACGTCAGCCAGCGCCCCGAGGCCGCCTCCTACGGGGTGGCGGCCATCCTGCTGGCCGACGCCGCGATGGCGGTCCGGAACCTCGCGATCGCGCTCGCGTTCACCGTCGGTCGGGACGCTCCGGTGCTGTACGGTGCGGTGTTGCCCCTCGGGGCGGTGATTCTGGGGAGCGTCGCCATCGCGGCCTACACCGCCGAGTGGTCCGAGCAGGTCGACATCGACCTCGAGAGCCCGTTCTCGCTCCGGAACTCCCTGAGCTTCGGCGCCATCTTCCTGCTGGTCATCGTCGCCGGCGCGGTGGCCCAACAGCAGTTTGGCTCCGCCGGGTTCTACGTCACCGCGCTGCTGTCGGGGCTGGTCTCCAGCGCGGGTGTGACCTCCTCGGCGGTGTTGCTCTACATCGGCGGGAACCTCGACTCCCAGACCGCGGTGCTCGGCATCCTGCTGGCGACCGCCTCCTCGATCACGGTCAAGGCCGCGCTCACCCTGACGGCGCCCAATCGGTCGTTCGCCTACCGGGTCACGGCGTGGAGCGGGGTGTTGCTCGCGGGGTCGGCCGTGGCCGCGGTGTTGGCCGTGATGTGAAGTTCGTATCGTCGCTCGGATCTGTTGCAAGTATCACCGGTATCGCAACGAACCAATTCAATTAAAAGGCACCTCTGCAAAGACCACGTCATGGATAGGCACACCGCCGAACCCACGGTCGAGCAGATGCCCGGAGAACGAGCCAAAGCGTGGTCCGAGCACCACCACCAGTTCTCCGCGCCGAGCACGTACGTCTACGACTTCGTCTGGGACATGACCGCGGACGCAGAGGGACCGTTCTGCACCGACGTAGACGGCAACGTCCTGTTGGACTTCACGAGCCACGTCGCGGCCGCGCCGCTGGGGTACAACAACCCCAAGATCATGGACGAAATCCGCGAGTTCGGCGCGCTCGATCCGCTCAAGATCGCGGGACAGGACTTCTACGCCGCCGGCGGCTGGCCGCCCGAGGACCCCGAGTTCCCCGGTCCGACCCAGCTGATGGACCGGCTGACCGACCTGACGAGCCACTACGACATGGACACCGTCTTCCTGTCGAACTCCGGCGCGGAGGCGGTCGAGAACGCGATCAAGATCTGTTACGCGCAGGGGGGCCACCGCGCGTTCAACTTCGACGGCGCGTTCCACGGCCGCACCCTCGGTGCGCTCTCGCTGAACCGGTCCAAGCGCGCCCACCGGAAGGGCTACCCCGAGATCGGCGGCGTCGTCTCGGTACCGTACCCCTCGACCGACGAGGAGTACGAGCGCAAGTGGCTGACCGACGGCCCGGGCGGCAACGTGGTCGCGGACAAACTCGAACCCTCGCAGGGCGTCATCGACCCCGAGGAGGTCGCCTACCTCATCATGGAGCCGGTTCAGGGCGAGGGCGGCTACCGGGTTCCCCACGATGGCTTCGTCGAGGACCTCGCCGAGATCCGGGCGGAGTACGACGTGAACGTCATCGCCGACGAGATTCAGGCGGGGCTCGGACGGACCGGCGAGATGTGGGGGGTCGACCACCTCGACCTCGAACCCGACGTCATCACGTCCGCGAAGGGCTTGCGCGTGGGCGCGACCGTCGCGAACAAGGACATGTTCCCCGAAGAGACGGGTCGGATCTCCTCGACGTGGGGCGCGGGCGACGTGATGAGCGCGCTTCAGGGCGTGCTCACTCTCGACGCCATCGAGGAGTACGACCTGCTCGACAACGTGGTCACTCGGGGCGCGCAGTTCCGGGAACTGCTCGAAGACGCCGACATGCCCAACGTGGTCGACGTGCGCGGCCGCGGGCTGATGCTGGCGGTGGAGTTCGACACCAAGGATCGGCGTGAGGCGGTCGTCGAAGCCGCGCTCAAGCGCGGTCTGCTCACCCTCGGCTGTGGCTACAAGACGCTGCGACTGCTTCCGCCGCTCGACGTGACCGAGCGCGAGATCGAACTCGGCTTCGATCTGTTCGAGTCGGCGGTCCACGACGCCGCGTAGTCGCTGAAACTCGGCCCGTAGTCCGCACCGTTCGCCCGCGGACTGTGGTCCGTGCCGTTCGTTCGCGGACTGTGGTCCACACCGTTCGCTCGCGGACTGTAGTCCGCGCCCTCCGTCGCGGTTGAGATAGGGTCTATCGGCAGTTAACGGACCGCCTCGTCGCTCGTTGGTATAGCGGCCGCATATCTCGAAAGTGGTAGAAATATTGATACGGCCCGGAATTGTCACTCGTTCGCATGCCGGGAAGAGAAATAAACGAGAATCGACGCGATTTCCTGACGAAAGCCGGCGCCGCGACCGGGATCGTGGGACTGACCTCGTTCGCGACTTCGGGCGGGGCGGGGGCACAGGAGACGACGACTCAGGACGGCGACGCCGAGACGACACAGGCGGCCGAACCGGGCGAGCCGCTCCCGACGTACACGTATCTGAACAACGCACAGAGCTACAATCCGCCACGACACGACGCGATCAACCTCACCGCCAACCAGCTCAACGAGCTCGGACTCGACGTCGAGGTCGAGGTGCTCGAATGGGGGACGCTGTTCAACAGGGTCGACCAGGAGTACGACTACAGCCTCTCGACGTGGCACACGTTCTTCACGGTCGATCCGGTGCTGGAGCTGAGCTCGACCATGGACTCGTCGAACACCGACCCCGGGGAGGGGAACTTCGCCGGCTACACCAACGAGGAGGTCGACGAGCTGATGGACAGCTACCTCGCCGAGCCCGACCCCGACACCCGGGTCGATCTGGTCCACGACCTCCAACAGATACTGATGGACGAGGTGCCCCAGATGCCGATCACCCAGATGCCGGCGGCGGCCATCTGGAACAACAACCAGGTGGACAACTGGCAGCGCAACCTCTCGCTCGGGTTCAACTCCTACTGGACGATGGTCAACCTCGAGATGAAAAACAGGGCGACCGAGCTCAAGGGGTACTGGCCAGAGACGCTCTCGACGATGAACGTGCTGGGTCACAACGACGAGAACAAGCACGTCTACCAGTTCACGGTGATGTACGACACGTTGTTGCGCCTCGACAACAACGGCGAGCTGAACTCCGACGTGAGCCTCGCGACCGACTGGAACCGGGTCGACGAGACCACCATGGAGTACACCGTCCGGACCGGCCACTCGTGGCACGACGGCGAGGACCTCACCGCCGAGGACATCGCGTTCAGCTACAACTACATCACCGAAAACGAGGTGCCGATCTACTCGGTCCAGTCGAACTACATCGACAACGCCGAGGTCGTCGACGAGGAGACGGTTCGGGTCAACATGAGCCAGCCCCTCGGACCGTTCAACACGCTCGTGGCGACCCAGCTCCCGATCATCCCCGAACACAAGTGGGCCGACCGGGACAACCCGAGCCAGCAGAACATCCAGGAGCCGGTCGGTAGCGGCCCGCTCCAGTTCGATTACTGGGAGCAGGGCAGTGAGTTCGGCATGGCGCGGTTCGACGACCACTTCGCGCCCGTCGACTTCGAGCGGCGGTTCTGGCGGATCATCCCGGAGGCCTCGACCGTCTGGGAGAACCTCATCAACGGCGACCTCAACTACGAGCCGTTCGGCCGGATCGACCGCAGTCTCAACGAGAACCAGGAGAACGAGAACATCAGCACGAAGTTCGAAGTGGCGACCTCGTTCTGGCACTTCACGCCGAACGAGCGCGAGCCCGGGTTCGACGACGTCGCCCTCCGGAAGGCGATGGTGAACACGATTCCGCGAACGCCGATCGTCGACCAGATCCTGTTCGGTTTCCCCGAGCCCGGTTCGAACGTCGTCTCGGGGGCGTTCGGCCCGCTCCACACCGACGACGTGACCTCCTACGAGGAGAGTCGCGAGCGAGCGCGGGCCCGGCTCGAAGAGGCCGGCTACACCTGGAACGACGACGACCGACTCCAGTTCCCCGATGACGGCGGGGACGGGGGCGGCGGAACCACGACCGAGTCGGGCTGATCGAGGACCGCACTGACGGCGCGCGATCTCATTTTTCGGAATCGCGAGGCGGGAGACGCTGTTTTCGGCATCGCGATTCGAGAGACGCTGGATTTGCCCGAGCGGCCGGACGCCAGCCGGCCGGTCCGAAGAAGATTGATAACGCCGAGCGTGTACGGTTCGGGCATGCACCACCGGTCGGACACGTCGCTTCGCGCGAGCGCCTCGGGATGGGCCCGTCTGCTCGGTCTGCTCCGGACCCGGACCGCGGGCGCGCTCGGGATCGTCGTCGTGATCGCGGTCGTCGCGCTCCCGCACCCGCTTCCCGAGTACCCGGCGAGCGCGTACGCGCTCGTCGGGACCGCACAGGGCGTCGGGCTCGCGGTCGCGGCCGAGAACCTGCTCCGGCGACCCGCGCGGGGGTTCGACCGGACGCGGGCGAGCCGGAGGGTCGCGAGCGTGGCCGGCGCGGCCGCGCTGTTCGTCGTCGCCATGGCCGCGCTCGGCGTCGACCTCTCGGCGCGCGACCGCACCCTGCTTGCGGCGTTCTGTCTCTCGGGACCGGCGGCCATCGCGGCCCTCGACTACCTGAAAGCCCGCGTTCGGGCCGATCTGCGCCGGGAGGGCGCGTCGGGGTGACCGGCCCGGGTGGGTCCGCGAGACGCGAGCGCACGCTGACTGTTCCAACAGTGACGTTTTAGTCGCGCCCGCACCTTCGGCCACGGTATGAGCCAACTCGCGGCACGGGAACCGTACACGACGAGCTTCGAGGCGACGGTCGTCGACCGCGACGGCCGGGCGGTCGTCCTCGACGAGACGTACTTCTACGCCGAGAGCGGCGGCCAGCCGGCGGACCGCGGGACGCTCGCCGGCGCGCCGGTCGCGCACGTCCGGACGCGCGAGGACGGCGACATCGTCCACCGATTGGCCGAGGACACCGACCTCGAGGCCGTCCCCGAAGTCGGCCAGCCCGTCCGCGGACAGGTCGACGAGTCGTTTCGCACCTACTGCATGCGAGCCCACACCGCGAGCCACGCCCTCTACGGGGCGGGCCGGGAACTGCTCGCGGACCTCGGCTACGGCGGCTTCGACATCGGCGAGCGCAAGGTCCGGGTCGATTTCACCACCGCGACCGACATCGACGACGAGGTACTGGCGGACCTAGAACGGCTCACCAACCGGGCGGTGTGGGATTCACGACCCGTGACGTGGGCAGAGATTCCCGAGGCGGAGGCCCGGAGTCGCGAGGAGATCGCGTTCAACACCAAGACCGAGGAGGGCGTGATGAGTGAGGCCGACACCGTCCGCGTGGTCGAGATCGAGGGGTTCGACTGGGCGGCCTGCGGCGGGACCCACGTCGAGAACACCCGCGAGATCGGCCCGGTCACCGTGCTCGACCGGTCGAACCCCGGCGAGGGACTCACTCGCGTGGAGTTCGCGGTCGGACCGACCGCCATCCGACGGCGGGCCGAGGACGTGCGGGCGGCGCGGGCGGCCGCCCGCGAACTCGATGCGAGCGTCCCCGATCTGCCGGACGCCGCACGGCAGGCCGGCGAGGAGATCGAGCGACTGACGGCCGAGCTGAACGACGCCAGAGACGAACTGCTGGCGGCGCGGCTCGCGGATCTCGGGGACGAGCCGGTCGAGCGCGACGGCGGCGAGTGGCTGGTCGGCACCGTCTCGGGGTTCGGTCCGAACGAGGTGGCCGACCGCGCGAAGGCGCTGGCGGGCGACGGTGGAGACGCCGGCGGACCCGACGCGTCGGGGGATGCCGAGACGGGCTACGACGCGGTCGTCCTGGCCGGCGAGGACGGCTCGACGTTCGTCGTCGCCGCGACCGCGGGCGATCCCGCGGCCGGCGACGTCGTCGGGGAGGTGACCGACGCCTTCGGCGGCGGCGGGGGCGGACGCCCGACGTTCGCGCAGGGCGGCGGCCTCGACGCGACGCCCGAGGAAGTCGTGGCGTTCCTCCGGGAGTAGCCGGGCGTCCGCGAGCCGGTCGGATCGCGTGATTTCGATGGGCTCACCGCTCGGGCGGTCCGCGAGCGCGCCGGGCTCAGATCCCGAGGTCGGCGATGCGGTCGTCGCGGTGGAGCACCTTCTTGACGATGTCGGGGTCTTCGAGCAGGCGGTGCATCGTGTGGACGCCCCGGCCCCGACCCCGGCCCTTGGTTTCGGAGTCGATCACGTTGAGGAAGTCCTGCTCCTGGAGTATCTCCTGAACCCGGCGCTCCGAGAGGGCGTCGACGTCGAGTTCCGACGCGATCGACTGGTACTGGCGGTAGATCTGCTGGGTCGGGAACTGCTCTTGGTGGCGGTTCTCGGTCAGGACGGTGAGCGCAAGCAGGATGGCCTTCGCCTGCGTGGGCGCGCCGTCGATCAGCTCCGCGAACCGGTCGGCCTCGGTCTTCTCCTTGGCGGCGTAGACGTGGCTCTCTGTGACCTCGGGGTCGTCTTGCTTGGTCGCGATCCGGCCGGCATTCCGGAGGATGTCGATGGCCTTCCGGGCATCGCCATGTTCCTGGGCGGCCAGCGCCGCGGTGAGCGGGATGGCGTCGTCGCTGAGCACGTCGTCCCGGAACGCGTCGGCGCGGTTCTGGAGGATGTCGATGAGCTGGTGGGCGTCGTACGGCGGGAAGACGAGTTCGTCGTGGGCGAAACTCGATTTGACGCGCTCGTTGAGTTCGTCGGGGAAGTCGATCTTGTTCGAGATGCCGATGATACCGACCGTCGAGTCGGTGATCCGACGGTTCTCGCCCGCCCGCGAGAGTTTCCTGAGCACCTCGTCGTCCTCCAGCATGTCGATCTCGTCGAGGATGACCAGCGTCACGTCGCTGACGGTGTCGATGATGCGCCACAGCCGGTCGTAATAGTCGCCGGTGCCGAGCCCGCGCTGTGGGACGGTGATGCCAGTCTCGGCCGGATCGTTGAGTTCGCGCCCGATGGTCTTGATGACCGACGCCTCGGTTGTCTGCTCGCCGCAGTCGATGAACGCGGTCTCGACCCCCACGCTCTCGTTGCTGGCCTCGTTTTCGACGCGCTTGGAGACGCTCCGGGAGATGAGCGACTTTCCCGTCCCTGTCTTCCCGAAGATGAAGAGGTGGGTCGGCTCCTGACCGAAGATAGCGGGATTGAGCGCCTCGGCGACCTTCTGCATGTGCTCGTCGCGGCCCACGATCCGGTTCGGGCCGGGGAGGTGAGAGATTCGAAGCAGGTCCTCGTCGGCGAATATCGGTTCGTCGTAGCGAAAGAGGGGATCGCGTTTGGCCGTCTCGTCGGGAACCATCTGTCGGGGCGTTCCTTCGCACCCCGCGACATAAAGGTGGGGGGTAACGTCGCGGATGTATTTCCGGGAGAGAGCCCGGTCTGTCGCCGTCGCGCCAGATATGCCGGCCGGACGCCGACGGCGACTACCCTCGCGGATGTTCTCGTCGGGTCACATTACGGGGCTGTGTCGGCTCCGGCCCGGAACGAGACCCACAGACTCGGGGTGTCGCGATTCTATTTGTGGGGGTCGACTCTGACTCACGAGGTCGCGATCCCAGTCCGATTCTACGTCCGGTTTCGGAATCGGTGTCGTGGCGGACCGACCGGCCCAGACCGATGGGACGGGTCGGGCGGACACCAGCATCGCGGATGTAAGCCGCGGGGAGCAGGGGACTGAAACCGAGGACGACCACCGAACGGATTCGGCTCGGGGTCCGTCTCGGGCCGAACGGCCGGGGCGACCGGACGCCCACCTCGGTCGCGTTTGTAACCGTCGGACGGTTGGACCGCGAGCCTCTGACGGAAGGTAGCCGGAGACGAAACGTGAGTGTGTCACTCTCTTGCACGTTTTCACACACACCACCATCTCGTTTGTAAGAGGATACGACGAGACTAGAGAGAGAACACACACCAGTGTCGCGGATGTAAATATGGCGTGATAGCAAATTTTAGAGCATCTACTCCGAGTATCCGATTCAGAACGGATTCGTCTCGACTCGCCTACAGTTACATCCGCGAGCGAGGTGTCCCCCGAAAGAGCGACCGCACGCTCGATCGGGCGTCGCTTTCCCGCGTCGGGGGACGACCCCCTCGGGCCGAACCGCTTACAAACGCGACACTGGTGTGTGCGTTCGCCCCGTCGGAAACATTTTGACCGCAGAGACCCAACAGTACCGTCGTGAGTCTCTATCGCTCCGTCCGGGCCATCGCCGAGTCGACCGGCGAGGGACCGATCGACTGGGACGCCGTCGCCGAAGCCGCCAAGGCCTCGACCGATCCCGGTTCCATCGAGCTGACCGCGGACGAGCGCGCCGGCTACGCCGCCGACGTTCGCGACGCCCGCGCCCGCGTCCGAGAGGTATCGACCATGGCGTTCGACGTGCCGGACGTAGTCGAAGTCCAGAACCGCCACCATTGGATCGACGCCAACATCGAGACGTTCCGGCGCGTGATGACGCCGATCGAACAGCACGGCCCCGTGCTGTTCCCCGGCGTCACCCGGACGATCAACACGGGCACGATGTCGGTACTCCTGTCGGTGCTCGCGCGCAACGTGTTGGGGCAGTTCGACCCCCTGTTACTTGCGGAGGGCGACGACCACGCCCTCTACTTCGTCCGGCCGAACATCCGGCAAATCGCCGGCCAACTCGACGTCGAGTACGACCGGTTCCGACGCTGGATCGCGTTTCACGAGGTGACACACGCCGCCGAGTTCGGCGCGGCTCCGTGGCTCTCGGGGCATCTCGAATCTCGGATGGAGTCGGGCATCGAGGCGCTGGCCAGCGGCGACCTCGACCGGGAGGCGTTTCGGGACCTCGACGCCGCCATGACCGCGGTCGAGGGGTACGCCGAACTCCTGATGGACGAGGCGTTCGACGACGAGTACGCCGACCTCCGCGAGAAGATCGAGGCCCGCCGGCGGGGTCGAGATCCCGTCTCGAAACTGCTCCGCCAACTGCTCGGACTCGGGCTCAAGCGCCGCCAGTACGAGCGCGGAAAGCGATTCTTCGAATCGGTCGCGGCCCAGCGCGGCATCGCGGGCGCGAGCGCGGTGTGGGACCGCCCGGAGAACCTGCCGACCGACGCCGAACTCGACGACCCCGCGAGGTGGCTCGCGCGAGTCGACGCCTAAACCGAGATCCGGACCAGATACGCCAACAGCGCCGCCCCGACCGCGAGCCCGCCCGCGATCGCGGTCGCGATCTCGACGATCGAACCGCCCCCGGAGAGCGTGACCAGCCCCGCCGACACGCCAACCAGCAACACGATCCCGGCCTTCAGTTTGGTCCGCCCGGCTCGGTTCGGATCCTCGTTTCGCGATGGTCCGACCATGCTCAGAGGTCGTGGGCCGCGCTTACGTGCATCTGCGCGAACCGCCACTCGTCGGCGCCGCGTTCGAGCACCCCGCTCCACCGCGTGTCGAAAGACAGGCGCTCGCCGTCGGTCGGCGTCCACGACAGTCCCACCTCGTCGGTGAACCACGCCACCGACTCCCGGTCGGTCGTCCGGAGCCGCCGGCTCTCGACGCGCCACTCGCCGGTCGTCCGAGTCTGCTCGCGCAGTCCGGCCGCGATCGACTCGTAGCCCGCCAGCCGCTCCGAGACGCCGAACTTCACGACGTCCTCGCGCTCGGCGAAGTACGGTTCGAGCGGGTCGCCACGCCTGAGCGCCCGGTAGTACGCCCTCACGGTTTCGGTCGGCGTCATGGAAAGTCGGTTACCGCGGATCCGCTTAAGCCTACTCTTCGCCCCCGGCGGCTCGCCCGGCGTGGTCGGCGCGGGCTACTGGAATCCGCGCCCGACCGAATCGTCGTCGATGAGGTCGTCGAGTTCGGCGTTCAACAGCTCTTCGGCCTCCTCGAAGCGCTCGGAGAGCTCCTCGGCCGAGTCCGGTCGACCGTACTGGTCGTACTCCATCGGTCCGAACGCCGGGCTCTCGAGGGCCTCCATCACGTCGTCGAAGAAGTCGTTGGGCGTGGTCGGCGCGTCGGCGTGGGCCTTGACGACCTCTTCGAGGTGGCGGGCCTTCGACTCGGCGTCGTCCTCGTCTTCGGGGGCGCGCTGGACCGCAAAGCGGCCGCCCGACTCGTGTTCGGGGAGGTACGAGCCGATCTCTTCGTCGAGCTTTCGCGCGACCTTCGCGCCCACGCCCTTGACCTCGTAGGGGTTTTTCGCGTAGGTCTTGAGGTGATAGACGCCCGCACGCGGGTGGCCCAGATACAGATCCTCGCCCACGCCCCCGGCTCTGGTGCCGCCGACCGCGCGCCAGTCGTCGGGGTCGGTGTCGTTTTTCACCACGTCCTCGACGATGTCCTGCCACTCGCGTATCCGCATGCTTGGGCGTGACAAGCCACCGAACGGGGATTAACGTATCGGTCCGAACGGCCGGTCTCGGCTCCCGACGCCCGGACGCCGGCTCGGAGTCAGTACGTCGGCGACTCTTCGGGGACGCCCTCGCGCTGATTGACCACGCGCGCGAACACGAACAGCGCGTCCGAGAGCCGATTGAGGAACGTCACCGCGGTGGCGTTGACGTCCTCGGCGCTCTCCAGTGCGACGGCCCGGCGCTCGGCGCGCCGGCAGACGGTCCGGGCGTGGTGGAGGTCGGCGCCCGGCTTGCTTCCGGTCGGGAGGATGAACGATTCGAGGGGTTCGAGCTCCTCGTCGAAAGAATCGATCCACTCCTCGACGGTCGAGACGTGTTCGTCCCGAACCGCCGGATCGCCCTCGTCGGGGTCGGGGTTCGCGAAGTCCGCCTGCACGACGTGGAGGACGTTCTGGACCTCCCGGAGGTACTCGTCGACGTCGCCGTGACCGCACGGTCGGATCCGACCGACGAGGGCGTTGAGCTCGTCGACCGTTCCGTACGCCTCGATCCGGGGGCTGGCCTTCGAGACACGGGACATGTCCCGGAGGTCGGTCTGGCCCTCGTCGCCGCGACCCGTGTAGATCTTCATGAGGGGACCTACCGGCCGGCCGCACTTAATTCCGCCCCCGAACGAGCGGCTCTCCGAGTCACTCCGCGAGCGTCGTCTCGACGTACTCCAGAATGCGGTCGCTCTCGCCCATGGTCACGCCGTGCTCCTCGTCGACGAGCACCGGGACGCTCCGTTGGTTGCTGACGCGCTTTACCTCGTCGCGTTCGGAGTGGAGGCCCTCGACCCACTCGGTCTCGTAGTCGACGCCGTTCTCGTCGAGCGCGTCGTGGACCTTCTCGCAGTACGGACAGCCGTCGAGCGAGTACAGTGTGACGGACATACGCGTCCGTTAGGCCCCCCGAGACAAGTAGCTGGCGTCGGACCGCCGAAGACGACGGCCTGTCGGTCGATTCGACCCCGAACGGCTCCCTTCGCGGAGCCGATCGCCCCCGACGAAATCTATATAGCGATAGTAACTTTATCAGGGGGATCGCCACGTCGAGCGAGCCCGTTCACGTCCCGCCCGACCCTCGACAGCGGAGCCCGAACGGATTCTAACACCACGGCCCCGGAGAGGCGCGGCCTGTCGTCGCTGACGTCGACGGTCCAAACCAGTATCCTCAAATGCCGCGCGGTTCGACGTTGACCCATGAGTCAGGAACTCGAGTACGAGTGCCCCGAGTGCGGGACCGAACGGACGTTCTATCGGACCGCGAGCACCACCCTCCACCTCGGGGAGAAGACCAAGTGGAGCTGTCCGGAGTGTGACTACCGGTTCGTCCGGATCGACGGCGACATCAACTCTGCCGAAGCCTGAATCCGGCGTCCGCCATCACTGGATCCGAACGAACCGTGTCCGCGAGCGGCGAGCACGCCCCGACTCACGTTTCTCCTCCACGACTCTGTCTCCTGTTTTAGCTCGGCCTGCCAGCGCGTCGCGGGACCGTCGACTGCCCATCGAGGGTCCATCGACGACGATCGGGGCCCGGCACACTGGACTGGATGACGAACAAGTCCGGTCGAATCGCCGGTCGTCGAGCCAGCGTTCGGCCCGAACGGCTCCGTTGAAACCTTTCAGATCTGGCTGTGGGTGACGTGCGCACTTCGTGGCGCCAACCAATCACCGCTACGGCTGTTCTGGATTGTCCAAGTGATACAGGAAGTCGTAGTCCCCGACGTTGTCTCCGTTTTCGAGCACGTCCAACATCACCTGTTCGTGTTCTTCGTCGATGGCATGCGAGGATTCCTCGTATGCTTCGTAGACTCGGTCCACGTCCTCTGCTTTCATGTAGTAGATCAGGAAGTCGCCCCCATCCGTGTGTTCGATAAAGGCCGTTTCTTCGTACATTCCCTCGTTTTTCAGCGTTTCAATCGCCTCGGCTTCGCGGTCGCGGACCTCCCGTGCCCACTCCTCGAGCCGTTGGGTCTTGCCCGCCTCTATTTTCTGCTTCGAGAGGACTACATCTACCATACCATCTCTGTAGAATTGACACAAAATAGTTCTTATCAAACCGACACGGACGCGCCCTACATCGCGTATATTCGCCCTATAATATCAGAGGGTCGAGGTTTCACCGAGGCCGTCCGAACGAATGTCCGATCACGACGTCGGGGGTTCGGGACCCGAGACGGCGGGGACGGTGGACCCGACCGACCGCGATTCGATCGCCTGATTACGGAGCCACGGGCTCGGAGCGTGGGACACTCCCAACGAATAAATTATATTTGGATATATAGAATCCGTCGCGTCAAGTTGTTAGACGACATCGGCGTGGCGAGCCCGCGAGCCGACTCGCCTCGGAGACCGCCCCGCGTCGAAAGCTCACGCTTAGAAAGCGTTATCCGTCTGCCCGGACGGAAAAAGAAGTATGAGCGAGATCACTATCTCCCTTCCCGACGGCTCCGAACTGGAGCTTTCGGAGGGGGCGACGGTCGAGGACGCCGCGTACGAGATCGGGCCGGGACTCGGCCGGGACACCGTCGCGGGCGTCGTCGACGGCGACCTCGTGGACAAGGCCAGCGAGCTCCCCGACGGCGCGAACCTCGAAATCGTCACGCCCTCCAGCGACGAGTACGTGGACGTGCTCCGCCACTCGGCGGCCCACGTTTTCGCCCAGGCGCTCGAGCGCCTCTACCCCGACGCCAAGCTGACCATCGGCCCGTGGACCGACGACGGCTTCTACTACGACATCTACGGCGTCGACCTCGACGAGGAGGACCTCGAAGCGATCGAGGCCGAGGCCTACGAGATCATCGAGGAGGACCTCGACATCGAACGCTTCGAGCGCTCGCGCGAGGAGGCCTTCGAGGTCTACGACGACAACCGATTCAAGCGCGAGATCCTGGAGACCGAGGCGGCCGACGAGGAGTCGATCTCGTTCTACGAACAGGGTGAGTTCGAGGACCTCTGCAAGGGGCCCCACGTCGAGTCGACCGGCGAGATCGGCGGATTCGCCCTGCTCTCGATCTCGGGCGCGTACTGGCGCGGCGACGAGGAAAACGAGATGCTGACTCGCGTCTACGGCACCGCCTTCGAGACCGAGGACGAACTGGAGTCGTTCTTGGAGCGCAGACAGGAAGCCGAGGAGCGCGACCACCGCAAGATCGGCCGCGAGATGGACCTGTTTTCGATCCCCGATCACTCGCCGGGTGCGCCCCACTACCACCCCAACGGGATGACCATCCGGCGTGAACTGGAAGACTACATCCGATCCAAGAACGACGAACTGGGCTACGACGAGGTCTGGACGCCCGAACTCAACAAGGCCGAACTCTGGAAGCCGACGGGCCACTACGACACGTTCAAGGAAGCGGGCGAGATGTTCGCGTGGGAGCAAGACGACACCGAGTACGGTCTGAAACCGATGAACTGCGCGAACCACGCCCACATCTACGACGACCAGCAGTACTCGTATCGGGACCTGCCGGTCCGGTTCTCGGAGTTCGGTACCTGCTACCGTAACGAGCAGTCCGGTGAACTCTCCGGACTGCTCCGAGTTCGAGGGTTCACGCAGGACGACGGCCACGCGTTCATCCGGAAAGACCAGATTCGCGGCGAGATCCTTTCGGTCCTCGACGTCATCGACGACATCTACGGTCACTTCGACCTCGACGTCCAGTACAAACTGGAGACGAAAGGCGACGACGCGGTCGGAAGCGACGAAATCTGGGAGCAGGCGACCGACGCGCTCAAAGACGCCCTCTCCTCGGAGGGCCTCGACTACGACGTCGAGTCGGGCGAGGCGGCGTTCTACGGGCCGAAAATCGGCATCAACGCCGTGGACGCGATCGGGCGAGAGTGGACCATCGGCACGGTCCAACTCGACTTCAACATCCCCGAACGTCTCGACCTATCCTACACCGGAAAGGACAACGAGGAACACCGGCCGGTGATGGTCCACCGCGCGCTCCTCGGGACGTTCGAGCGCTTCATGGGGATCATCATCGAACACTTCAAGGGCAACTTCCCGACGTGGCTCGCGCCCGAGCAGGTCCGCATCCTGCCGGTGAGCGACGACAACCTCGGGTACGCCAAACAGCTTCAGAACCGGTATCTCGGCGACTTCCGAGTCGAGATCGAGGACCGGTCGTGGACGGTCGGCAAGAAGATCCAGCAGGCACACGACGACAACGTCCCCTACATGCTGATCGTCGGCGACAACGAGGAGGAAGCCGGGACGATCTCGGTCCGCGACCGACAGGAGCGCGAACGCGACGACGTGGACGTGGAGGCGTTCGGCGACCACCTCGCCGAGGAGATCGACGGAAAGGCGACGGACCCGACCTTCCTCGAGTAGCGCGCCCGAACGGGAAATACTTATATTTCGATAGATGAGCGGTTAGGACGACAGATGGCACCGGATCTACTGATCGTCGACGACAGCGACTTTCAGCGCACGATGGTCCAGAAGGCGCTCGAATCCGACTTCGACGTGGTGGGCGAAGCCGCGAACGGTCGCGAGGCGGTCGAGCAGTACGACCGCCATCGACCCGCGGCGGTCACGATGGACATCATGATGCCCGAGATGGACGGCGTCGCGGCCACCGCCGAGATCAAGTCCCGAGACGATCCGCCCGCGGTCGTGATGGTGACCAGCGTCGATCAGCAGAGCAAGATGAAACAGGCCGTCGAGGCCGGCGCGGACGGCTACGTCACCAAGCCCTTCGAGCCCGAAGACGTCCAGTCGGAGCTGGCGTCGGTCCTCTGAACCAATCGCGACTCACTCCTCGTCGATCGCCTGCCACGACAGCCGGAGGTTCCGGGCCGCGTCGGTCTGGTCGATGCGGCGGGCGGTGGTGCGTTCGGGAGCCGCTTCGAGGGTCTCGTCGTCCTCGCCGGCGACCGCGTCGAAGGCGTCGGCGAGCTGATCGAGCGTCTCTTTACTCTCGATCTCGGTCGGCTCGGTCATCAGCGCCTCCGAGACGATCTCGGGCCACTTCGTGGTCGGCGGGTGGACGCCGTAGTCGAGCATCCGTTTCGCCACGTCGGCGGCGTCCTGATCGCCGGCGCTCGCGACGAACTCGTGGTGGAACGGCTCGAACGGGACGTCGTAGTCGATCTGGGAGGCGAGGTAGTTGGCGTTCAACACCGCCTTCGCGGAGGCGTCGTCGAGGCCCTCGTCGCCGAGCCGGGCGATGTAGGCGTAGGTCTTCACGAGCACGAGCCAGTTGCCCTCGAAGCCGTGGACCTTCCCGATCGTGTGTTCGGGCTCGAACCGCTCGTAACGGGCGTCGTCGCCGCTGGCCTCGCGCTCGCGCACCCGGGGCGCGGGCAGGAATTCGGCGAGCTCGTCGGTCACGCCCACCGGTCCCGCGCCGGGGCCGCCCCCGCCGTGGGGCGTCGCGAACGTCTTGTGGACGTTGTAGTGCATGATGTCGAACCCCATGTCGCCCGGTCGGGCGCGCCCGAGCAACGCGTTGAGGTTCGCGCCGTCGTAGTAGAGCAGTCCGCCCGCGTCGTGGACGATGTCGGCGATCTCCTCGATGTCGCGCTCGAAGAGTCCGAGCGTGTTGGGGTTGGTGAGCATGAACAGCGCGGTCCGGTCGCCGGCGGCGGCTTCGAGCGCCTCTAGGTCGACCCGACCGTCCTCGCCCGACGGGAGTTCGACCACGTCGTAGCCCGCCAGCGCGGCGCTCGCGAAGTTGGTGCCGTGGGCCGAGTCCGGGACGATGATCTCGTCGCGCTGCTCGCCCTCGCCGTTCTGCTCGTGGAACGCCTTCGCGACCAGAATGCCGGTGAACTCACCGGCCGCGCCGGCCGGCGGCTGGAGGCTGACCGCGTCCATCCCGCCGATGCGCGCAAGGTAGTCCTGGAGCCCGGCCATCAGCCCGAGCGTCCCCTGGAGGCTCTCGTCCGAGCGGTCGTGGTGGACCGCGGCGTCGCCCAGCGCCGCCACGTCCTCGGTGAACTTGGGGTTGTACTTCATCGTACAGCTCCCCAGCGGGTACGGCCCGGAGTCGACGCCGTAGTTCATCTGGGAGAGCCGAGTGTAGTGGCGCGCGAGTTGGGGCTCCGAGAGGGCGGGGAGCTCGAGGTCCTCGCGGGTGAGGTCGTCGGGCAGCGGCGAGTCGACCGCGACTTCCTCGGTGTTCTTCTCGGCGAGGAGCGGCTCGTAGCGGTCGTCGTCCGATTCGGCGTCCGCGTCGTGGGTCCAGCGGGCCTGATCGTATCTCATTTGAGACACCTCGTGTCGAAAATGAGGCTCGAAAGGCGAGCGGAGCGAGCCTTTCGGTGGTTCGGCGAGCGGAGCGAGCCGAAGTTCGACGAGCAACGCGAGTCGAACCGCATGTCAGGCGACCTCCTCGAACGCCGCGACCAGTCGGTCGGCGGCGTGCTCGTTCGCGTCGGTGATACACACCTGCACCCGGTGGTCGTCCACCGCGTGGACCCCGAAGCCCTCGGCTTCGAGGTCGTCGGCGACGGCGGCGGCGGGTCGGTCGGTCCGCGCGACGAACTCCCGGAAGTGGTGGCGGTCGTGGACCGGCGCGCGGACGCCCTCGACCTCGTCGAGGCGGCCCGCGAGGTCGGCGGCGAGCCGGACGCAGTCGTTGGCGAGGTCGACCAGCCCGCCGGGACCCAGAGACGCCGCGTGGATCTCGGTCCGGAGCGCGACCCACGCCTGATTGGTGCAGATGTTGCTCGTCGCGCGCTCGCGGCGGATGTGCTGTTCGCGGGTCTGGAGCGTCAGCGTGTAGCTCCGTCGCCCGGACTCGTCTTCGCTCGCGCCGACGAGTCGGCCGGGGACCTGCCGGACGAACTCCTCGCGACAGGCAAAGAGCCCCAGCCCCATCCCGTAGGCGGTCGGGAGCCCGAGCGCGGCGGCGTCGCCGACCACCACGTCGGCGCCGACCGAGGCGGGCTCCTCGAGGACCGACAGCGCCACGGGGTCCGAGCCGAGACAGAACATCGCGTCGTGGTCGGCCGCGAGGTCGCCGACCGCCTCGAGGCGCTCTTCGACGGTGCCCAACGCGGTCGGGTTCTCGGCGTACACCATCACCGCGTCGCTGTCGATCGCATCGGCGAGCGCGTCGACGTCGACGTTGCCGTCGTCGGTGTCGAACGTCTCGACCGAGAGGCCGGCGCCGTCGGTGTAGCTTTCGAGGACGTCGCGGCGCGATTCGAGGAGGTAGTCGGGCACCAGCACCCGGTCGCCGTCGGTCGACCGGACGCGCGCCGCGAGTAGCGCCGCCTCGGCCAGCGCGGTCGCGTGGTCGTACATCGAGGCGTTGACGATTTCGAGCCCGGTGAGTTCGACCAGCATCGACTGGTACTCGAACAGCGCCTGGAGGAACCCCTGCGTGACCTCGGGCTGGTACTGGGTGTAGGAGGTCAGAAACTCCGAGCGCTGGGAGATGTGATCGACCAGCGAGGGCACGTAGTGCTCGTAGTGGCCCCGGCCGAGGAACTCGGTCAGATCGTCGTTGCGCGCGAGCAGTCCCCGAACGTGGCGTTCGGCCTCGCGTTCGCTTCTGGACTCGATACCGAACTCGCCGTCGAACGCGACCGACGCGGGAATGTCGAAGAGGTCGTCGACGCCCTCTACCCCGACCGCCGAGAGCATCGCCTCGGTCTCGGCGTCGGTGTGTGAGGCGTACGGCGTTCCCCTCTCGTTTCGTCCGCTCATGTACTCGGGTGTTAGGAGCGTACCGTTTTAAGAGGGTGGTATTCGGTTACGTTCTCCGGTGTTGGCGCCCCAGCGGGCGACGCGAGCGACTCTCGGGGACGGCAAGAACCCCCCGCGAGCCCGGGCGTTATTCGATCTGGTCGCGGTACTCGTCGGCGCTCAGCAGGTCGTCGCTCTCCTCGTCGACCTCGACTTCGAGCATCCAGCCCTCGCCGAACGGGTCCTCGTTGACCAGTTCGGGCTGGTCGTGGAGCGCGTCGTTGATACCGACGACGGTGCCGCTCACCGGCGAGTAGAGGTCCGAGACCGCCTTGATCGACTCGACGACGCCGAACTCCTCGCCGGCGGTCACGTCGTCGCCCTCGTCGGGGAGTTCGACGAACACCACGTCGCCGAGTTCGTCCTGCGCGAAGTCGGTGATGCCGACCGTCGCGGTTGCGTCTCCGTGGTCGACCCACTCGTGCGATTCGAGGTAGTTCCGGTCGTCGGGTACGTCGAAGCTCATCGGTTCTCACCCAAGAATGGGACCGTGGCTATCTTTGCCTTTTTGGAGTCGCCCCGAACCACCACACGGACGTTCGTGTCGGGGTCTGCGTGCTCGGTCGCGACGTATCCGAGCGCGATGGGCTCGTTCAGCGTGGGGCTCATCGTGCCGCTCGTCACCTCGCCGATCGACTCGCCGTCGGCGTCGGTGATCTCGTAGCCGTGGCGCGCGACCCCGCGGTCGACGAGCCGAACGCCGACGAACGTCTCGTCGACGCCCTCCGCGTCGACGCGTTCGAGGGCGTCTCGGCCCACGAACTCCGTGTCGAGTTTCACCGTCCAGCCGACGCCGGCCTCGTAGGGGGTGTGCGGGTTCTCCTCTGGGTCGAAATCCTGGCCCGAGAGCAGAAAGCCCATCTCCATCCGGAGGGTGTCTCTGGCGCCGAGCCCGCAGGGCTGACACTCCAGCGCCGACCAGACCGTCTCGGACGCCTCGGCCGGGACGATCAGCTCGAACCCGTCCTCGCCGGTGTAGCCCGTCCGGGCGACCCAGCACCGCGCGCCCGCGACCGTCGCGTACCGCCCCTCGAACTTCGAGAGGTCGGTGACCGACTCGTCGGCGAGGTCGGCCACGAGCCCCGGGGCGTCGGGGCCCTGCACCGCGAACATGCCGTAGTCGTCGGTGACGTTCTCGACGTCGGCGTCGAGGTCCCACTCGTCGCGGTGGGCGGTCCACCGCTCTTCCATCTGCTCGTCGTGGCCCGCGTTCGGGACGAAGAGGAACTCGGCGGACTCGCCCTCGGGGAGGCGGTAGACGACGGTGTCGTCCAGAATCGTCCCCTCGTCGTCGGTGATCATCGAGTACTGGGAGTCGCCCCGGTCGAGCGCGGTCACGTCGTTCGTGGTGAGCCGCTGGAGCAACTCGGCGGCGTCGGGCCCCGAGACCTCGATCTCGCCCATGTGGGAGACGTCGAAGACGCCGGCTTCCTCGCGGACCGCGCGGTGTTCGTCCTGTATCGAGTCGAACTCGACGGGCATCTCCCACCCGCCGAACTCCGTGAACGACGCCCCGCGCTCGGCGTGTACCTCGCGCAACGGCGGCTTTCGAAGGCTCATGCTCCAGCGTTCGGACGCCCGTCACGTAATGGTTTGTCTTCCGGGCGTTCGTCGTCGATCCGGTCAGGCGGGCTCGACGACGATCTGGCCGTCCCGGAGCTTGTAGACGAGCCTATCGCCCTCCTCGACTGTCTCGCCCGCGGCCTCGAACTCCTCGCGGACCGCCTTGATGAGGCTGATTCGCCACCGCTGGGTGACTGTCGTCGTCCCGAGTATCTTCTCGTCTGGGTCGTCGCTCATCTACTCGCGTCTTACCGGACGGTGCGGTTATGGATTTTTAGCTATTTCGACTATAACGACTACTCGCGTCCCGGACCGAACAGTTCGCCCCTCTAATGCAGGCGAGTCCCGCGAAGGGGCCGAGCACGTCGGTCCGGGGGACGACGTCCGGAAGTCGACGACGCTTACGGCGAGGCGGGGGTCGCGTGGCGCACGAGCAGGTCGAGGGCGGTTTCGTCGACGTCGGTGCTCGCACAGGCCGGACACTGCACCGCCAGCGACCAGTCGCCGCGGGTCGAGAACGCGGGCCCCTCGGCGTCGCGGTCGGCGACGCCCCCGGTCGAGTCACCGGGAACCGCGAGCGCGAACTGAGCGAGCAGAACGAACGTGCCGTCGTGGCCGCAGTTGTGACAGGTCGGCATGGTGAGACCCGGCGGCCGAGTTCGGGGCGCCGGGGCTCGGAGGTGGTCGCGCGCTCGTACTTGAACGTTCGGCGCGACATCGCACCGTCTCGGGGTCGCCGACGGCGCGTGCGCGTCGAGCGTTACTGGAACTCGGTGATCGTCAGGGTGTACTCGCCCGCCCCGGTGTAGGAGTCGACGTCGATCTGCATCTCCGTCGAGTCATCGGGGGCGTCGATGGTGATCGACTCCTGACTGTCGGTGCTGGTCGAGGCGTAGTCGTAGTCGCCCGACGAGGCGTTCTCGGTCGTCCCGGTGTTGACGTAGAGGTCGAAGTCGGCGTTCGACGGCCCGTCGAGGACGACCTCCACCGTGGTCGGGTCGCTGTACTCCCACGCGTAGCTGTAGTCGTCGTCGTCCCAGAAGCCGCTGAGGCTCGCGTCGACCGACTCGGTCGTCGAGTCGCCGCTCTCACCGCCGTCACCGCCGTCGCCACCGCCAGCATTTGCAGGGTCGGTCGTGACCGCGGCGTAGGCGTCGACCTGTCCGCTACCTTGCTGGTCGGCCGAGAGGCCGACGTCGGCGGCCGTGTTCTTGAGGTGGGTGCGGAGTTCGGTGGGCGTCAGGTCCCACTTCGCGAGGGTCAGCCCCGCGACCCCGGAGGTGACCGGCGTCGCCATCGAGGTGCCCGAGAGCGTCTCGTAGGACCCCCGGGTCTCGGTGGTCGTCGAGAGCACGTCCACGCCGGGGGCACAGAGCTCGACGCTGTCGCCGTACTGGGAGAACGACGCGAGGTTCTCCTCGGAGTCGACCGCCGACACCGCGACGCACCCGCTGTAGGCGGCGGGGTAGCTCACGCCGCGCGAGCCGTCGTTGCCCGCGGCCGCGACGACGAGGCTACCGTTGGAAGTCGCGTACGACACCGCGTTTTTCATCGTGTCGGTGTAGCCGCCCCCGCCCAGCGAGAGGTTGATCACGTCGGCGCCCTGGTCGGCCGCCCACTCGACGGCGTCGGCGATATCGGCGGTCGACCCCGAGCCGTTCTCGTCGAGCGCGCGGCCGTTGATGAGCGCGGAGTTACCCTGACCGGCGACGCCGGTGTCGTTGTCGACGGTCGCCGCGGCACAGCCCGAGACGTGGGTCCCGTGGTACTCGTCTCCGGGCGCGTCGGGGTACGGATCCGAGTCGGCGTCGACGAAGTCCGAACCCGGGTCCGAGGCGTAGTTGTCCGCCAGATCGGGGTGGTCGTACTGCGCGCCGGTGTCGACCACCGCGATAGTGACGTTCGAGTCCCCGAACGTGGTGTCCCACGCCTCGTCCGACCGGACCTGCTGGGGCGCGTACTGGTCGCCGAACTGCGGGTCGCTGGGCGCGGCGAGCGCCTCGTGGGTCGCGTTCGGTTCGGCGTACTTGATCCCGTCTTTCTTGGTGATGGCCTCGATGAAGTTCTCGCGGGCCACGTCCGCGGCGTTGCTCGGGAACTTCACCGCGACGTACCGGAGCGTCTCGTTCTTGTGGACGACCTCCGCGTTGCCCGGGACGTAGGAGGTGACTTTCTGCTCTATGTCGCCGGCGCCGGCCGAGACGCCCACGAGGATCTCCTCTTTTTTCGGGCCGGGATCGCGGCCGGGGGTCGCGGCCGTGACGCCGCCGAGCGCGGCGGTCGCGCCGGCTACGCCGGCCGCCTTCACGAACGAACGCCGATCGAGTCGAGGTGTGCTGTCGTCTGTCATGCTACAAAATTCACGACACAGAGATATTATTTAAATTTTATTGTATAGAAATTTTCTATAATTTTTTCTAGATAAGGTGTGAGTGTATATCTCGGGCGCTTCCGTAGCGCGCCCGTCGGCGCCGGACCGCCACCGCTATGGCGGGAGGCGAGCTATCGGGGGGTATGCAACCGTTGCGTTCGCTCCTCTCGGGGGAGGCCTCCATCGCGCTGTTCGTGGACGGGCCCAACGTCCTCCGCGACGAGTTCGACGTGGATCTGGACGACGTGCGTGCGGCCGCCGAGGAACTCGGCCAGCTTGCGGTCGCGCGGCTCTACCTCGACGAGCACGCCACCCCGGGGCTGATTCAGGCGGCCGAAGCCCGCGGCTTCGAGGTGACGATTACCAGCGGCGACGTCGACGTGAAACTCGCGGTCGACGCGACGGAGTTCGCGCTGACCGAGGGGCTCGACGCGCTCGCCATCGCTTCGCGGGACACCGATTTCAAGCCCGTCTTAGAGAAGGCCGCCCGCAACGGGGTCCGCACCGTCGCGATCGCGCCGGGCGAGCACGGCCGATCCGACGCCCTCCGGAACGCCGCCCACGAGGCTCACGTCATCGAGGAGTAGCTATCCCAGCGGTTTGACCGCGACCGCGTGCGTCCCGTCGTCGACCCGGAGTTCGACCGACTCGACCACCGCGTCCGCGACCGTCGCGCGCCACGCCTCGACCGCCTCGACGTGGCGCTCGCGGTGGCGCTCGACCGAGAACTCGGCGTCGGGGTCGGTCCGGAGCTCGTCTTCGGTGTCGTCGGGCGTGGGGTAGTCGGGAATCCGGTCTTCCTCGATCAGTCGGGCGGGATCGATGTGGAACGCGTCGGTCTCGCCGTCGGGCTCGGGGGCGTCGGCGACGTGGAGTCGCGCGCGCATCCGGCCCGAAAACGGCGGGGTCACCCGGAGGACGGTCGGGCGGTCGCTCCGCCGTCGGGCCTCGTAGGCCGACACCACGTCGTCGGTCGTGACCGCGAGCGAGCGGACGTTCCGCGGGTCGGTGCTCATGTGGGCCCGTGAGTGTTGCTTGCCCTTGAGTGTCGCGCCGGTCGTCGACCGGGCGCCCCGAACCGTCGGCGTTTTTCCCGCTCGGTCCCGGAGACGACACCATGGACGAGGACCTCGGCACGCCGGTGGTCGACAACCACCTCCACCTCGACCCCGAACACGGTCGCGGGCTGGAGGCGGTCCGGGAGTTCGCGCGCAGCGGCGGCACCCACCTGCTGGTGGTGAACAAGCCCTCGTGGCTCCTCGGGATCGAACCCGAAGTCGGCGAGGACTTTCGACCGGTGTTCGAGACCACGCTCGACGCGGTCGCGAGCGCGAGCGAGATACTCGACGGCCGGGCGTGGCCCGTGCTCGGCGTCCACCCCGGGCTCGTCTCGAAGCTGGTCGAAGACCGCGGGTTCGCGCCGGCCGAAGCCCGCGACCTGATGCGGGCGGGTCTGGAGTGTGCGGCAGAGTACGTCGCCGACGGTTCGGCGCTGGCGCTCAAGACCGGCCGCCCGCACTACGACACCACCGAGGCGGTGTGGGAGGCCTCGAACGCCGTGCTCCGTCGCGGACTCGAACTCGGGGCGGCCAACGACTGCGCGGTCCAGCTCCACACCGAGGCCAGCGAGGACCTGACCGAGATCGCGGCGTGGGCCGAGGAGGCGGGGCTCGCGCCCGAGCGCGTCGTCAAGCACTACGCCGCCGGCCGGCTCGCCGGGCCGACGCCGAGCGTGATGAGCGAGAAAGACCGGCTCGAACGCGCGGCCGACCGCGGCGAGCCGTTCCTGATGGAGACCGACTTCGTCGACGACCCCGACCGGCCCGGCGCGGTGCTGGGGCCAAAGACGGTGCCCCGGCGGGTCCGGTGGCTCCTCGACGCGGGCGAGGGCGAGGCGGTCCGAAACGCCCACGTCGAGACGCCTCGACGGGTGTACGGCGTCGACACCGAGGCGACCCTCGATCGGTAGGGCGAGCCGAGCAGAAAGGCATATGGGTCGGGCAGCACTCGGAGTTGATATGAGCGCGCCTCCGGAGGAGTTTTACTCCGACGAACGCTGGCAGAACTGGCTCGACCGCATCCGGGACGAGGAGATCGATCCCGAGAACGAGGACTCGGCCCGGCTCCTGTTGAACCTCCAGGACGACGTGGCCATCGCGGTCGCCAAGATCGTGACCGCGTACGACGACGACGCGGTCGGCGAGGAGGAGGCCCTCGAGGAGCTGACCGACATCCGCGAGATCGTCCTCGCCGAAGTCGACTTCGAGGACGACGAGAAGGCGATGCTGATCGACGGCGTCCAGACGAGTCTGGTCTGTGTCTTCTATGCCGCCGAGGAGTACGTCGCACAGGGGCCGGCCGACGAAGCCGGCGTCGAGGAGTACGTCCTCGAAGCCGGCCGGGCCGAGGAAGCCGAGGACATCGACTCGGCGCTCGGGCTGGTGGCGGCCGCCGGGACGCGCATCATCGACGGCGACGAACTCGACATGTCGGTGACCGAGGACCTCGAGTACGGGCTGGTGACCGAGTGGGTCAACGGACTCGACAGCCTCCAGAGCGCGATGAGCGACCCGGAAGTCGTCGAAGAAGAAGACGACGACTGACGGCCAGCGTTTTCGCCGCGCGATCCGATCTGACGGTCACGCTTTCTCCAGCCGCACCACCCACTGGACCGGCCGGTCCGATCGGGGGTATCGCACCTCCGCGACCGTCCACGGCGTTCCGACCGCGGCCGCACGGAGCCGGTCCGGGCTGAACAGCCTGAACAGCAACGTCTCGCCGACCTCGTCCTCGTAGACGCAGTGGTAGACGCGGTAGGCCAGCCCCGGTGCGGGGTCCTCGCGGTAGCCGAACGCGTCTGCGGTCGCGTCGCGTTCGGGCGCGTAGCCGTCGATCACTGCGGTCGCGTCGGGCGCGGTCACGACCGCCAGATCGCTCAGGAACCGCTCGACCCCCGCCATCGACCCCGCGAGTTGCACCTGGGTCCCCCTGGCGTACGCCGACCGGAACCGGTCGCGCTCGAACTGCTCGGGGAGCGAGAACATGTCGGCCCGCCGGGCGTCGACGACCCCGCGGTCGCGCATCGTCGCCACGAGGCGGTCGCTGACCTCGATGGCCACCGTCTCGAACCGGTCTTGGAAGTACAGCGCGTCGCGGCCCGCGCCGGCACCCATGTCGATCAGCGGCCCGTCGAGGTGCGATTCGAGCCACTCGTCGCCCTCGAACTCGCCGAAGTACCACCGCTCGATCGGATGCTCGCGGGTTCGTTCGCCGTCGCGGTCGACCAGCGGTGCCTCACGCTCGCCGCGGTAGTGGTCTCGAATCGCGCGACCGAAGGGATCGGACATGCGATCGTGGTATCGGATCGCAATTGTAATAAGATTGTAACGAGTGTGCGTATCATTCGCGTCCGACGCCCGCGAACCGTCGCGGCCGTCGCAGACGCTATTTTTAACTACCTCGCCTGAAAGGGGCCGGTAGTGCGATTCCGAGCCGACGACCGCGGGGTGACGGTTCAGATCGGGGCGGTGTTGCTGTTCGCCATCCTGATCGTGCTCGTCTCGACCTATCAGGCCACGGTCGTGCCCCAGCAGAACGAACAGGTGGAGTACAACCACAACCAGCGGGTCCACGGCGAGCTTCAGGAGCTTCGCGACGAGGTCTACCGGGCCGCCGCGACCGGAACCGGCGGCTCGGCGACGGTCTCGCTGGGGACGCGGTACCCCGAGCGCGCGCTGTTCGTCAACCCCGCGCCGCCGTCGGGGCGGCTCGCGACGAGCGCCGACGCGAGCCTCCGGATTCGAAACGCGGCCGCGACCGGCGAGGTCGGCGACTACTGGGACGGGACGGCCCGGCCGTACCCGACGCGGGGACTGACGTACGAACCCCGGTACAGCGTCTATCAGGACCCGCCGACGACGGTGTACCGCAACGGCGTCCTCTACAATCGGTTCGCGGACGCGACCGTCACGCTCGCGGGCCAGCGGCTCGTGCAGGGCGACCGCATCTCGGTCGTGACCCTCGACGGGACCGTCTCCGAGTCCACCAACGGCGTCGCGAGCGTGAACGTCCGGCCGGTCAGCGCCACGACGCGGACGGTATCGGTCCAGAACAGCGCCCCGGACGAGGACCTCACGATCGTCGTCCCGACGCAACTCGACGCCGGCGAGTGGGAGGGGCTCTTGGAGGGCGAACTCGACGAGGACGGGACCGACCCGGACAAACACGTCTCGGCGGTCGAACCGGTCGCGGGCGAGGACGCGGTCCGCGTCGTCCTCGAACCGGGAACCTACGATCTCCAGATGGCCGAGGTCGGCGTCGGCTCGGACGCGTCCGAGACGTCCCCGACGTACGCCGTCGACGTGGACGGGGACGGCGCCGTGGTGCGCGAAGACGGGACCCGACGCGTCGTGGTGGAAGTCCGCGACGAGTACAACAACCACGTCAGCGGCGTCGACGTGACGGTGACGACCGATCCCTCGAAAGGGAGACTCTACGACGCCGAGACCGGCGACGAGTCCGACCAGACGGTCCGGACCGACAGCGACGGCCGGGCGACGTTCGTCTACGAGCCGACGGCGGCAGTCACCGGGACCGAGACCGACTCGTTCGCGCTCGGCTTCGACGGCCCGGACGACGACGACGTCGCCGGGTCGAAAGACACCGAAGAAGCGACCTACGAGGTCGAGGTGTCCGGCTCAGGCGGCGGTGGCGGTGGAGGCGGCGGACTGTCGGGGCGACTCACGTACAACGAGGACGCGGTGGCCGACGACGGGCCCGACGACGGAACTACGCCCGGCGGGATCAACTTCAGCGTCACGAACGAGTACAATCAGTCGGTCGCGATAACCGACATCAGAATCGAACCCGCCGACGCCGACATCGACGTGCTCGCCGACCGAACCACGGGCGAGGGCAAGCTGATAAGCGAGGTGTTCGTCGACGGGAACGAAAGCGACGGCTACGTCGACTTCAGCAGTCTGGGGTTCCCCGGCGGGCAGGACGGCACCGCAGTTCCGGACGCAATCGACCTCGACCTCGACGGGCGCGCGAACGACGGCAATCCCGTCGTGTCGTCCGACGATGAGGCGTCGATATATCTCTACGAGTTCTTCACGGATTCGAACGACGCGTCCAACGTCGACATGAACGGCGAGGCGGTCTCGATCACGATCCGCTACCGACTCGAAGACCGAGCCCCCGGCGACAGTCAGGCGGTCGGGGAGACCGAGTTCACCGTCACGCCCGGCAGTGACGGCGGCGGCGACGGCGGCGACGGCGGTAGCGGGAACCTCACCTACACCGGCACGTATCGAACGGTAGAAGGCACCGAGGCCGGCGTCAACTCGATACTACAGGTCGACATCCGAAACGAACTTGCGGACGCGGTCGACGTGACCGCGGTGAAGGTGAACGACACGACGGGCCCCGCCCAGCAGATCAGGGAGACCCAACTCACCGCCGCCGAGATCGAGATCGACGCCAACGGCGACGGCGCGCCCGACTCCACTGCGGACAGCTTCGACGGCTACGCGATCGGGGATCGGATCGACTTCGACGGACCGGCGACGATGGACGGCGGTACTGTCGGCGAGGTGCAGTTCTTCGAGTTCCGAAAGAACAACGGCGACCCGGTAGACATGACCAACAGGCGGATCACGATGACAGTCTACTACGAGACGGCGAGCGGCGAGACGAGGACGACGACCTTCACGATAGAGCCGTAGTTCGACGACCGTCGAACACGCTATCGACAAAATCTTATAGCGCCTTCCCGCAGAGACGTGTATGACAGCCGTCGGTATCGACGCACTCGAAATCTGGACCGGGAAGCTCAAGCTCGACTTGCCGGGGACGTTCGCGCCCCAGAAGGGCGAGGACCCCGAGAAGTACACGAAGGGACTGGGGCTCAACGCGAGTTCGTTCCCCGACGCCCACGAGGACATCGTCACGATGGGTGCGAACGCCGCAAAGCGCCTGATGGAGCGCAAGGGGCTGGCCCCCGACGACATCGGTCGCATCGACGTGGCGACCGAATCGGCGTTCGACAACTCCAAGCCCGTCTCGACGTACATCGCGGGCTGTCTCGAGCAGGTGTACGACGGCGACTTCCACCACGCCAACAAGGGCGAGCGCAAGTTCGCCTGCATCGCGGGCACCCAGAGTCTCGACGACGCGTACAACTGGATCAAGGCCGGCCGGAACCGGGACCGCGCGGCGCTCGTGATCGCGACCGACACCGCCCTCTACGCCCGGGGCGACCCCGGCGAGGCCACGCAGGGCGCGGGCGCGGTCGCGATGCTCGTCGACGAGGACCCGGACCTCGTGGAGCTCTCGACCGAGCAGGGGTACGGGAGCGCCGACGAGACCGACTTCCTCAAGCCGAACCAGCAGTTCCCGAGCGTCGACGGCAAGCGCTCGATGCAGGTGTACCTCGCGCGGATGCGCGAGGCGGTCGAGGACTTCGAGTCGATCTCGGACCCGACCCACCCCGAGGACTTCGCGTACATCCCGTTCCACACGCCGTTCCCCGGCATGGTCCGGAAGGCCGGACTGCTCGGCTACCGCCACATGATCCGGAACACGCCGATCGAGGAGTCTCTCGCCGAGGAGATCGGGCTCCAGCCCCGCGAGGACGACTACGCCGACCGCGAGGCCTACGAGGAGGCCATCCGCGAGCACATGGACGAGCTCAAATCCACCGACGAGTACCGCGAGTGGTACGGCGAGGTCATAGAGCCCACCCTCGCCATCTCCCGGGAGGTCGGCAACTGGTACACCGGCTCGGTCCACATCGCCCGGGCGGCCGCGCTCAAGAGCGCCGCCGAGTCGGGGCGGGACCTCGCGGGCGAGCGCCTGCTCGTCGGCTCGTACGGGAGCGGCGCGCAGGCCGAGATCCACGCCGAGACGGTCGCCGACGACTGGGCCGAGGAGATCGACGAGCTAAACGTCGACGAGCAGATCGACGAGCGATACGACCTCTCGTTCGCTGAGTACGAGAAGGTCCACGATCGGCACAACCACGACAAGACGATCGACATCGAGGACTTCACCGTCCCCGAGGAGGAGTTCGTGTTCACCGGCTGGGGCCGGATGAACGAGCGGACCTACGAGTACGTCGAGTAAAGCGTCCGAACCGCTATTTTCCCATCAGTGGGTCGTCGACGGATCAGGGGATCTTGCGGAGCGCGTCTAGCACGTCGTCGATCGGCTCGTCGGTGACCGCCAGCGCGAAGCCGTCGAGTCGAGCCATCTTCGGGGCGTGCTCCCAGAGGTCCTCGCGGTCGAGGCCGTGGAGCACCACGGCGTGGGGCGTGGGGTTGACCACGCGCATCGCGACCAGCGGCGACTCCCCGCGGGTGACGTTGGTGAACACGAGCGCTCGGCTCGTGCTCTGGCCGTAGAGGCGGTAGAACTCCTCGCTGGAGAGGCGCGTGATCGCCTCGATGCTGTCGATGACGGTGTGGCCGGTGACGTGGTCGTGATCGCCGTCGGTGAGCGGGGTCGCGCCCACCGCGTCGTAGAACCGATCCAGCGAGACCGCGGTGGGGTACTCCCGGAGGTCGCTCACGATGTCGCTCTCGAAGCCCGCCGAGAGCACCCGGGCGTGCTGGCGGATGCGGTCGCCGCCCCGGCGCTCGTCGATGTCGAGCAGGCCGGAGACGATCCGGGCGACCACGCCGATGCCGGGGCTCTCGCGGCGACCGCTCTCGTAGTCGCTGACGACCGACGACGAGACGTCGAGGTGGTCGGCGAGGTCGGTCTGGGAGACCCCGAAGTCGGTCCGCCACTTCCGGAGGGTCGCGCCGGGGTCGTCGCTGAGGGTTATCTCGCCCGCGATGCGCTCGGCGAGCTGTCCGCGGGGGTCGTCGGGATCCGACATGCTCCCGACTCCGGGGGTGAGCCGCAAAAGCGTATCGAAACCGGGGTTCGACGTTCGCCGAACACGCCGGGAAACTGATATTGGGCCTCGGGGACAACCGACACGCATGCCATCGACGCTGGTGCACGTCGCGCTGGCGGGGCTGGTCGGCACCGCCCTGCTCGCCGAGGAGTTCGACGCCCGCGCGATCGCAGTCGTGATGGCGGCCACCGCGTTCGTCGACCTCGACGTGTTCGTCGGCCTCGTCGTGGCGGGCACCCATCGGGCGGCGTTTCACACCCTGCTGGTGCCGCTCGCGCTCGGCGCGGTGCTGTACTACGACGTCCGACTCCGCGAGCGCTCGCGGCTCGCGGCCCGGTGGGGGACCCGGGGCGTCCGCGTCGCGTGGGTGAGCGTCTTCGCGGTGGCGGTCGCCGGCATCGGGCCGGACCTGTTTCTCAACGGCGTGAACCTCTTTTACCCGGTCCACGACCAGTTCTACGAGCTCACCGGGCGGGTGATCTACTCCGACCAGCGCGGGGTGGTCCAGACGTTCGTGGACTTCGACTTCGACTTCCTGACCGAACCCGCGGCCCGGGCGACCGACCAGACGGTGCGGACGACCGACAACACCCACTACCGGACCGGGGTCGATCCGTCCCGGGGCGAGACCACCGAGGACGTCGAGCGCATCTTCTACATCGTCACCTCCGGCGAGCGACTCCTGCTCGCGCTGACGGGCTACGCGGTGGTCGGCCTGCGCCTGCGCGAGGAGCGGCGGAACTAACACCGAGCGCCGTCAACCCCGGAGCATGGCCGACACAGACGTGACCGTCCGACCGTACGATCCCGACCGCGACGCCCGCGACCTGTGGGACCTCAAGCGCGGGTTCGAACTCGGGCTCGGGTCGGGAACCGGCGGCGACGACAAGCGCGCGAAGTACGAAGGGAAGCTCACCGACGAGTACGGCGAGCGGTACCTCGACTGGGCGTTCTGGTGCGTGAAACACGAGCCCCGGTGCGTGACGGTGGCCGACGCGGGCGACGCCGGAGGGGGCGACGCGGACGCCGATCCCGACGCGCTCGCGGGCTACGTCTTCGTTCTGCCCCAACAGCTCGCGATGATCTGGGACGCCGCGGTGCTCAACGAGATCTACGTCCGGCCCGAGTTCCGCGGGACCGGCGTCGCGGACGACCTGATGGACGCCGCCGTGGGGCTGGCCCGCGATCAGGACCTCCCGCTGGAGAGGCTCGTGCTCGACGTCGACCGGGAGAACGACCGCGCGAAGGCGTTCTACGATCGCCACGGCTTCGACCACTGGGGCGAGATGGTCGCGAAGGACCTGTCGTAGCCGGTCGCCGAGCCGCCCCGAGAACGGCTACGAACCGCTCTGAGAGCTACGCGCCGTTCCGTAGCACTATTTATATTCGGAAAGAAACCTTGAAGTCCCGCTTGTGCCAACCTCCGGACGAGGGTGGCGACGACGCCGGGTCGGCGACGGCTCGGGCGTCGCACCGATCACACAATGTCTGGCACGACCGGCACGACGGACCGACGAGCACCGAACCGACCGACCCCCGACCTCATCGCCCACCGCGGCTTCGCCGGCGTCTGCCCCGAGAACACGGTGGCGGCCGCCGAGCGCGCCGCGACCGGCCTCGGCCGCGGCGAGCCGCCCGCGATGGTCGAGATCGACGTGATGGCGAGCGCCGACGGCGAGCTCGTGGTGTTTCACGACGAGCGCCTCGGCCGGGTGACCGACGCTCCCGACCGGCTCGCGGGCCAGTACGTCTGGGAGACTCCCTACGAGACGCTCGCCGAGCTCGAGGTGCTGGGAACCGGCGAGCCCGTCCCCCGGCTCGACGCGGTCCTCGACGCGATCCCCCCGGAGGTCGGCGTGAACGTCGAGTTCAAGAACCCCGGGACGGCCGCGATCCGTCCCCGCGAGAACCTCCCGCCGGGCGACCGCGAGGCCGAGACCGACCGCTGGCGCGCGTTCGCCGAGCGAGTGGTCTCGACGCTCGACGACCACGACAACGACGCGTTGATCTCGTCGTTCTCGGAGGGCGCGCTCGCGGCGACCCGGGCAGCCGACCCCTCGGTGGCGATCGCCGCGGTGTTCGCCGAATCGGTCGCCGACGGAATGGAGGTCGCCCGCCGGTACGACTGCGAGGCGATCCACGTCCCGTGGAACATGGTCCCCGGGACCGAGCTGTTCAACGCCGAGTACGGCTCGCTTGGCCCCTACGAGCCGGTCGACCTCGTGGAGCTCGCCCACGAGGAGGGCCGGCGGGTCAACGTCTGGACCGTCGAGCGCTGGTATCAGGCGACCCAGCTCCGGGCCGCGGGGGTCGACGGGCTGATCGCGGACTACCCCGGCGTCCTCGGCTTCGGCGACGGCGAGTAATTCGAACGTGTGGCGGGGCCGGTAGGATTATGGATCGATACGTTGCGGTATTGAGCACTATATCCATGAAGGGGGTGATTCTAGCGGCTGGTATCGGGTCCCGTCTACGGCCGCTCACGCTTCACGAGCCGAAAAGCTGTGTCACCGTCGCCGGCGAGCCGGTGCTCGGCCGACAGTTGCGCGCGTTCGACGACGCCGGCGTGAGTGACGTGACCGTCGTCGCGGGCTACCTCGCCGACGAGACGCGGGCGCGCTGTGAGGCCGTCTCGGTCGACCGGCCCGACCTCGAGGTGAGCGTCGTCGAGAGCGAGGTGTTCGCCAACACCGACAACATGTACTCGCTGTCGCTCGCCCGCGAGGCGGTCGCCGGCGAGCCGTTCGTGCTCGCCAACGGCGACGTGGCCTTCGAGCCCGACCTGCTCGCGGACCTCGTCGACGCCGACGCCGACAGCGCGGTGGCGTGCGACCGCGCGACCTTCTCCGAGGAGGCGATGAAGGTCACCGTCGACGACCGCGGGCTGGTGAGCCACATCGACAAGGCGGTCCCGGAGGAGGTGGCCCACGGCGTCTCGACCGACGTCTACCGGTTTTCCGCATCGTTCTCCTCGATGCTGTTCGACGAGATCGCCCGGACCATCGACCGGGAGGGCGACTTCGGCGACTGGACCGAGGCCGCCATCGACCGACTCGTCCGCGACCGCGACCACGACCTGGCGACCGCCGACGTCACCGGCCGCGAGTGGGTGGAGATCGACGACTTCGCGGACCTGACCGAGGCCGACCTCCGATTTGCCGGGCTGTCTGCCCTCGACGAGAAGGAGGCGGTGTTCTTCGACCTCGACGGGACGCTCTACCTCGACGACGACCTCGTGGCGGGCGCCCGCGAACTCGTCGAGTTGCTCCGCGACCGCGGGGTCGCGGTGTACTTCCTCTCGAACAACTCCTCGGGGTGGAAAGACGAGTACGCGAGCAAGCTGACGAAGCTGGGCGTCCCAGCCGACCCAGACAGCGTGTTGCTCTCGACCGACGGGGTGATCCAGCACCTCGTGGAGACCGACCCCGGCGAGGTGTTCGTCCTCGGAACCGACGCGATGCGCGAGGCGGTGGCGGCGGCGGGCGTCTCGGTCGGCGACGACGACCCCGACACCGTGGTGGTGGGCTTCGACACCGAACTCACCTACGAGAAGGCCCGGCGCGCGACGCTCGCGATTCGGGACGGCGCGACCTTCCTGCTGGCCCATCCGGACGACGTCTGCCCGACCGGCGAGGGGTTCGTGCCCGACTGTGGCGCCATCGGCGCGATGATCGGGCGCGCGACCGACCGGTCGCCCGAGCGGGTGTTCGGCAAGCCGAACGCCGAGATGCTCGACCACGTCCTCGACGCCGAGGGGTACGCCCCGGCGGAGGTCGCGGTCGTCGGCGACCGACTGGCGACCGACGTGGCGCTCGCAGAGAGCGTCGGGTGCGAGTCGGTGTGTGTGCTCACCGGCGACGCAACCCGGGTCGAGGTCGAGACCAGCGACATCGAGCCCACGCTCGTCGCCCCGAGCGTGGCCGACCTGACCCGGTTCGTCGCGGCCGACACGTCCGCCGAGCGGGGCGACGCCGACGCGCCGGTGCCGTCGGTCGAGGGCGGTGAAACCGGTGACTGAGGGGGTCCGAATCGGGTACGTCACTCAGACCCACACCGGCGAGGTCGGGTGGCGCGAGGCGATCGACGCCGGCGCGGCGATCGGCTTCGACTACGTCGAACTCTACATGGACGGGGCGACCGAACGGACCGCCCTCGACGCCGGGGCGGTCGCCGACGCGCTCGACGACGCGGGGCTCGATCTGCTGGTCCACCTCCCGTTCGCGGACCTCGACCTCGGGACGCCCCGCGACCGAGTCCGGACGGCGTGTCTCGACGAACACCGCGCCTGTCTCGATGGCGCCGCCGAGATGGGCGCCGAGAAGGCCGTCTTGCACGCGAGCTCCGACGCCTCGCCGCCCGAGTGGGCGTTCGACGAGATCCGGCCCCGCCTGTTCGAGGCCGTCCGGGAACTCGACGCGGCCGCCGCCGACCGGGACATCGAGCTCTGCGTCGAGAACCTCCCGGGCGTCCGCTTGACAGTCCACGACTTCGAGTCGGTGTTCGCCGAGACCGACGCCGCGATGACGTTCGACACCGGCCACGCCCGGGTCGACGGGCTGGACGCCGAGGCCACGGCCGCGTTCCTCGACGACCACCGCGATCGGGTGAGCCACGTCCACGTCAACGACGCCCGAGAGGCCCGCGACGAGCACGTCCCGGTCGGTTCGGGCACGACCGACTTCGAGACCGCGCTTTCGCCCCTCCGGGACGGCTGGACCGGCACGCTCTCGGTCGAGGCCTACACCTTCGACGACGAGTATCTGGCGCTCAGCAAGGAGAAGCTGGACGGCTACCTGTGACGCGGGTCGCCGCGAGGTCGACCTTTATCTCGGCGCCGCCCCTACGTCGCGGTATGAGAGCCGTCCGATACCACGAACACGGCGGGCCGAACGTCTTGCAAGTCGACGACATCGAGCGTCCCGACCCCGGCCCCGAGGAGATCCGGGTCGCGGTCGAGGCCGCGGGAGTCAACCCCGTCGACACCTACTTTCGGGAGGGAGGCTACGAGCCGCCGACGCTCCCGATGATCCCTGGATCGGACTTCGCGGGCGTCGTCGACGCGGTCGGCGAGCGCGTCACCGAGTTCGACGAGGGCGACCGCGTCTTCGGCACGGGACTCGGAAACGACCGGCAGGGGACGTACGCCGAGTACGCCGTCGCACCCGCCGACCGGGCGGCCCGCCTGCCCGACGAGGTCGGGTTCAGCGAGGGCGCGGCGGCCGCGCTCGTCGGCGTGACCGCGTGGCGGGCGCTGGTCGACCACGCCGGCCTCGACCCCACCGAGACGTGTCTGGTCCACGGCGCCAACGGCGGGGTCGGCCACGTCGCGGTCCAGATCGCCGGCGCGGCGGGCGCGACGGTGCTCGCGACCGCCTCCGAGGAGTACCACGACGAACTCCGCGAACTGGGAGTCGACGCGCCCCTCGACTACGGCCGGGAGGATCTGGCCGAGGCGGTGATCGAGGCCGGCCGTCCGGACGCGATCTTGGACCACCGACTCGATCAGTACCTCGACTTCGACGCCGAGGTCGGCACGCAGGGGGTCCGGGTCGTCGGCATCGGCAACACCCGGCCCGAAGCCGGCTTCGAGAACGTCGCGGCCGCCCGCGGCAAGGAGATGCGACTCCACCTGATGAGCATGTACAACACGCCGGACATGGCCGGGGTGTTACGAAAGCTCGCCCACCTGCTCGCGGCGGGCGACCTCCGGCCCCACGTCTCGCGGCGCTACAAGCTCTCGCAGGCCGGCGACGCCCAGAAGGCGGTGTTGAGAAACAGTTTCTTCGGGAAGCTGGTCGTGCGACCCTGAACGTTAACTGCCGAGCGACCGTCCACGGGGTATGGACGTCAGCTTCGACTTCACCGACTCGGTCGCGCTGGTCACCGGCGCCAGCGGCGCGCTCGGCGCCGCGGTCTGCGAGGCGTTCGCCGACGCGGGCGCGACGGTCGCCGCGGCGGACGTGGTGGCGCCCGACGACGGCGAGGCGGGACTCGACACGGGCAGGGCCATCGACTTCTATCGCGGGGACTTCACCGACGAGCGCGAGGTCGAACGGGTCGTCTCGGAAGTCCTCGCCGACCACGGTCGCCTCGATTGTCTCGCCAACGTCGCGGGGACCTGGAAGGGCGGGGCGCCGATCGAGAACACCGACGTCGAGACCTTCGAGACGCTGTTCGACGTGAACCTCAAGACGGCGTTTCTGGCGAGCAAGCACGCGTTGGCCCACCTGCGCGAGCGCGACGGGCGCGGCGCGATCGTCTCGGTGTCGGCCCGGTCGTCGCTCGAAGGCGGCGAGGGCGACGGTCCGTACCGGGCGTCGAAGGCGGGGGTGCGACTCCTGACCGAGACCATCGCCGCCGAGAACGCCGGGGAGGTGCGGGCCAACGCCGTCATGCCGAGCGTCATCGACACGCCGGCGAACCGCGAGATGATGCCCGACGCCGACCACGACGCGTGGGTCGATCCCGCCGACATCGCCGAGGTGGTCCTGTTTCTCTGCTCGGACGCCGCGAGCGTAACCAGCGGCGCGGCGGTCCCGGTGTACGGCGAGGCCTGAGGCGACCCCGGCCGACCGAGATCCCCGCCGACCGACCGTGAGAGCCCCGTTCGGTCGGCCATTGACCGTTCGTCCATTTCAGCCGACATGAACGGCGGTTACTGAAAATACTGTCGGCAAAAATCGCCACAACGCGAACGAACCGTGGCGTTTATGCAGTGTGGTTTGGAAGCCAACGCCACACATGGCACAACGAGAGACGTGGACGAGTCGGATCGGTTTCATCTTCGCCGCCGTCGGGAGCGCGGTCGGCCTCGGGAACATCTGGTCGTTCCCGTTCCAGACGGCTTCGAACGGCGGGGCGGCGTTCCTCGTCGTCTATCTGGCCGCGGTGTTCCTCATCGGCTTCCCGACCATGATGATCGAGTTCGTCATCGGTCGGCGCGGCGAGAGCAACCCCGTCGCCGCGTTCAAGTCGATCGGCCACGGCGAGTGGTCGTTCGTCGGCGGCCTCGGCGTGTTCTCGTCGCTGGTGACCCTGGCGTTCTACAGCGTCATCGGCGGGTGGGTCCTCAGCTACATCGTCGGGAGCCTCAGCGGCGCCTACTTCGGCGACCCCGCGACGTACTTCGGGTCGGTGTCGACCGGGAACGTCGCCATCGCGGCTCACGCCGTCTTCATGGCGATCACCATCGGCGTGGTCGCGGCCGGCGTCACCGGCGGCATCGAGCGCGCGACCAAGTTCATGATCCCCGCGATCCTCATCCTGCTCGTCGGCCTCGGCGCGTGGGCCACGACGCTCGACGGCGCCGCGGCGGGCTACGAGTACTACCTCTCGCCGGACTTCGGCGTCATCGTCGACAACTTCGCGTCCA
This sequence comes from Halorussus marinus, assembly GCF_004521895.1. Lineage (NCBI taxonomy): Archaea > Methanobacteriati > Methanobacteriota > Halobacteria > Halobacteriales > Haladaptataceae > Halorussus > Halorussus marinus. Next base: position 112,005 of record NZ_SBIR01000003.1, read on the forward strand.
TCGTCCCGCCCGCGATGGGACAGGCGTTCTTCACGCTGTCGCTCGGGTTCAGCGTCATGATCGCGTACGCCTCCTACCTCGGGCGCGACGACAGCCTGCCGGCCGACGGCGGGGCGATCGTCGTGGTCAACACCCTCGTCGCGCTGCTGGCGGGGTTCGTCGTGTTCCCGCTCCTGTTCGCGACCGGCGGCGTCGAGGGCGCCGGCGGCGGTGCGGGCACGGCGTTCATCGCCATCGCCGGCGCGTTCGGCACCCTCCCCGCGGGCGGGATCCTCGGGGCAGTCTTCTTCGTCGTCCTGCTGTTCGCGGCCCTCTCGAGCGCGATCAGCCTCCTCGAAGTTCCGGTGTCGTTCGTGAGCGAGAACTACGGCTACGGCCGCACGACGACCGCCGTCGCGATGGGCGTCGGCATCTTCCTCCTCGGCGTCCCGACGACGTTCGGCACGTCGTGGCTCAACTTCTACAACGACGTGGTGTTCAACCTCCTGCTCCCGATCGCGGTGCTGTTGCTCGCGGTGTTCGTGGGCTGGGTCGCCAACACCGAGGCGATCGACGAGATCGAACTCGGCTCGTCGTTCGGCCCGTCGTTCGCCACGGGGTGGCTCTGGTGGGTCCGCATCGTCGTCCCCATCGCGGTCATCGTGACTCTCTACCTCGGCGTCGACTCGCTGTACTCGGGCATCGTCGCCGGCGACTACTTCTAGTCGCCTGAGGGCGACCGCGGTTTTTCGAATCGTCGGACCGATCGAGTAGCCGATGCTACGAATCGACGCGTCTCCCGCGTCAGCCGACGGTTCTTTCTACGAATCGTAGCCGGTATCGCTGATTGACGGGGTTTGGGATCCCGAAAAATCCGGATATACGCCCGAGAATTATTATATTTTCCAACCTACGGTTCTAAACTCGAAACTCTCTTACCCGCGGACTGTCGAGTGTGGGCCAATGACACGCGAATCGTGGCGGACCCGCGTCGGCTTCATCCTCGCCGCCGTGGGAAGCGCAGTGGGATTAGGTAACATCTGGCGGTTCCCGTGGATGACCGCCGAGAACGGCGGGAGCGCGTTTCTGGCGGTGTACCTCGGGATCATCCTGCTGGTCGGGGTGCCGGGCCTGCTCGCGGAGTTCGTGATCGGGCGACGCTCCCAGCGCAACCCGGCGGGCGCGCTCTTTCGGCTCTCCGGGTCGAAGTCGTGGGGCGCTGTCGGCCTGTTCGGGGTCGTGACCGCGCTCGCGTTGCTGTCGTTTTACAGCGTCGTCGGCGGGTGGATCTTCCGGTACTTCCTCGCGAGCTTCACGGGGTCGTACTTCGGGTCGCCCGGCGCGTACTTCGAAGGGATCAACTTCGGCGTCGAGGCGCTTGGGTTTCACGCCGCCTTCCTCGGGGTGACCGCGTTCATCGTGCTCGGTGGGGTCCGGGACGGCATCGAGAAGGCGACGAAGGTGATGATGCCGGCCATCCTCGCCCTGCTGGTCGCGCTCGCGGGGTGGGCGATCACCCAGCCGGGCGCCGACGCGGGGCTCGCGTTCTACCTCGACTTCGACGCCGCGTACCTGCGGGCGAACCTCTTGGACGTGATCGGCGCGGCCGCCGGACAGGCCCTCTTTACGCTCTCGCTGGGCGCGGGCACCATGATCACGTACGCCTCGTACCTCGGCGACGACCGGGACCTCGCGGTCGACGGCAGTACGATCGCGGTGCTGAACACCGGCGTCGGCGTTCTGGCGGGGCTCGTGGTGTTCCCGCTGCTCTTTACCACCTTCGGCGAACTCACCGGTCCCGCGGCGGCCGGCGGCGGGCCCGGCGCGCTGTTCGTCTCCATCGCCGGGGCGTTCGCCCAGCTCCCGCTCGGGGGCGTGATCGCGGTGGCGTTCTTCGGAGTCGTCTCGCTGGCGGCGCTCTCGTCGTCGATCAGCATGCTCGAAATCCCGGTCGCGTACCTCGTCGACGAACACGGCGTGAGCCGGCGGACCGCCACCCTCTCGCTGGCGAGCGTGATCCTGTTCACCGGGGGCGCGAACGCGCTGAATCCCGCGCTGTTCGACTTCGTGGCGAGCACGCTCGTCGATCTGATGCTGACCGCCGGGCTGGTCGGATTTCTGCTGTTCGTCGGCTGGGTGCTCGGCGCCGACGCGCTCGCGGAGTACGCCACCGGCGCGGGCGCCCGGTCGCGGTCGGTCGGCCCGGCGTGGCTCTGGTCGGTCCGGACGATCCTGCCGCTCTTCTTGCTCGGGACGCTCGCGGTGAATCTGCTGGCGCTGGCGGGCGTCTCGCTGTGAGTCAGTAGAGGTCGTCGATCGCGTCCTCGTCGTAGCTGTGTTCGTCGGCCGGGAACTCCCCGGACTCGACCGCGTCACGGAACCGCTCGACGGCGCCCTCCATCTCGGCGCGCACGTCGCCGAACTGCGTCGAGAACGGGGGCGTCCGGTCGCTCAGCCCGAACACGTCGTTGAGCACGAGCACCTGCCCGTCGGTGTCGGGACCCGCGCCGATGCCGATCGTCGGGATGTCGAGGGCCTCGGTGATCTGGGCCGCCACGTTCGCCGGGACGTGTTCGAGCACGAGCGCGAACGCCCCCGCCGCCTCGTGGGCCGTCGCGAGATCGAGGAGTTCGCCGGCGCTCTCCTCGTCGGTCCCCTGCCGGGAGTACCCCCCGAGCTGGTTCACGCGCTGGGGCGTCAGCCCGAGGTGGGCCATCACCGGGATCCCCAGATCGACGAGGCGCTCGGTCACCTCGACGGTGTGGGGGCCGCTCTCTAACTTGACCGCGTTGGCGTCTGCCTCCTTCAACATCCGTCCGCAGTGCTCGATGGTCTCGCTCTCGTCGACGCCGTAGCTCAGGAACGGCATGTCGGCGACTACCAGCGCGTCGTCGGTGGCGCGGGCGACCGCCGCGGTGTGGCTCCGGATCTCCTCGACGGTGACCGGGAGCGTCGAGTCGTAGCCAAGCACCGCGTTGCCCAAGCTATCGCCGACCAGGATCACGTCGACGCCCGCGTCGTCGACGATCCCGGCGGTCGGCGCGTCGTAGGCCGTCAGCATCGTTATCTCCTCGTCGTCGTCGGTCGCCGCGAGGTCCCGAACGGTTGTCATACCGAGTGGGTCGCGGGCGTTCGGTTAAACGTATTCGGTTCCAAACCGTTAAGCCACCCGCGTCCCGCGTTCCACGCGTGCCCGAACCAGTCGAGAGCCACGACCCCGAGGGCGTCGACTACGGGTGGGTGATGCAGACCACCTTCGTCCTCACCATCGTGGTCGGGGCGCCCGTCGTCGCGTTGCTCGCGTTCGCCACCGGCGTCGCGCTCCCGACCTGGGAGTCGCGGGTGTCGTTCGCCGTCCGGGTCGGCGCGCTGGTCTGGTTCGTCGTCGCGGTGTCGGTGTTCGCCTACGCTCGGCGCGCCGAAGAGTGAGGTATTTCGGTTTACCGCCCGTACTGTCCGACTAGACACATGGCGAGGCTGACCACTGCGGCCCGGGCGGTCGAGCGCGCGATCAGGTGGGCGATCGTCGCGGTGTTCGGCGCGGGAATCCGCCGCCGGAGCCCCGGCGCCGTCGCGAACGCCGTCCTGACGCTGGCGGTCACGTTCGTCCCCGACCTGCTCGAACGCCGGTACGCCGTCGAGTTCCGGCCGTGGCAACGGGTCTACGCCGGGATCGCGATGCTCGCCCACGCGGTCGGCATGCTGGGTCCCTACGACGACGTGGGGTGGTGGGACCACGTCACCCACACCCTCTCGGCGACGTTGCTTGGCGGGATCGTCCACGTCGCGGCCCGGCGTCGGGGCCGCGACCCCGAGCGAAACGTGATCGGGGTCGTCGCCTGCGCGGGCGTCCTCTGGGAGCTTCTGGAGTACGCGATCCACGCGGTCAGCAGACGGCTCGGCGTCGAGCCGCTCTTGATCCCCTACAGCGCCCGTGACACCGCCCTCGATCTCGTGTTCAACGTCGTCGGCGCGCTCCTCGTGGTCGCGTTCGGCGACCGACTCCTCGAGAACTTCGGCCGGGAGTGATCAGACCCACTCGAAGCGCGTCCCGGCCGCCTCTGCGGTCTCCTCGTCGCTGGCCGAGTCGCCGACGAACAGCACGTCCGCCGGCTCGACCCCGAGGTCCTCGACCGCCGCCAGCAGCGCTCGGGGATGGGGCTTTCGCTCGGGGACGGTCCCCCGACCCACGACGCTGTCGACGCCGTCGGCGAGGTCGTGGGCGTCGAGCGCGATACGGACCGCCGACTCGTGGTTGAGCGAGCAGATCCCGACCGGCACCTCGCGGGCGAGAAGCTCGTCGGCCAGCGGGAGCCGCGTTGGGGCGCGGGCGCCCTCGCGCTCGGCCGCGGCGATGAGTTCGTCGGCTTCCTCGCCGACGCCCGCCGCCTCGGCCGCTTCGAGCAGCGACCACGCGCTCAGCGGCTCGGCGTCGACGCCCTCCCGTTCTAACAGCGCTTCGAGGCGGCGCTCGACGTCCGCCCAGTCGACGTCGAGTCGCACCACTGTCCCGTCGAGGTCGTACACCACGGCCGCGGGCGCGTCGTCTCGGGTCACGCTCGCCGATAGGGCCACCGGCGCGAAAAGCGTTCGGCCGGCGCCGATCAGTCGATCGCGTCCTCGACGGCGGTCACCAGCGCCGTCACGTCGGCCTCGGGGTCCGTCGAGAAGAACAGTCCCTGCGAGCCGACGAGAACACGCAGGACGGTGGCGTGTTCCATCACGGTCACGAACGATCGGACGTCGCCGGCCGCCCGGAAGAGTTCGCCGAACAGGTCGGTCTCGGTGAAGTCGATGTGGACGTACGAGTGGACCTCCTCGAAGTGAGACTCCATCGCCGCGCGGTCGTCGTACAGCGCCATCGTCGCCTCGTCGGCGTACAGCGTGTGAAACTCGGATTCGGTGTACTCGACGCAGATGTGAACGGCGTCTCGGTCGACCTCGCGGGCCGCGGCGAGCGCCGCTTCGGCGTCGAAGTCCACGAGTCGGGACTCCTCGGACACGACCATCTCGTTCACGCCGATTCAGTCTATAATGATAAACGTGGCGGTACTGCCGGTCAGCCCAACACGTTCCGCGCGATGACCTTCTTCTGGATCTCGGAGGTCCCCTCGTAGATGGTCGTGATCTTCGAGTCGCGGTAGAGCCGTTCGACGTCGAAGTCGGTGGTGTAGCCGTAGCCGCCGTGGATCTGGACCGCCTCGTTGGCGACGTCGACCGCGGTCTCGCTCGCGAAGTACTTCGCCATGCTGGCGGCCAACTCGACGTCCTCGCCGCGGTCGTCTTTCCGGGCGGCGTCGCGGGCGAGCAGGCGCGCGGCCCCGAGCCGTGTCCGCATGTCGGCGATCTTGTGCCGGATGGTCTGTATCTCGGCGATCGGCTGGCCGAACTGCTCGCGCTCGCCGGCGTACTCGACGGCCTCGTCGAGCGCCGACTGGGCGAGCCCGACCGACTGGCTCGCGATCCCGATCCGACCGCCGTTCAGGATGTGGAGCGCCGCCGACAGCCCCTTGCCCTCCTCGGTCAGCCGGTTCGCGGCGGGAATCCGCACGTCGTCGAACACCAGCGACGTGGTGTCGCTCGCCCGGAGCCCGAGCTTGTCCTCTTTCTTGCCGACTTCGAGGCCGTCGGCGTCTTTGGGCACCACGAACTGGGTGACCGACCGGGGGTCGTCGCGGTCGGTCTTGGCGAACAGGACGACGACGCCCGCCCGCTGGCCGTTGGTGATCCACTGCTTCTTGCCGTTGAGGACGTACTCGTCGCCCTCGTGTCGCGCCTCGGTGGTCATCTCGGCGGGGTTCGAGCCCGCCTGGGGCTCCGAGAGCGCGAACGCCCCGACCGGCCGACCGTCGACCATCTCGGGAAGCCACCGCTCGCGCTGGTCGTCGTCGCCGAACTCCGCGATGCAGGAGGTCGCCAGACAGTGGACCGACAGCGCGGTCGCGACCGACAACATTCCGTAGGCGACTTCCTCGTTGACGAGGCTGTAGGTGAGCCGATCGACGTCGAGGCCGCCGTACGCCTCCGGAACGGTCATCCCGGTCAGATCGAGGTCTGCGAGCCCGTCCCAGACGTCCTCGGGGAACGTCTGGTCGCTGTCGGCCTCGGCGGCGGTCGGGCGGATCTCCTCGACGGCGAACTCCCGAACGACGTCCCTGATGGCTTCTTGCTCGTCGGAGAGGTTCATACCCGACGTGTCGGGCGGTGCGTGGAAAAAGTTGCCTCTTTTCGGGCGGCGGACTCGCCGCGCGCCGGGCCGGCGGGCGTCCGGGAGTCGCCGATCAACCCCGAGGCGAAAGCGACATCCGACGGGCGAGCGAACCGCCCCTCGATGGCAGAACGCGCCACGCTATTGGACTCGTACACCGAGATGACCGAGATGCTGCTCCCGAACGACACCAACAACCTCGGGCGGGCGCTCGGGGGCGCGGTGCTCCACTGGATGGACATCTGCGGCGCCATCTCGGCGATGCGGTTCTCGAACTACCAGTGTGTCACCGCCTCGATGGACCACGTCGATTTCATCTCCGCGATCGACCTCGGCGAGGTGGCGGTGATCGAGGCGTACGTGTTCAACACCGGTCGGACCAGCGTGGACGTGAAAGTCGACGTCCGCGCGGAGAACCCCCGGACCGGCGAGGAGCGAAAGACCACCACCTCGTTTTTCACCTTCGTCGCGCTCGACGACGACGGCACGCCGACGCCGGTGCCGGATCTCGACTGCCCGACCGACAACCAGCGAGCGCTACGCGAGGACGCCCACGAGCGGCGCCGCGAGCAACTCGAGGCCGCCGCCGAGCGGATCGAAGCGGGCGAGTAGGCGCCCGGACCCCGAGTCGCTCCTCTGCGACTCGCCGAGGTGTGAATTCGGCGCGGCTACGCCGCGACCGGCGCGGTCGCGTTCATCGTCGTCTGGTTGCCGCCGGTGTCCTGAGCGACGATCAGGTCGAACGGCGTGTCGGCGGCCGCCTCGTCGGGCGCGAGGTAGCCCGCCGCGAACGCGGAGTAGGTGCTCGCGCCCTCGACGGTGACGTCGAAGGTCGTCAGCACCTCGCCGTCGTTGCCCTCGGTCGCGGGCCGGACTTCGAGGGTGTAGTCGCCGGCCGGGACGGTTACGTACTCGGTCGCGTTCGGGAACGTCGCGTTGTCGTACAGCACCGCGCCCGTGCTCTCGACGGTCACGTCGACGGGCCCGGCGTCGGGCGAGACGTGGACCAGCCGAACCGACGCGTTCTCCTCGCTCGGGTGTTCGGGGTCGTCGACGTAGATCTGGGGCGCGAACGTGTCCTGGCTCACCTCGCCGGCGGCGGCGACGGTGTAGCTCGTGTCGGCCTCGACCGTGATCGTGTCCTCGAAGACGACGGTCTCGTTTTCGGACGTCTGGATGACGACCTCGTGGTCGCCGGCCTCGAGTTCGAGGTAGTCGCTCACCGCGCCGAACTCGACGCCTTCGAGGACGGCGTCGCCGTCGACCAGCACGTCCACCGCCGGCGCGTCCGGCGACATGTGGGCCACCCGTACCTCGGCCGTGCCGTCCTGGCTCGCCGCGACCGCGGCCGTGCCGGCCCCGGCGAACCCGATCAGTACCACAGCGGCGACCGCCAGCGTCGCCGCGTTCCGGATCGACTGCGTCTGTTTGTCACACATACTGCGGGCGGGGCTGAGGACGAACCGGAAATAAAGCGTCGGGACCGTCCACGGCCGTAATCGGCGGTGTCTCGCGCGTATTTCGAGTTACGGCCGAGTAGTCTCGGCTTTCGCCCCGTCGAGCCGTCGATGCGTCCGCCCGGCGGGGGCGAGTCGGCGCGTGGCGCCGACGGGCACCTTTTTGCGGTCGGGCCGCGTATCGCGACCCATGTCACTCGACGTCGACGCGCCGTCGCCGCCGTCGCTCTCCACGAACGTGGACGCCTCCGAGTACGAGGACGCCGACGTGCAGGGCGACGACTACCGCCGCGACGAGCTCGAAGCGTACCTCGAAGACGGCGCGTGGATCGACGCGTTCGACGAGTGGGCCGCCCACACCGACCTGACCGACGAGGAGTACGCCATCGTTCGGGACCTCGAGATGTTCGCGGAGTACGACTTCTTCTGGGACTCGTTCGCCGACCGGGTGGGCTATCACGCCCCCGGAATCCCCGAGGACTGGAAAGAGCGGAGCTACCACCCGGAGATCGACTCGTGGAACATCGTCTCGGGCATCAACGCCGCGATGACCGAGTTCGGCCAGATCGTCTGCGACGTGCTCGAAGACGCCTACATCGACTGGGAGGGCGAGTACGAGGCCCCCGACGACCTGCCGGACTTCGAGGTCTAATCCTCTGCGGGCACCGCGTTCGCGAGGCCCGCGGCCCGGTCGCCGCCCGCGGTGACGACGCACCGCCACGCGCCGTCGCCGACGGGACGCGCGTCGGTGACCGCCACGGTGCGCTCGGGGCGGTGACGGAGCAGTTCGACGGCCAGCGGGAGGGTGGGTAGACACCGCCCCGTCAGATCGAAGGCGTACTCGTCGAGGGTCACCGTCCACGAGCGGTCGGGACCGCCTTCGGGGTCGACCGGCCGTGCGTCGATCGCGTAGTCGTCGACCAGCGAGAGCCCGTCGAAGCGATCGAGGGTCGCGGCGACCGGGTCCTCGCTCGACCGGGGCCCGAGCCGGTCGGCCGCGGCACGGAGCACCTCGTCCTGTCGGTCGGGGCCGAGACGGTCGTCGATCTCGGTCGCCATGGTGGCGAGCAACACCAGACAGAGGTCGTCGGGATCGACGACCGCCTCCGCCGAGTGGAGGTAGGCGTCCATCGCCGCGCGCTCGACCGCCCGCTCGTCGAGCGCCGTCAGGGCCTCGAACACCGCGGCCGCCACGTCGTGACAGAAGTCCAGCGTGGTCCCCGCGCCGGTCGACGCCGACCGCTCGACGATCGGGGAGTCGCGCAGACCCGGGTCCTCGGAGACGACCAGATCGTAACACGGGAGCCGGGGATCGTACTGCCTGAGCTCCGCCCGGTAGGCCGCCGCGGCCCGCGCGGCCTCCTCTGCGGTCGCCCGGTCGGGGAAGCGCTTGCCCGCCACCGGGACCGGGCGCTCGCCCGTCCGGGCGCAGGCGACGTAGTAGCGCCCGCCGTCCTCGTGGTCGTCGGCGATGCGTTCGCGCAGGTCTCTGAGGGTGGTGCCGACTATTTTAGGCTAGCCTAAACAAAGGAGCGATAAATACGTTCGGGGTTGGCGGCCCCGGAGACTCAAGGGGATCGGCGTCGTGTGCGGTCGTATGGCATCCGAGGGCGAGATCGCGGTCGTCCACTTCACCGGACGGATCGCGGACGGCGAGGACGCCGGGAAGGTGTTCGACACCACCGACGTCGACGAGGCGCTCGACGCGGGCGTCTACCACGACCACCGCGACTACAAGCCGCTTGAGTTCCGGGTCGGCGAGGGGAAGGTGATCGAGGGGCTCGACCGGGCGGTCCGGGAGATGGAAGTCGGCGACCGACGGACGGTTCGGCTCGACCCCGCGGAGGCGTTCGGCGAGTACGACGACGAGCGGGTCGCGGAGTTCCCGCGGACCGAGATAGAGAATCGAAGCGACGCCACCGCCGCGGTCGGAGAGCTCGTTCGGGCCGACGACGGCGAGACCGGCTGGATCACCGCGGTCGGCGACGAGACCGTCTCGGTCGACTTCAACCACGAGCTCGCGGGCGTCCCGGTAGAGTTCGAGATCCGACTGCTCGACGTCCGCGACGACGGCTGAACGGCGGTCGCTCCCGCCGTGGTCGGCCCGCTACGACGAGGTCGTCGTGGCCGCGGTCTCGGTCTCGGCCTCGCCGTCCCCGGCGGCCTCGACGGTCACCTCGACGCCGTGGGGCTCGTAGGCGTTGTTGCAGTACCCGCCCTGATTCCACGGGAACTGATCGTCCTCGATCGACACGAGCTGGGCGTCGGGATCCGAGACGGTGGCGGGCTGGGTCCGGCCGTTCGCGTCGGTCGCCCGCGAGTACAGCGTGTGCGAGCCCGGCTCTGCGTCCCAGACGTACCGGAACTGGCGCCACGAGTAGGGTGCGTCGACCGGTCCGAAGAACTCCGCCTCCGACCAGCTGTCGCCCCCGTCGGTCGACACCTCGATCGCGTCGACCTCGTCGTCGCCCGCCCACGCGACTCCGATCACCTCGACGCTGCCGCCCGGACCGGGCTCGACGGTCGCGCCCGCGCCCGGATAGCCGATGAGCGACTTGACGAGCTGGTCGTAGACGTACGGGTGGCGGATGTCCGACGACTCCATCTGGTCCCGGACGTCGAAGGCGTCGATGCGCTCGAACTGCTCGGTCTCCTCGTCGATCGGCGTGAGCCGGTAGGAGTACTGCTGCCAGTGGGTGTAGAGGCGCTGGTCTTCGGTCTCCCACTCCTCGCCGAACACCATGCGGTCCATGACGTGCATCCGGTCGACCCACTTGACGTTGTTGTTGCCGTACCACCCGGGAACGAGCAGTCGGACCGGGTAGCCGTGGTCGTCGTTCATCGGACTGCCGTTCATCTCGTAGGCCAGCAGGCAGTCTTCGAGCACCTTCTCCATCGGGATCGACCGGGTGAAGATGTCCTCGCCCTCCGGGGCCTCCCCGCCCATCACCGACAGCCACGTCCCTTCCTGTGTGTCGGCGCCGTAGGCCTCTAACACCTCGCCGACCGGCGTGCCCGTCCAGACGGTGTTGCCGACCGCGCCGAACGTCCACTGGTTGCCCCCGACCTGCGGGTCGAAGTACGACCGACCGTTGCCCGAACACTGCATCGTGTGGGTCACCGTCTCGGTCGAGTAGTCCCGCCGGATCTCGTCCACCGAGACCTCGACCTCCTCGTCGACCATCCCGGTGAGCGAGACGGTCCACTCCTCGGGGTCGATGTCCGGCGTCGGGTAGTGGTTGCGGATGTAGTGTTCCTCCCGGGGCGTGATGTAGCTCTCGTAGGTCGCCCGCGCGGCCGCCTCGGCGTTCTCGGGCTCCTCGGAGATGATCCGCAGTCCCGGGTACTCCGATTCGAGGTCCCCCTCGTCCTGTGTCGTTCGTCCGCCGACGTTGCCCGACAGCACCCCGACGCCCGCGAGCGCGCCGGTCGCCATCATGAACTGCCGTCGGTCCAGATACCGCCGTCGTCCGGTTTCTCGGTCGGTGGTCTCGTCCCCCGTGTCCCCCGTCATACACCGCCACACCGGCGCCCGCGACAATAAGTCTCAGTGTCTCGTGGCCGTCATACGCCGGTTAATGGAATCGGACGCGCGACCGAACTATTCGGCGAGGACCGCCCGCCGAACTACTCGACGACGACCTCTCCGACCATCCCCTGATCGGCGTGGGGCACGCAGACGTACGTGTACGTCCCCGGGACGGTGAAGGTGTGCTCGTAGGTCTCGCCGACCTGCATCACCATGAACGACCTGCTCGCCTCGTAGGAGGCGAACGGGTCGGCGTCCGCCGGGATCGACACCTTCGGGTCGGCCTCGGGCTTGGCGCTGACGTTGTGGCCCTCGCTCTCGGCGGTCCACCGCACGGTGTCACCGACCGAGATCTCGACCTGATCGGGGACGAACTTGAGGTAGTCGCCCTCCGGGCCGACCGCCACCTCGACGACGTCGCCGGCGGACTCGGTCGCGTCACCGGACCCGTCGTCGGCGGTCGTCTCCCCGCCGGCGCCCCCCTCGGCGCGTTCGTACTGGCCGACGTACCGGGTCCGCGAGATCGCCCGCGGCACCGCGGCCGCGAGCACTTCCTCGTACCCCGCGCCGGGATCGAGGCCGAGCGGCTCTTCGAGCGCATAGAGGGTGAACAGGTAGGTGTGGCGGGGGTCCTCCCGCGGCGGGCACGGGCCGACGTACCCGAATTCTCCGGTGCCGTTCGCGCCCTGACGCGCGCCGTCGAGCGCGTCGACGGTCTCGCCGGCCGGGACCTCGGCCGGGATGCGCCCGGCGTCGGCCGGGACGTCCCACAGGAGCCAGTGGACGAACGGCGGGTCGGGCGCGTCCGGATCGTCGACCACCAGCGCGAGCGACTCGGCGCCGTCCGGCACCGACTCGATCCGGAGCGGCGGCGAGCGGTTCTCGCCGTCGCAGGTGAACGCCGGCGGTATCGACCCGCCGTTCTCGAACGCGGGGCTCCGAAGCGAGAACCCCGTCTCGGTCGCTGTCCCCGTCTCGCCGTCTGTCGTGGTCTCTTGCTCGCCGCGGCTCCGACTGGCTCCGACGCTCCCGACGACCCCCATCGACGCGGCCCCCGCGGCCGAGCGCAGCAGCGTGCGTCTGCGCATGTGGCTCGGCTTCGACGGTGCCCGGTAAATAGGTGCGGGCCGGCCGTCGCGCGCGACCGACCGCACCCGAACGTATTTCGGCCTGCCGCGGATAGCGCCCGATATGAACCGGCGTCAGTTCCTCGCGGCGGCGTTCGCGACTGCTGGCGCGCCCGCGGTGTCGGGGTGTGCAGGCCTCGCCCCCGGCGGTGAGTCCTACGACGTCGGGGTCGAGACCGTCACCGTCGACGGACGCGAAAAGCGCCTCGTCGCGATCACGCCGACGGGCGATAGCCGACTGGTGAAAGGCGCCGAGATCGTCGTCGACGCCGGCGCGGTTCGGTTCGCGTACACCTCGACGATGAACCACGACGAGACGGTCTATCTGGTGTATCGGCCCTCCCGAAGCCCGCCGCGGTTCACGATCGCTCGCGGGCTCGACGACGACTTCGCGGTGTCCGGGCTCGACGACATCGGATTTCGGATCGAGGCGGTCGAGATCACGGCTCGCGGGACCACCGCCCGGTACGAACTCGCGTCCGGCTCCCGAGCGTGAGGTGGGGTCTCCGGCAAACCCTGATGCAGGGGACTATTTTAAGTCCCCGTGCCACCTTCTCTCACAAACATGGCCGAACTCGACCCGCCAACGAAACGCGAGTGTCACCGGTGCGGTCGGCGGGAAGTGTGGGACGCCGACGCCGCGAACTGGACGATCGCGAACGGCAACGCCGGAGAGCCCTTCTGCATCCACGAGTGGGACATCACGGGCGCCTACCAGCCGGTCACCGAGTGACCGCTCCGTAGCGATCCCGGCAGTTTTTATTACCGGGACGCGTAAGGCCCGCATAGACCGATCGCTCGCGGATTCGTGGGTCGCCACCGCGGGCTCCCGCCGACGGCTGTGAGACGCCGCGGCCGGGATCCCGACGCCGCGGGCAGGTTTAGGTACGTACGGACGCCACGGAACGTGGCTTTGCGTACAACAGGTGAAACTATGGAAATCGAAATTGCAACCATCGGCGGTTACGAAGAAGTCGGCCGGCAGTGTACTGCGGTCCGCGCGGGCGAGGACGTTGTCATCTTCGACATGGGGCTGAACCTCTCGAAGGTCCTGCTCCACGACAACGTCGAGACCGAGAAACTGCACAGTCTGGACCTGATCGACATGGGCGCGATCCCCGACGACCGCGTCATGTCCGAACTCGAAGGCGACGTGCAGGCGATCGTGCCGACCCACGGTCACCTCGACCACATCGGCGCGATCAGCAAGCTCGCCCACCGGTACAACGCACCGATCGTCTCGGCCCCGTTCACGATCGAACTGGTGAAACAGCAGATTCAGGGCGAGCAGAAGTTCGGCGTCGAGAACGACCTCGTGAAGATGGAGGCCGGCGAGACGATGTCGATCGGCGACTCCGGGCAGGTCGAACTCGAGTTCGTCAACGTCACCCACTCCATCATCGACGCGATCAACCCCGTCCTCCACACCCCGGAGGGCGCGGTCGTCTACGGCCTCGACAAGCGGATGGACCACACGCCGGTCGTCGGCGACCCCATCGACATGAAGCGGTTCCGCGAGATCGGCCGCGAGGGCGAGGGCGTCCTCGCGTACATCGAAGACTGCACCAACGCGGGCCGGAAGGGCCGCACCCCCAGCGAGTCGGTCGCGCGGCGTCACCTCGAAGACGTCATGACCTCCGTCGAGGACTACGACGGCGGCATCGTGGCGACGACGTTCTCCAGCCACATCGCCCGCGTCAAGAGCCTCGTGGAGTTCGCCCAAGACATCGGCCGCGAGCCGGTGTTGCTCGGGCGCTCGATGGAGAAGTACTCGGGCACCGCCGAGCGACTCGACTTCGTCGACTTCCCCGAGGACATGGGGATGTTCGGCCACCGGAAGTCGGTCGACCGCACGTTCAAGCGGATCATGAAGGAGGGCAAGGAGAACTACCTCCCCATCGTGACCGGCCACCAGGGCGAGCCCCGAGCGATGCTCACCCGGATGGGCCGAGGCGAGACGCCCTACGACCTGGAGAACGGCGACAAGGTCATCTTCTCTGCCCGCGTCATCCCGGAGCCGACCAACGAGGGCCAGCGCTACCAGTCCGAGCGCCTCCTGAAGATGCAGGGCGCACGCATCTACGACGACGTCCACGTCTCGGGCCACCTCCGCGAGGAGGGCCACTACGAGATGCTGGACGCGCTCCAGCCCCAGCACGTCATCCCGGCCCACCAGGACATGAAGGGCTTCTCGCCGTACGTCAACCTCTGTGAGAGTCAGGGCTACAAGCTGGGCCGAGACCTCCACGTCACGAGCAACGGCAACCTCATCCAACTCGTCGAGTAACATGACCGACGCGAGCGCCGAGACACTGGAAGCACAGGTGGTGGGGGCCGTCGAACAGCGACGCGAGCAGGTCAACGACGCCATCGTCGCGGACCTGCCGGTCGCCGAGCCCGAGCGGCTCTACGAGGCCGCCCGTTACCTGCTCGATGCGGGGGGCAAGCGGCTCCGGCCCACCGTGCTGTTGCTGGTCGCGGAGGCGCTCGCGGACGTCGACCCCGAGGCGGCCGACTACCGGTCGTTCCCCGACATCGACGGTCGCCCGGTAGACATGATGGCCGCGGCGGTCTCGATCGAGGTCATCCAGTCGTTCACCCTGATCCACGACGACATCATGGACGACGACGACCTCCGGCGCGGCGTGCCGGCGGTCCATCGGGAGTACGACACCGAGACCGCGATTCTGGCCGGCGACACCCTCTATTCCAAGGCGTTCGAGATCCTGCTGAACGCCGACGCCCCGGCCGACCGCGTGGTCGAGGCGATGGACGTGCTCGCGACGACCTGCACCAAGATCTGCGAGGGTCAGGCCCGCGACATCGAGTTCGAGAGCCGGCTCGACGTGCTCCCAGACGAGTACCTCGACATGATCGAGCACAAGACCGCGGTGCTGTACGGCGCGGCCGCCACCATGCCCGCGATCCTGTTCGGCGCCGACGACGAGACGGTCGAGCAACTCTATCGCTACGGCATCGACGTCGGTCGGGCGTTCCAGATACAGGACGACGTGCTCGATCTGACCGTGCCGAGCGAGCAACTCGGCAAACAGCGCGGTAGCGACCTCGTGGAGAACAAACAGACCATCATCACGCTCCACGCCCGCGAGCAGGGCGTCGACGTCGATGCGCTGGTCGAGACCGACGACGTCGAGGCGGTCACGGAGGCCGAGATCGACGAGGCTGTCGCGGCGCTCCACGACGCCGGGAGCATCGACTACGCGAAACAGAAGGCCCAGGAGCTCGTCGAACGGGGCAAGGGCCGGCTCGAAGTGCTCCCGGAGAACGACGCGCGCGAACTCCTCGAAGGTATCGCCGACTACCTCGTCGAGCGCGGCTACTGATCGCGCTCGCACCGCTCGGCGTCGGGGCGTCTGAGAAGATTCGCCGCCGCGGCGCCGGCGATGGAGGGCGACGGTCGGCGCCGCGGCGGGCACGAAGCGTCGGCGGGGACCGACTCAGTCGGCGTCGAACTCTTTGAAGTGAGTGTGTTCGAGGTACTCCTCGAGCGTGGGCTGGCGCCAGTACCGGACGACGTCGCTTCGCTCGTCGTAGTCGACGACCTCGGCGTCCGCGAGCCGCGGCAGGTGCTTCTCGCGGAGCGCGTCGCCGATGGCGCTCCGGCGCTCGTCGGTGAGCGCGACGTCGTCGGCTCTGGCCTCCCACAGCGCCACGTCGTCGGCGAGCGCCTCGACCTCGGCGAGGCCGTCCTCGCTACTCGTCAGCGCGTAGAGGGCGTACCGGCGGCGGCTCTCGGAGAGAAGCTCGAACAGCACGTCGAAGGGCGGCGTCGCGACTGCTCGACCACTGCGGAGAACGTGGTCGTCCTCGGATGTCCCGGCACGGACTGTATCGTCACTCATTGCGGGTGACCACCACCTTCTCCTACCGCCAGGACGGTCAACAAACCCATGCCTCAATAATTAGGTAGTTGCGGAGAGCGTGTCACGCGGCTAATATCACGCGAGTACTCAGTCGAGGAACGTCTCGACCAGTTTGCGCTGGGCGGCCCGGAGGTGCTGGTGGAGCGTCGGCGAGGAGACCCCAAGCGAGTCGGCGACCTCCTCGGCAGTGCTCCCGCGGGGGTAGTCGTAGTAGCCCGCGAAGTAGGCCGCCCGGAGCGCGCTTCGCTGTTTTTCGGTCAGTTCCTCGGTCAACGTTCGCCGGAACTCCCGGGCGGTGTTGACCGGTCGATTGGTCTCGCGCTTGCTCACCAGTTCCGCGTCGGGGTACGACCGGCGCAACTCTTCGACGACCGAGCGGACGTCCAGATCGTGGGGCGCCTCGGTCCGCACCCGGACACCCCCGGAGTCGGCGGACGCCGACGTGACGACGGTCCCGGCGTTGACGAGGTGTTCGACCGGCGAGGACTCGTGGACGATCTCCAGTAGGCATCCGTCGTCGTCGTCGGTGACGACGCGGCTCTCCGCGACCGACGCCGCATCCCGGAGCCGGTCGCGGACCGCCGACGCCGAGGCCCCCTCGACCGCGACGTACTCCAGAAGCCGGTCTTCGGCGGCCGGAACGAACCCCTCGAGCCGACACCGACAGTCGAGGGCCGCCGGGAGGACGCCGAACACCGAGTTCGAGTCGGGGAGCCGAAACTCGAGCTCGACGGCGGTGTCCGAGAGCATCAGGTTCCGGTTTTTGACCGCGTTGATCGCGAACGCGACGACCTCCCCGAGCGTTTCGAGCGCAGTGAGCTCCCGGTCGCCGAACGTGTCGGTGCACGCGCCGCTGATCCCCAGCACGCCGTGGTTGGTGTTACCGTAGCTCAGCGGCACCAGCACCGCAGAGACCATCCCGAGTTCGCGCATGCACTCGCGTTCGCGCTCCGAGAGGCGGTCGGCGTCGGCGGCGTCCGCGATGACGACCGACTCGCCGTCGCTGACGACCTGCGAGAAGGCGTTTTCGGACTCCGGGCGGGCGCTGGTCGCCGCGACGAGCCGGTCGACGGCGTCGCGGTCGGCGCCGACGACGACGCTCGGGGTCGTCCGCTCGTCTTTGACCCACGGGCCGGCGACCCACGCGAACTGATAGAACTCCGAATTGGCGAGCCCCTCACAGACCGACCGCTCGATCTCCTCGCGGGAGGCCGACTCGACCAGCGACTGGAGGATCCGGTTTATGAGGTCGTTGATCCGGGTGAGCGTCCCGAGCTGGTCGTTTCTGATCGCGAGCTCGCGTTCGTTGGCGCGGCGATCGGTCACGTCGCGGGCGACCCACACGACCGCCCGGCGCCCGTCGACCGGTTCGGCGAGCGGCGCGACCCGTCCCTCGAACCACCGCTCGCCGTCGTCGGTCTCGATCTGATACTCGACGGTCTGGACGTCGCCGCGCTCCAGCGTGGCCCGGATGTGATCGACGAATCGGTCCGCGGTCTCGTCGGCGAAGGCGTCGTGGACGTACCGGCCGACGAGCGACTCGGGTTCGTAGGTCTTCAGTTCGGCCGTTCCGGGACCCGACAGCACCTCCAGATACCGGCCCGCCTCGTCCAAGACGAACGCGACGTCCGGGAAGGCGTTGGTCAGCTCGCGGAGTCGGTCGCCGGGCAGACCGGGCTCGGACGCGCCGGCCGCTCGCCGGATCCGCTCACACAGCTCCTCGCCGCCGGCCGACTTCGGCAGGTAGTCGGTCGCACCCGCCCCGAGGGCGTCGCTGGCGACGGTCTCGCTCCCCGAGTCGGTGAAGATCACGAACGGGAGATCGGGTCGCTCGGCCCGGACCGACGCGAGCAGGTCGATCCCGTCGGTCTCGGGCAGGTCGTACTCGCTGACGACGCAGTCGATCCCGCCGTCGGTGAGCCGCTCGCGGGCGGCCGCCGCCGAGTCGACCCGTTTGCCCGTCAGGTCCGGGGCGTCCGCGACCGGCGCCGGCGGCGGTTCGGCGTCGACGTAGAGGAACTCGAGCCCGGTCGCCGTTCGGTCGCGATCTGTCACGCGTTAGCGAAACGTGCGCCTCGATACACCTAAGCGCCCCGGTTAGCGCGCCGACACGTCGACCGATCGAATCCGGTTCAGTTTTCCCCCGGACGCGCGAAACGGACCCCAATGGACGACGAACTCCGAGACCGGATCGAGACGGAGGCCGAGAAGCACGCCCTCGTCAACGCGGTCAAGCACGGTAGCGAGGCCGACGTGGGCGCGATCATGGGGCCGCTGATGGGCGACAACCCCGACTTCCGCCAGCACGGCGACGAGATCCCCGGCGTCATCGGGCCGGTCATCTCGCGGGTCAACGGCCTCGACCCCGACGAGCGCCGCGACCGCCTCGCGGACCTCGCGCCCGACTGGCTCGCCGAGATCGAGAGCGACGACGAGGACGACAGCTTACTGCCCGACCTGCCGAACGCCGAGGAGTACGATCAGGTCCGCATGCGGTGTGCCCCGAACCCCAACGGGCCGTGGCACATCGGCCACGCCCGGATGCCCGCGGTCATCGGCACCTACGCCGAGGAGTACGACGGGGAGTTCATCGTCCGGTTCGACGACACCGACCCCGAGACCAAGCGCCCGCTTCTGTGGGCCTACGACGAGATCCTCGACGAGATCGACTACCTCGGCTTCGAGCCCGCCGAGGTCTACCGCGCCAGCGACCGGCTCGAGACGTACTACGACCACGCCCGTCGGCTCATCGAGAAGGGCGGCGCCTACACCTGCTCGTGTCCGGCCGGGGAGTTCTCGGACCTGAAGAACGACGCCGAGCCGTGTCCCCACCGCGACAAGGACCCCGAGACCACGATGGCGGAGTTCGAGTCGATGGTCGACGGCGAGTACGAGTCGGGCGAGATGGTGCTCCGGGTGAAGACCGACATCGAGCACAAGAACCCCGCGCTCCGAGACTGGGTCGCGTTCCGGATCATCGACACGCCCCACCCGCGCGAGGCGGCCGAGGACGACCGGTGTTGGCCGATGCTCGACTTCCAGTCGGGGGTCGACGACCACCTGACCGGCGTCACCCACATCATCCGGGGGATCGACCTCCAGGACTCGGCGAAGCGCCAGCGGTTCGTCTACGACTACTTCGACTGGGAGTACCCCGAGGTCATCCACTGGGGCCACGTTCAGGTCGACGAGTACGACGTGAAGATGTCGACCTCCACGATCGGAGAGCTCATCGAGGCCGGCGACCTCGACGGCTGGGACGACCCGCGGGCGCCGACGCTCCCGAGCGTCGAGCGCCGGGGCATCCGCGGCGAGGCGCTGGTCGAGGCGATGGTCGGGCTCGGCACCTCCACGAGCAACGTCGATCTGGCGATGAGCACGGTGTACGCGAACAACCGCGAGCTGATCGACGACGAGGCCGACCGCTACTTCTTCGTGCGCGAGGACCACGCCGACTTCACGCTCGCCGGCGAGCCCCCCGAGACCGCGAGCCCGCCGGTCCATCCCGACCACGAGGACAGGGGCACCCGCGACATCGACCCCGGCAACCGGGTCCGCATCGAGGAGCCCGACGTCCCGGCCGACGGCGAGCGCGTCTGGCTCAAGGGGTTCGGCTGCTTCCGGCGCGACGGCGAGACCTTCGAGTACGCCGGCGACGACATCGCCGCGGTCCGCGAGGAGGGCGTCGACGTGATCCACTGGGTGCCCGCCGACAGCGCGACGCTCACCCGGATGCGGACCATGGACGGCGACGTGATCGGCTACGCAGAGCCCGGATTCCGGGAGGCCGACCCCGACGAGGTGGTCCAGTTCGAGCGCGTCGGGTTCGCCCGGGTCGATCGACAGGAGGCCGACGACGAGACGGTCGCGTACTTCGCTCACGAGTGAGCGCCGGCTGACGGCTCCCCGCGTTCGTATTCCGACGCGCGGCCGCTAAACCCATCCAAACAGTAATAGCCGTGGCTCCGGTGCGTACGCGTGGCAGTTCCGGGTCGGGGCCGTGCGTTCGCCGACCGCGATGTCGTCGCTCGCCCGGTCCCGGACGGATGCCGGGGGAAAACGACATGACCGACAACCGATCCGAAGCGAGTGGAGGGGGCGTGGAGCGACGCGAGTTCGTCCGGGGATGTGGCGCGCTCGCCGCGTTCGCGGCCGCGGGCGTCTCGGCGGCGGACGTGACGGCGCAGTCCGACCGGCCCGAGGGCGACCTCGAAGCGCTCCTCGAAGACATGCCGAGAAACTGGGGCCGGTGGGGCGAGGACGACGAGCTCGGCGCGTTGAACTTCCTCGGGAGCGCGGAGGCACTCGCCGGCGTTCGAGCGGCGACGCGGGAGGACGCGACCGGGATCGAGACGTTCACGCTCCAGACGTCGATGACCGGCGAGGTGGACCGCGACCCGATCTTTCCGACGCGGACCGTCGCCCGGCGCACCAACGCGCAGGACGAGCGATCCTACCGAGAGGGTGAGACCGAGCCGTCGGCGGGCGGGCTCAAGTTCTCCGACGACCGGTTCGTCAACTCGCTGTACCCGCAGGGGACGACCCACGTCGACGCGCCCGGCCACGCGTGGTACGGCGACCGGATCTACAACGGGTTCGACGCCGAGACCACCGCGGCGACCAAGGAGTTCGACGAGCCCCTCGAAGGGTGTGGGGGCGAGTCGGTGTCCGAAACGCGCGGGCTCGGGCGAGCCGACGTCTCGCACGTCGCGGACCACGGCATCGTCGGCCGCGGCGTCCTCCTCGACGTCGGGCGGGCGATGGGCGGGGCCGGCGATCGACTGGAACCCAACGCCTGCATCTCGCGCGCGGACCTCGAACGCACCGCCGACGAACAGGGGGTGGCGCTCGAACCCCGCGACGTGCCGGTGATCCGGACCGGCTCGGTCGCCCGCGCCCGCGACGACGACCCCGAACACGAGTGGGCGCCGCTCGAAGAGCCGGGGCTGTGCTACAGCGAGGGGCTCGTCGAGTGGGTCCACGAGATGGAGTTTCCCGTCATCGGCGGCGACACGCTGAGCGTCGAGAAGAACGTACAGATCATCGACGGCGAGGAGTATCTGGTGCCGCTCCACGGTGCGTTCCACCGGAATCTCGGCGTGCCGTTCGCCGAGGTGCTGTGGCTCGAAGACCTCGCTGAAAGCGCGGCCGCCGACGGCGTGTACGACTTCCTGTTTACGGGCGCGCCGATCAACATCGAGCGCGCGACCGGCGCGATGATCAATCCGGTCGCGATGAAAGCCACGACGTCCGAGAGCGCCGACGAGTCGGAGTGATCAGAGCCACGAGTCGCCGTCGGCGTCGAGGGGCTCGGCGACCACGCCGTCGCGCTGGACCAGCGCGCGGGCGTGAGCCACACACACCTCGCGGTTCTCGGCCCACGGGACGTGGAGCCTGACCGCGGCCGGCGCCTCGCAGTCGTCCTCGGCGCACTCGGGCACCCCCGACCGTACGGGGTGGCGCCTAATCGGTGTACCGCCGCTTCTCTTCGAGGGCCGCCTCGGTGCCGTACCGGTCGACCAACGGCTCGTAGGCGTCGCCGAGCGCGCGCATGCACTGGCCCGCCGAGTGATAGCCGAGTTCGTCGGCGACCGCGCGCCACGGGTGGCCCTGCAACACCTTCCGGACCAACAGGCGCTCGTGGCGGGCCGAGAGCGCCGGCGCTCGGTCCGCGGCGTCGACGAAGTACCGGAGCGCCACTCGCCGGAAGGGACGGGGCGCGGCGTCGTAGAGCCCGGGGCCGTAGGCGCTGGCCGCGACCGCCCGCCAGTCCCACGCCGAGAGGTCGAGTCCGATCTCGGCGTCGAGCGACCCCAACAGTTCCCGGACCACGTCGGGATCGGCGTCGCGAAGCGGGTCGGCCAGCATCGACCCGATCCGGGAGCCGAGCCACCCCGCGTGGCGGTCCCGGAGCGCCCGGCCCGCCTCGGTGAGCGGGTCGAGCATGAGCGCGGAGTACTCGCCGCTCTCGTCGTTGCGCGTGGTCGAGAGCTGGACCGCGCCGTAGCCGTTCGCGCGCCAGAACCGGAGGAGTTCCGAAGTCGCGCCGTAGCCGACCCCGAGCCAGTCGAGTTCGCCGTCGAACTCCGAGCGCACCGCCGACAGCAGTCGCGAGCCGAGCCCGCGCGACCTGACCGCGTGGTGGGTCGCGATGCGCATCACCCGCAGTCCCTCGGGGGCGCCGGCCGACTCGTCGCGGAGTTGGGAGGTCAGCACGTCGGGGAGCATGTTGCCCCGAACGCGCCCGCCCTCGTACATGTGTTCGCGGACGTCCGCCGGAAGGCCGCCCTCGCGGGCAAGCAGTGCGACCGCGACGACGTGGCCCGCCCGGTCGGACGCGGTCGAATCGTCGGTGACGAGCGCCCGGACCGCGAGGTTCGGGGCGTCGAGGAGCCGCGCGAGGTCGGCGGGCTCGGTGCGGTAGTGAGCCAGCACGAGCAGGCCGAACGCCTCCCGAAGCAGACGCTCGTCGGCCAGCAGGTCCTCGGGGCCGAGCGCCCGATACGAAACCGACCCGGGAGTGGCCGACTCGACCACCGGATCGACGGCGGGGGCGGCGTCCAACAGCAACGCCCGGAACGCCCAGACCTCGACTGGGTCGCCCGGGGCGTACCGGATCGGCTCGTCGAGTCGGGCCTCGGTCACCTCGTGGCGGCTCTCGGCGAGTCGGTCTCGGAACCGGACCGAAAACCCCCGGCCCGCGCCTTCGTAGCCCCGGACCGTCGTGGTGAACGCGACCCGGTCGGCCGCCAGAAACCGTTCGAGCAGTCGGACCGAGAGGGCGGCCGCCTCGTCGACGATCACCGCGTCGGGGTCGCCGGGTAGGTCGGCGGCGTCGGTCGGCGTCTCGAAGCGGACGCGCCCGCCCTCGGCGGTGCGGACGTCCCGCGGCGGGTCGCCGTCGGAACTTCGGTCCGACGAGGATCGCGACTCGCCGAGTCGCTCACCCCGGTCGGTCTCGACGCCGCGGTCGAGCGCCCCGAGCAGGCCGCGAGCCCGGACGAACACCTCGCGGGCGCTCCGGTACTCCGGCGCCGTGACCACCACGTCCGCGCCCTCGGCGGCGAGCGCGCCGGCCGCGATGCCCGCCGCGCTCGATTTCCCCCTGCCCCGGTCGGCCTCCGCGACGACCGCGTTGTCGTCGGCTCCGAGCGCTTCGAGCGCCCGGACCACGTCGACCTGATCCGCCGTGAGACACGCCTCGTAGGCGGCCGCCGGGAAGCTCCGGTCGGCGGGCACCCCCGGCGGGTCGTCGGCGGTCGCGAGCCGCGGGGCCGGCCGGGTCAGCCCGTCGCGCTCGACGGTCCCGTCGGCGGCGTCGACGACGGCGACGCCGCGGTGGACTCTGAGCGTCTCGGCGAACCGTCGTCGGAACCGTCCGGTCACGTCGTCGAGGTCGGCCGGCGGCACCGCGAGGCTCCTATCGAAGTCGGTCCGGTCGTCGGCGAACGAGTCGAGCCCGGGCAACAGGAGGACGAACAGCCCGCCGCCCTCGATCGCGCCGACGACCCGACCGACCGCGTTCGGTCGGAAGTCGGCGTGACAGTCGAGCACCACGCACTCGCGGGTGGTTCCGAGCAGTCGGTCGGCGCGCTTCGGGCCGACGCGCTCGCAGTCGAGATGGCCGGTCCCGACCAGCGCGGTCGCCTCGCGGTCGATATCGGCGGCGTCGAGCGCTCGGTCGGCCGCCTCGTAGCAGGCGTCCCGGTCGCCGGTGAGCGCGAGCAGTCGGCGCTCGTCGGTCGCGGCGGCTTCCCGGCGGAGCGCGGCGGCGACCTCGGCGAGAGTCATGGCCGAGGGTAGTTCCGAGACGGGTATGGGCGTTGCGACTCCGACCCCCGATCGCGCGAACCGCGGAGGGCGGGAATGAGTCGGCGACCCGTGGCGCGCCGTCCCACGCCGTGCGGGTATTTGGAAGCGCTTTTAAGGGGTGACGAACTATCAAGTCGTACAACCTGCGCGCGGTTGATGATGCTCCTAGCCGCACAGGACCACTCCGGCAGGGGAGCCTGAGCCGACGTGCAGGAGGTGAACAACCAATGCCAGTGTACGTAAACTTCGACGTCCCAGCCGACCTTCAGGACCGCGCCGTCGAGGCGCTCGAGGTCGCCCGAGACACAGGTAGCGTCAAGAAAGGAACCAACGAGACGACCAAGGCGATCGAGCGCGGCAACGCCGAGCTCGTCTACGTCGCCGAAGACGTCCAGCCCGAGGAGATCGTCATGCACCTCCCGGAGCTCGCCGACGAGAAGGGGATCCCCTTCGTCTTCGTCGAGACCCAGGACGACATCGGTCACGCCGCCGGGCTGGAAGTCGGCAGCGCCGCCGCGGCCGTCGTGGACGCGGGCGAGGCCGACGACGACGTGGAGGACATCGCCGGCAAGGTCGAGGAACTTCGGTAAGGTGGTTGAGTCATGAGTGCAGAGGAAGCTGAAGAAGGCTCCACGCCCGCCGAAGTGATCGAGATCGTCGGCAAGACGGGGATGCACGGCGAGGCCATGCAGGTCAAGTGCCGCATCCGCGAGGGCGAGAACCAGGGCCGCATCATCACGCGGAACTGCCTCGGCCCCGTCCGGGAGGGCGACGTGCTCCAGCTGCGCGAGACCGCCCGCGAAGCCGACTCCATCGGAGGCCAATAACGATGCCCCAGACCAGAGAGTGTGACTTTTGCGGGTCGGACATCGAGCCCGGCACCGGGACGATGTTCGTCCGCACGGACGGCACCACGATCCACTACTGCTCCGCGAAGTGCGAAAAGAACGCCGACCTCGGCCGCGAGCCCCGCGATCTGGAGTGGACCGAGGACGGCGGCGGCGCGGGACGCACCGAACAATGAGCGAGACCGAGCGCACCTTCGTGATGGTCAAGCCCGACGGCGTCCAGCGCGGCCTGATCGGCGAGATCGTCTCGCGCTTCGAGGACCGCGGCCTGAAGCTCGTCGCCGGGAAGTTCATGCAGATCGACGAGGAGTTGGCCCACGAACACTACGGCGAACACGAGGGCAAGCCCTTCTTCGAGGGGCTCGTCGACTTCATCACGTCCGGCCCCGTCTTCGCCATGGTGTGGGAGGGCCAGGACGCGACCCGACAGGTCCGCACCATGATGGGCGAGACCGACCCCGCCGAGTCCGCCCCCGGCACGATCCGGGGCGACTTCGGGCTCGACCTCGGTCGGAACGTCATCCACGGCTCGGACCACGAGGACCCGGGCGCCAACGAGCGCGAGATCGAGCTGTTCTTCGACGACGACGAACTGGTCGACTACGAGCGCGTCGACGAGACGTGGCTCTACGAGTAGCGTAGCGGTCGGTTCTCCGATTTCGTTTTTCGCGGCCGCCGACTTCGACACCGACAGGACCGGCCGCCGAGGCGACGTCTCAGCCCTCGAACGGGCGCTCGTCGACCCGGACGCTGTCGACGATGGCGTCGCCGTCGGGGCGCTCGACGTCGGGCAGTTCGTCGGCCCGGACCGCGAGCCGGCGCGAGCAGTCGACGCTGACGATCCGGCGGTCGCGCCGGGGCCCAACCAGCGGGCGCTCGGCCTCGACTTCGGCCTCGTACACCCGGAAGGGGTAGGCGATCGCGCCGCCCCTCCCAGACGTAGTAGGCGATCAGCACGACGAAGAAGACGGCGTACGGTCCGACGACGCCGAGTCAATCGAGCGTTCCCATTGCGGTCATTACCGGTGAAAACGTAGTCGGACGTCGTATGTTTCTGTTTCGGCCCTGTCGAACGAACCCGAGGGCGCGGGGTCGAGCCGTCGCGGTGGACGATTCAACATGGAACAACCCACGCGCGGTGGAACAGACGTTTTATGGGCGGTGTGCGAGATGTTCGTATGGACACCGATACCACGCGGCGAGCGCTACTGGCCGCCGTCGTCGGGAGCGCGGCCGCCGGCGGGTCGCTGGCGCCCGTGCGGGGGTATCTCGACCGGTTCGCGCCGTTCACCGGCCGGGCGTGGGGCGACGCGACCGACCCGACTGACCGACGCGTCGAGAGCCCTTACGGGGCGGCCGACGTCCGGTACGACGAGTACGGCACCCCGCACGTCTCGGCCGACCGAGAGCGTGCGCTGTACTTTGCGGTCGGCTACGTGCAGGCCGCCGACCGGCTCTTTCAGATGGACCTCCAGCGGCGAGTGATGACCGGTCGGCTCTCGGAGGTGGTGGGCGAGGCCACCGTCGACTCCGACGAGTTCCACGTCCGGATGGACTTCGCCGGCGGCGCGGAGGCGAACCTCGAACTGCTGGAGGGCACCGAGACGGGCCGGGCCGTCGAGGCGTACGCGGAGGGGGTGAACGCCCACATCGAACGCGAGTCGCTCCCCGTCGAGTTCGGACTGCTCGACTACGAGCCCGATCCGTGGTCGCCCGCCGACACGATGCTCATGGAGTCTCAGATCGCCTGGTCGCTGACCGGGAGCTTCCGGACGCTCGAACGCGAACTGATCGCGTCCGAGCTGGGCCCCGAGGCGGTCGCGGAGCTGTATCCCGCCCGCCTCGACCACGACGCGCCCATCATCCGCGACGGTACCGGGGGCGACCGCCTCGCGGGCCGACCCGTCGAGCCGCGGGGAGAGTTCGCGGACGCCGACCTCCTCCGGTGGCTCTCGTCGTTCGAGAGCCCCCGGGGCGTGGGGTCGAACAGCTGGGTCGTCTCGGGCGAGTTCACCGCGAGCGGTCGGCCGCTGGTCGCCAACGACCCCCACCTCGCGCTCTCGGCGCCGCCGGTGTGGTACGAGATGGACCTCCGGACCGACGACCTCGACGTCCGCGGGGTCACCTTCCCGGGTGTCCCGTTCGTCGTCATCGGCGAGAACGACGCCGGCGCGTGGGGGTTCACCAACTCCGGCGCCGACGTGATCGACTTCTACACCTACGAGACCGACGACGCGGGCGAGCGCTACCGGTATCGGGGCGAGTGGCGCGGGTTCGAGACCGACGAGCAGACCATCCGAGTCGCCGACGGCCCGGACCGGACGGTCACGGTTCGGAAGACGGTCCACGGCCCGGTAATCGAACGCGAGGGCCGAGAAGTGGGGGTCGCGTGGACCGGCCACACCGCGACCGCCACCTCGCGGGCGATCCGAGGATACAACCGGTCGGACGGGATCGAGGAGTTCCTCGCGGCCACCCGTCGGATGGACCTGCCGACCCAGAACGTGGTCTACGCCGACCGCGAGGGCAACAGCCTCTACTACGTCACCGGCCGGATCCCGCGCCGGACCATCGACGGCGAGCAAGTCCGGGGCACTCGCGTGTTCGACGGGTCGGCCGGGGAGGCCGAGTGGGAGGGGTTCGAGCCGTTCGGCGTCTCCTCGTGGGAAGGGTTCGTCCCGTTCGAGGAGAAGCCCCACGTCGTCGATCCCGACTACCTCGGCACCGCCAACCAGCGCATCGCCGACGACCCGGACCACTACATCGGCGAGGCGTACAGCAGTCCGTACCGGGGCCAGCGCCTCTACGAACTGCTCGACCGGCGGGCCGCGAGCGACGAGCCGATGGACGCCGAGTTCATGCGCCGGATCCAACGCGACACCTACTCGAAGCGGGCCGAACAGGTGGTCGGCGACCTCGTCGCGGCCGCCGAGGGCCGCGAGGGGCTCGAAGCCCCGGTCGGGACGCTCCGGGACTGGGACTGCCGGATGGACCGCGATTCGCGGGGCGCGCTCGTGTTCTCGCGGTGGTTCGACCGCTTCCGCGAGGAGGCGTTCGCCGACGCGTTCGAGCGGGCGGGTCTCGGCGAGCGCTACTACCCGAACGACTGGGTGCTTGCGACCCTCCCGGCCGACATCCGGTGGTTCGGCGAGGGCGGCCGCGAGGCGGCGATGGTCCGGGCGCTCCGAGCCGCCGTCGCCGACCTCGACGACGGGGCGACCTACGGCGACCACAACACCACCGCCGCGATCACCCACCCGTTCGACCAGTCGTTCCTGAACTACCCCGCCTACGCCACCGACGGGTCGGCGTACACGCTGAACAACTTCCGAGCCGAGTCGGCGGTCGGGAGTAGCTGGCGGATGGTCTGTCCGATAGCGAGGGACGCCGAGTCGGTGTGTATCCTCCCGGGCGGCAACTCGGGCGACTACTTCTCCGAGCACTACGACGACCAGCTCCGGCTGTGGGCCGACGGCGAGTACAAACCGATGGGCCGGGACCCCGGCGGCGAGGTCGACGTCCGGTTCGACCCGAGCGAGGGGGAGAACCGATGAGCGTGGCCCGCGCGTGGTTGACCGAGATCCGGACGAACCGCCGCGAGCGGTGGTTCGCGCTGGCGGCGGCCGCGGTCATCGCGGTCGGCGCGGCCCAGATCCACTGGTACGGCTTTCTCGTCGGGGGCGCGCTCGTCGGGGCGGTCTCGAAGACCCTCTCGCGGGCGGTGGCCGCCGGGCTCGGCGTCGGGCTCCTCTCGTGGGGCGTCTTCGCGGCGACGGTGGCCGCCAACGGCGCGTTCTCTCAGTACGCGGCGACCGGGCAGGCGTTCGGGCTCAGCGTCGCGATCCCGGTGGTCGCGGCCGGCATCGGATCGCTGGTCCGAGGAGTGGTCTGAGCGGGTCACTGGTCGTGCTCTGAGTCCGGCCGGGGCGTCCCAGCCGGAGCGCGGCGCGCGAGGGCCCGGACCTCGCGAGCGCGCCGCCTGTCGGCCCTAATCGTCGGCGGTCACGGCCGACCGCTCGACGTCGATCTCGCCGGCGTCGAGCTCTCGCTCGACCTCGCGGGCGGCCAGAACCAGATTCTCCATCTTCTCGTAGGCCACCTCCCGCGGCAGGAGCTTCAGCCCGCAGTCGGGGCTGACGGTGAGCTGTTCGGGCGGGACGACTTCGAGGCCCTTCTGGATGTTAGCCTTGATCTCGGGCACCGTCTCGACGTCCGCGACGTGGGCGTCGACGACGCCGAGCGCGAGGTCCGCGGTGAACTCGGGGTCTTTGAACACGTCGAGCTGTTCGTAGTCGCCGTTCGCGAGTTCGAGGTCGAACTCGTCGACCGGGAACTCGAGGATCTCGGGGTAGATTCGGGAGTAGTCGCCGTAACAGACGTGGAGCCCGATGCGCACGTCGTCGGGGATGCCCGCCGCGATGCGCTCTAAGCACTCGCCGACGATGGCGTGGTCGTCGGGGGTGGTCGCGAGCGCGGGCTCGTCGATCTGGACGTACCGGGCACCCGCCTCGACGAGCTTCTCGACTTCCGTGTTGACCAGATCCGCGAGGTCGTGGGCGAGCGACTCGGTGTCGTCGTAGGCCTCGTTGAAGCTCCAGTTCGCCAGCGTGTACGGCCCCGTGATCGGGACCTTGACGGGGCGGTCGGTGACGCCGGCGGTGAACTCGTACTCGTCGACCAGCCACGTCTCGTCGTACTCGACGTCCGAGACGACCGACGGCTTGTCGAAGGTGTTGTGGCCCCACACCTTGACCGGCCCGTTGAACTCGTAGCCGTCGATGCGGTGGGCGAAGTACTCCACCATCTCGTTGCGCCGCATCTCGCCGTCGACCACGGCGTCGAGGCCCGCTCGGACGTGCTCGTCGGTGATGAGCCGCGAGGCGTCGTCTTTGGCCTCCTGCCACGCCGCCTCGTCGAAGTCAGCCGACTCGTCCTCGTAGAGGTCGCGGGCGCGGTCGACCCACTTGGGCTTGGGGTACGAGCCGACGACGGTCGTCAGCAGGAAGTGGTCGTTCGGGTGGTCGTCGGGCCGGAACTGCTCGCGGGTCATGCTTTCACCTCCGCGACCTCGGTCGCCTCGCCGAGCGCGGCGAGTTTCTCCCGGAACGTCGAGTACGGCAGGTAGAACAGCTCGGTGTTGGTCGTCAGGTAGATCGTCTCGAAGTCGGCGGCGGGCGTGTTCGATTCGAGCCAGTCGGCCCGCTCGGCGATCTGTTCGGCGTCCTCGACGAGCGTGTTCTGGCCGTCGACGAACCCGGCCGCGATCGAGTCTTTCGTGCCGTACTCGTTGATGTTGTAGAGGTTGTCCTCGTGGTTCGCGACGAAATCGTAGCCCACGGCGTCGAACTCGGCGTCGAGGAGGTGGGCGTGTACCGTCTCCTCCAGTGCGCCCCAGTAGGTGTGGACGATCACGTCGGTGCCGTCGGGCGCCGCGGTCGTCACCGCGTCGATGGCGGCGCTCGCGCGCTCGCTTTCCTCGTCGCTCGGTGGGTTCTCGACCAGTGAGGGTTCGAGGACGAACAGGGTCTCGATCTCGGGGAACGCCGCGACCTCGCTGGCGAGGAACTCGCCGACGGCCGCGAGGAACTCGGCGTCGTCGCCGTAGTGTTCGTCGGTGGCGAGGTCAGCCAGCGAGTACGGGCCGGGGACGACCGCCTGCAGTGAGTCGGCGTCGGCGAACGCGGTCGCGGCCTCCAGTTCGGCCGCGATGTCGCCGTCGAAGCCGAGTTCACCGGCGACCACCGGGTCCCGATAGAAGTTGTTGTTGTCGTAGTACCGCACGATGCCCCGGGTCTCGACGTTGTCGTGGACCGCCAGCGGGTGGGCGAGCATGTCGTCCCACCGGAGTTGCCCCTCGACGATCCGATCGAGGCCCGCGTCTCGCTGGTGGTCGATCACTTCCTCGCGAGCACGCTCGTACACCGCGGTCACGTCTTCGCCCTCGTCGCCGTCGACGAGGTCGTGTTTCTGGTGGCCCTTCAGGTCGGCGAGGTCGTCTTTCGCCCAGTCGGGAAGCGGATACACTCCCGGTGTCGTAGCGACGCGCTCTGTCATACTACCCCGTCCTACGGAATGCCGACGCTTAATATTTTCTACTTCGGAAATAACCGAGGTTCATAGACATACGGTACCTATTCGCAACCGACCCGGGGCGAGCGGCTCACCGCACGAGCTTCAGCGCGGTCAGCGTCTCGAAGGGGAACGAGTCGTCCCGGAGCGCGGCCGCCGAGAACCCCTCCTCGGCCGCGAGTTCGACGACCTCGTCGACGCCCGCGAGACTGCTGACCAGCACGTAGACCGCGCCGCCGGGCGCGAGCACGCGCCCGACCGAAGCCACGAACGGTTCGACCACGTCGAGGCCGTCTTCGCCGCCCGACAGCGCGACTTCCATCCAGTCGTCGCGCTCGTCGGCCGGATCGGTCGGGAGGTACGGCGGATTGAACACCACCGCGTCGAACGCCTCCTCGCGGAACGGCCCGACGAGGTCCGCGCGGACCGCCTCGACGCCCCGGTCGCGAGCCTGCGCGCAGGCGTGGGGGTTCAGGTCCGAACCGACGACCCGGGCGCCGGTCTCGGCCGCGATCCGGGCCGCGACGTATCCCGAGCCGGTGCCGACCTCCAGCGCGAGCGACGGCGAGTCGAGGTCCGCGATCGCGGCGTCGGCGAGCAGCCGGGAGTCCTCGGCCGGCTGGTAGACCTCGGTCTCGACGTCCCGGCAGTCGGCGAGGTCGGTCACTCCGGGCTCACCCCGTCGGCGTTCCCGCCGGGGTCGTCGCCCCCGCCGTCGGGCGCCGCCTCGGCCACGGCGGCCGACTCACCCGCGACCCGGAACCCGCCCGACTCCTGGCGGCCGGTGAGTTCGCGCTGGGGGAACGGGATCTTGACGCCCTCGCGATCGAAGGCCGCCTTGACCGACTTGACGACGGCGGTGCGGGCGCGCCACCGCCGTCGAGAGCTCGGCTTGTCGATCCAGAACCGGAGCCCCAGAACGACCGCGGAGTCGCCGAACCGCTGGACGACGACCTGCGGGGTCGGCACCGACAGGATCTCGTCGAGTCCCTTCATGGCGTCGGTGGCGAGGGCCGTCGCTCGCTCGACGTCGGCCTCGTAGTCGATCCCCACCTCGACCTCGATCCGGAGCCGGCCCTTCCGGCTCTTGTTGATGATCTTCTCGCCGCTCACGATGTCGTTGGGGATCATCACGTACTCGCCGCTGAACGTCTGGATCCGGGTGTTGACGATGGAGATGTCGGTCACGATCCCCTCCTCCTCGGCGACCTCGACCCAGTCGCCGATCTCGAACGGCCGCGAGAACATCAACACGAACCCCGCGAGCAGCGACCCCAGCGTCTGTCTCGCCGCCATGCCCACGATGATACCGAGGAACCCCGCCCCGACCAGCAGGCCGCTGAGGTCGACGTTCCAGACCGTGCCGATGATGATCGAGCCCGCGCTGAGATACACCGTCAACTGCGCGACCCTGAACACGATCTCGCTCTGGTGTTCGGTGATGGTGTCGTGACCGTCGGTGAACCGGTCGATCGCCCGACCGATGACGCCGCTTGCGACGTATGCGCCCGCCGCCACCGCCAGCGCGACCAGGATCCGCGCGCCGGTGCCGACGAAGTCGCTGACCTGCGTGAGCACCGTCGCGGCGTCGGTCGCGAGCCCCCACAGCACCAACAGCGCGACCGCCGATCCGAAGACGATGGCCGCGATGGTCACCGTCAGGGCGACGTCGGCGACCCGATTGTGAAACCGGTCGTGGAGCCTCGGGCGGAGATACCGCGCCGAGAACACCGCGGTCGCGACGCTGAGCACGATGAGTGCGCTCACCGCGAGGCGGAGTTGGGCCGTGTCGAACTGCCGGAGCTGGTCGGCGATCGCGACCAGATCGACGGCGCCGCTCACATCGAGTCACCCCTGCCGTGCTCGTCGGCGGCGCGGGCCATCGCGGCGAACGTCGCGGGCGCCACCGTACCCGCCCGCTTGCCGAGCACCGAGGGGTCGAGGTCGGTCGCGCCGTCGGCGATGGCGTCGACCACCGCGTCGGCGTCGTCGAGCCCCGAGATGTGGGCGGTGTTCCGGATCGCGTTCCGGAGGGTCTTGCGGCGCTGGGTGAACACCGCCTTCACGAACCCGAGGAAGAACGCCTCGTCGTCGACCGCGTAGTCGGGCTCGCGGGGCGTCGTCCGCACGACCGCGCTCTCGACGTCCGGCGGCGGGGAGAACGCCTCTTTCGGGACGGGCTCGACGACCTCGACGTCGGCGTAGTGCTGGGCCGAGACCGAGAGCCGGCCGTAGTCGTCGGTGCCCGGGTCGGCGGCCATCCGCTCGGCGAACTCCCGCTGGAACATCAACACGAGCGGTCGCCCGCGGGGGAGCAGTCGGAACGCGATCTCGCTGGAGACGCCGTACGGGAGGTTCGAGACGGAGGCGGTGAACTCGGGGAGTTCGACGTCGAGCGCATCGCCCGCCACGACGTCGAGCCGGTCGGCCGCGATCTCGTCGGCGAACTCCTCGCGGAGGAACGCCGCGAGGTCCGGATCGCGCTCGATCGCGGTCACCCTGTCGGCGACCGCGAGCAGTCGGTCGGTCAACGCGCCCGTCCCCGGCCCGATTTCGAGGACGTGCGACAGGTCGACCCCGTCTGAGGACTCGGACGCTCGATCGTCGGAGCCGCGTCGGGCCCCGCTCACCGCGTACTCGGGGAGCCGATCGAGCACCCGGTCGTCGACGAGGAAGTGCTGGTCGCGGTCCGGGTTCCCGCGGACGCCCGCCCGACGGAGCAGAGCGTCCGGGTCTCTGGGCTCGGAATCCGAGATAGTCATTACGACCGGGTAGATACCGGAAAAGGGTAAACCCACCGAGTCGCCACCGGCCCGGCGGCGTTACTGGTCCTCGCGGCGAACGAACGTCCGGTACTTCAGGTCCTCTTCTTGGAGCTCTTCGAGGACGCGCTCGACGAGCACCTCCTTCGGGTTGTGGAGCCCCGACACCCGCTCTTCGAGGTCCTCGAAGCTCTCGAAGGGCTTGCGCTTTCGCTCTTCTAAGATGTTGTTGCGGAGTTTCTTCCCGATGCCGGGCAGGAGGTTGAGCTGGTGGAGCCGCAGCGTGATGGGCTGGGCGTCGTTGTAGAAGTCCACGAATCGCCGCTCGTCGGCCTCCACGATCGCTCGGATGGCGTGTTCGAGCTCCTGCTGGGCCGCCCCCGAGAGGTCCTCGTTGTCGATCTCGCGGACGCTCGCCACGTCGTCGGCCGACGCGTCGGCGTCGAACCGGTCGGTGATGGTGAGGTGAACGTCCTCTGCGAGCGTGACTTCGAACAGCCGGAAGTCCTCGACGCCGACCGCGTAGGTCAGCGGCGGCTTCTGGTGTTGTGGCCGATTGTCGTCGGCGCGGCCGTTGGGGAGGTAGTCGAGGACGACTGCCGGCACCTGCTCGTCGTTCCGTTCGCTCATTGATGTCCCGTACGGCGACAGATTACTTAAAGAGTAGGTGGCGCTCAGTCGTACTTCGCGACGACGTTGAGGATCTCGTCGAGCTCGTCGCCCGAGAGGGTGTAGCGCTCCTGGGCGAACACCGCGCGCAGTTCGTCGCGGTCTTTCGGGAGGAGGTCGGCGATCTTGTACGCCGTGGGCTCGTCGATCTTCTCGAGGGCCTCCAGCTCGTCGACGAGCTCCCGGGACTCCTCGGGGTCGAGCACCGCGAACCGGTTGACGTGCTCGATGGCGCGCGCGAGCTCGTAGCGCATCTCGCGGTCCTCGTCGAGCGCGCGCTCGTCTTCGATGTCCGCGAGCAACTCCTTGGCCTCCGCGGTCGTCAGGTACTCCTCGTCGAGCTTCTCCTTGAAGATGGTCATGCTATTCCTGCGCCTTCAAATGGGCGGGGGTGGCGATGACGGTCTTGTCCTTGCCGCCGTCCGTGATCCGGATCTTGTAGGCTTCGCCCTGCATGCCTTCGATCTTGCCCGTCTTCCCGCCGAATCGCGGGTGGAATCGACCCTTCTCGACGCTGGGATCGATCTTGAGGTGGACCTTCTGGCCCTCCTCGAACTGCTGGACGGCGCGCTGGGGCGGCGAAGTTCCGCTCTCCCGGGGACTGTTCGAGAGTTTGTCGCGAGTGCTGTGGTAGGGTCCGTTCGAGCTCGGCATAGTCGTACGACCTCTTTGTCCTGTCGGCGTTATAAATGCCGCGTTCCTCGGCTCGGTCGACCGCTCGCACGACTCTGACTGCCGGTCGAGCCGTCCCGGCCGGCGCGCTCGCGGTTGCGGACCGACGAGCGCGCTGGCCCGCGCTGCCGAAAGGACAAGAGTAACCTACGGGCCGTGCGTGGGCCCGAGCATGGACGACGACCAGTTCCGATTCGAGACGCGCTCGATCCACGCGGGCCAAGAGCCCGACGAGGAGACCGGCGCGCTGATGACGCCGATCCACGCCAACTCCACCTACGTTCAGGACGCGCCGGGCGACCACCGCGGCTACGAGTACTCCCGGACTGGCAACCCCACCCGGACGGACCTCGAAGCAAACGTCGCCAGCCTCGAGAACGGCGAGTACGGGCGGGCCTTTTCGAGCGGGATGGGCGCGATCAACACCGTGCTCAACCTCCTCGAAGCCGGCGATCACGTCGTCGCCAGCGAGGACGTCTACGGCGGCACCCACCGCATCTTCACGCAGGTGTACGAGCAGTACGACCTGGAGTTCGACTTCGTGGACATGACCGACCTCGACGAGACCGAGGCCGCGATGCGCGCGGAGACCGAACTGGTCTGGGTCGAGACGCCGACCAACCCCCTGCTCAACGTCGTCGACATCGCGGCCACCGCCGACCTCGCCGACGAGTACGACGCGCTCTCGGTCGTCGACAATACGTTCGCAACGCCGTATCTCCAGCGACCGCTCGATCTGGGCGCCGACGCGGTCACCCACTCGCTCACCAAGTACATGGGCGGCCACTCGGACGTGGTCGGCGGCGCGCTGGTGACCGACGACGAGGACCTCGACGAGCAGTTCGGCTTCTATCAGAACAGCGTCGGCGCGACGCCCGGCCCTCACGAGTGCTTTCTCGTCCTGCGCGGGACCAAGACCCTCCCGGTGCGGATGGACCGCCACTGCGACAACGCTCGGGAACTCGCCCGGTGGCTCGCCGACCACGAGGCGGTCGACCGCGTCTACTACCCCGGCCTCGAATCCCACCCGGACCACGAGCTGGCGGCCGAGCAGATGGACGACTTCGGCGGCATGGTCAGCTTCGAGCTCGACGCCTCGCTCGAGGAGACCGCCGACGCCGTCTCGGCGACCGAGGTGTTCACTCTCGCCGAGAGCCTCGGCGGCGTCGAGAGCCTGATCGAACAGCCCGCGACGATGACCCACGCCGCGATCCCCCGCGAGGAGCGGGAGGCCGCGGGGCTCCGCGACGGCCTGATCCGGGCGAGCGTCGGCATCGAGAACGTCGAGGACCTGAAGTCCGACTTCGAGCAGGCGTTCGCGGCCGCGCTGGAGTAGCCCCCGACGTTGGCTCGAACCGGCTCTCAGCCGGTGACACCGGCGTTACCTGACACCTATTGGGCTGGGCTTCCTACCGACAGCTATGTCGAACGAACGCAGATCCGCCGACGACTTCGAGATCACGCCCGAGCGACCCGACAGCCCGATCCGGACCACCGGTACCGACCACATCACGCTCATCGGGAGCAACGCCGAGGAGACGATCCACTTCTACCGTGACGTCCTCGGCATGCCGCTGGTGCTCCGCCAGCCGAACCTCGACGACCCCTCCCAGACCCACCTCTTTTTCGACACCGGCGACGGTCGCATCATCACGTTCTTCGTGAAAGGCGACCGCGACTCCCACCGCGGCCCCCAGCGGGCGGGCGTCGGCGCGGTCCACCACCTCTCGTTTAGCATCGCCCCCGAGGAGTTCGTCGAGGTCCGCGAGGCCCTCGACGAGGAGTGGCGCGGCTACAACGAGTTCGACCGGGGCATCTTCCACTCGCTGTACACGCAGGACCACAACGGGCTCGTCATCGAACTGGCGACCGACAAGTACGACATCCCCGACGACCGCCGGGGCGAAGTGCTGGCGACCGCCCAGCGGCTCCGCGAGGAAGACGGCGTCGACTACGCCGAGGAACGCCACCTCGAAGCCGCGCTCGAGGAACTCGGCGTCGACGCCGAGAAGTTCGAGCTCCCCGACGCCCCGACCGGTTCGGGCGTGTAGTTACTACTGCTGTTGCTCGGCGGCGCGCTTGAGTATCTGTGGGACGACCGCGATTTCGAGGACCGCCATCCCGAGGACGAGCAACCGCATCGTCCCGTCGAGGAACGCGAACGCGACGATCACGAGTATCGCGGCGCTGCTGGCGGCCATCCCGTACCGGACGAGCGGCGTTTCGAGCGGATTGCTCATACGCCGACCCACCGGGAGCTATCAGTTAATTGTTATCCTTCGGGTCGTCGACGAACTGCGAGAAACCGCGACCGACCGCTTATATCCGACCGACGTTCTCGACTTCGACGCTCTCGACGCCTTCGACCGTCGAGAAGCCCTCCTCGACCGCTTCGGTCCCGCCCGTGTCGTCGGGGACGATCACGGTCGGGAGCAAGGCGACCAGCCCGAACGCGACGTCGTCGCGCTCGAAGCCGTTGATCTTCGCGCCCTCCGGGAGCGACTCTTCGAGTCGGTCCTGGAGTTCGTCGAGGTCGATTTCTGGGCTCTGCGGCATGACCTTGATTTTTGCGGCGACCTTCCCCATAGTTACGGACCCATGAACCCGCAGTCGGGACACTCGTAGAGGTTGCTCTGCTTGCGGCACTTCGCACAGCGGTAGATCTGCTGGCCGCAGTCCGGACACTTGAACGACGCGGCGTTCGTGCCGGAGATGTTGATTCCGCAGGAGACGCACCGGCGCGCCTGCCTCTGTTCGGTCTGGCTCATACCCCTTCGTACCCGTTCACGGCTTTTAATCGCTTCGAAACGCCCCACCGGGTCCGGCGTCGCCCCGCGAGGCGTCGAACGCCCCCGATTCGCCGCCAGCCCGCCGCCCGCTACGGATTCGACCCCGATTCGGGGCCGTATTGCCGAGAAACACGAAACGTGATTCTTAAGGGGCGAACGAGCGACGTTTCGGGTATGAGTGAAGAAGAAGAGACTGACGTAGCCGACGAGACGAACGAGGACGCGGACGCCGAGGGACTCCAGAGCGGCGACTTCGTTCGCCTCGATTACACCGCGCGCACCGTCGAGGACGGCAACATCGTGGACACGACCGACCCCGAGGTCGCCGAGGAGGAGGGCCTCGACGACGAGGAGGGTCGCGAGTTCGAACCGCGCGTCATCGTCCTTGGTGAGGGCCACATCTTCGAGAGCGTCGAAGAGGCCGTCATCGGCGGCGAGGTCGGCGACGCGGACGAGGTCACCATCCCCGCCGAGGAGGCGTTCGGCGAGTACGACCCCGATCAGGTCAAGACCGTGAGCGCGGACAAGATCCCCGAAGACGAGCGCTACCCCGGCGCGCACGTCGACGTCGACGGCCAGCACGGCCACGTCGAGACCATCATCGGCGGCCGCGCCCGCGTCGACTTCAACCACCCGCTCGCGGGCGAGGACGTCGAGTACGACTACGAGGTCGTCGGCGAGGTCGACGACCGCGTCGAGAAGGCCCAAGGACTCATCTCGATGTTCCTCGACGCCGACCTCGAGATGTGGATCCAGACCGACGAGGTCGAAGAGGAGACGGTCGTCGAGCCCGACGACGAGGACGCCGAGCCCGAGACCGAAACCGAGACCGTCGAGAAGGAGACGCTGTACATCGAGAGCACGCCCCAGCTGGCGATGAACCAGCAGTGGATGTTCCAGAAACAGCAGATCGCCCAGAACGTGATGGACCAGCTCGACCTCGACCGGGTTATCGTTCAGGAGACCATCGAGGGCGGCGCCATGGGCCCGATGGGCGGCATGATGGGCGGCGGCATGGGCGGGGCCGACCTCGAAGAGGCCCTCGACGACGCCGACGTCGACGAGGACGAGATCCTCGAAGAGCTCGAAGAAGCCGACGAGTAACCCGACGCGCCGTCTCGCCGTCCGGCGAGAGACGCCGAATCGACCGACGACTCGTTTTCTGGGACGCATGTTCGCGAGCCGCGGCGCTCGACGGTCGGTACCGACGGGGCTCGCCCGGCGGACCGAAGGCCGTCAGGGCGACCGTCCGGAGGCCAAACGACCGAAGACAGCCTGAAGACCGAACCGACAGCGCGAGACCGCGCGAGGGCCGAACGAAAGGGGGACCGCTCGGGTCGACGGTGGCCGTCGCGAGCGAACGGCACCGCGGGAGGGTCGCGGACGGCCGAAACCGCGTGGAGGGCCGATTCGGGGAGGCCGACGAGCCGACCTCCGTCTATGCAGTCACCCCGGGACCTGTTCAATACTATCCGCATACTATCGATAATATCGACGGTGAACTGACATCGGATAGTATCAATACTATCTATACTATCGTTCGCCCCGCGACCGAACGGCCAGCGGTGCTCACGACTGGGTGAGAACGTGGCGGAACGCCCGGAGCGCGTTCGCGCCGGTGTCGGTCAGCGTCACCTGCTTGCGACGACCGACCTCCTCGACCGCGATGTAGCCGTCCTCGAGTAGCGGTTCGATCACGTTCGCGTTCAGGAGCGCGAACTTCGCCTTGTCGTTGGCGGGGGCGTTCTCGGCGACGAACGACAGGTCCGCCTCCTCGGCGTGCTCGATGATGTCTTTCTTCTTGGCGGTGTACGCCTCGGTGTTCGCCTCGTCGAGGAACGCCATGACCGCCACCTGATCGGCGGTGGGCGACTCGATGGGATAGGACGGCAACGCCTCGTCGTCGCGGTAGCCGTAACTCTGGCGTTCCCCGCGGTCGGCGTAGGGGTAGCCCTCCGGGTGGACGTAGTAGGCGGTCGCGTCGGTGCACATACACGCCATCGCGGTCCCGACCGCCGAGAGCTTCGAGCCCGTCGAGACGTTGACCCGGACGATGTCGCCGCCGTGTTCGGCCACCAGCGTCGTCACCACGCCGAGCACGTCGTATATGTCGAAGAGGTCGACCGACCGCGATCGGACCGAGACCCCCAGATCGGCGAGTCGCTCGCGCACCTCGTCGTGGTACTCCGGCGCGTCGGTCCGGTCGTCGTGTTCGAGGAGGTAGAGGACGTCGACGTCGTACTTCTCGGCGGGACCGACGATCCGGTCGTCCTCGTAGCCCAGCGGCGCGACGTGGACCTCGTCGATGGTGTTCATGCGGGATTCGTCTTCGTTGGGACGGCCGCGACGCTTAAGCCTCGCTGTTTCGTCCGGCCCCGACCCCCGGTCACGCGATGTCGCGGCTAGTGTCGATCCGAACCGACTCGGCGAGCTCCAGCTTGATCGTCTCGGACAGCGCGCGCCCGCCGCGGAACTTCGGCACCGCCAGCCGGGTCTCGACGGTGTCGCCCGAGTACTCGGTGTGGAGCTGGAACACCACGTCGGCGACGTGCTCGGTCACGTCCCGGGCGTCGGGCACCGACCGGCCGTCGAGACAGTGGAGGATCGCGACGCTCCGGGTGTTCGCGAGGTGGTTGCGGAGGTCCGCGAGGAAGTTGCGGTAGCGGCTCGTCTCCTGGCGCTCCAGCAGGTCGACGGGGTCGACGACCAGATTCGAATCCTCCGAGAGCCGCCGGAACAGCCGCTGGGAGTGGTCAAGCGGCGCGTCGCCGGGGACGTGGCGCACGTCGGGCGAGCCGGTCGGGCCGGGCGTCCGTTCCAGGGTCTCGATCACGGCCGCCTCGTCGCGGTCCGTCGAGAGGTAGAGGGTCGGGCGAGACGACGTGAACTCGTAGAGCAGGAGCTCGGCCTGACTCGCCGGAGGCGCCGAGAACGCGACGACGCTTCCGGCCGGGAGCCCGCCGTCGAGCTTCCGGTCC
Source organism: Halorussus marinus (assembly GCF_004521895.1). Lineage (NCBI taxonomy): Archaea > Methanobacteriati > Methanobacteriota > Halobacteria > Halobacteriales > Haladaptataceae > Halorussus > Halorussus marinus. The sequence continues at coordinate 152,788 of NZ_SBIR01000003.1, forward strand.
AGCACGTCGATGCCCGTCGAGAGCCGGCGTGACACGTACGTTCAGCCCGACGCGCACAGATCATAAGTATTTGGGCTGGAGCGCTGACACGAGCCGGTCGTGGGCCGCCCGGACGCCCGCGTCGTCGAGCGGGTCGGCGTCGGGTCGGCAGTCCGCGGTCGGAACGACGCCAAGCACCTCGCAGTCGAGCAGATCCTCGACGCCCGGGGGCGCCCGGGGGTCGACGGCGTCCGACCCCGACTCGCCGGCCCGGGAGACGACCGCGCCCGCGATCGGCGTATCGAGTTCCCGGGCCATCGCCGCGGTTTTGGCGGCGTCGCGCAGGCAGGCTGGCTCGGGCGTCGTCACCACGAGCGCGGCGTCGACGACCCGAAGCGGCGCGACCGCGTCGGGGCCGGCGCCCGCCGGCGAGTCGACCAGAACGGTCGAGGATTCGCCTCGCAACCGCGCGAGCTCGGTCGCGCCCGGCGCGTCGGCGGGCCGGGTCTCGATCCCGGTCTCGGCGGCCGGGAGCACGCTCACACCAGCGGGCACGCCGGGCGCGCTCGCGGCCCCCGCGACCAGCCCGGCGGGCCACCCCGCCGCCACCGCGTCGAGACAGGGCCGGCGGGCCACCTCGGCCATCGCGTGGAGGTCGGGCATCTCGCGGTCGGCGTCGACCGCGAGCACCGGCGCGCGCTGGCGGGCGAGCGCGCCCGCGAGTCCCAGCGTCGTGGTCGTCTTCCCGCATCCGCCCTTACCGCCGGCGACGGCTAACATGACGGGAGGTGGGCGCGGCTTCCGGTTTGAACGTTCGGGGGCGGCTCCGGGGACGGTCGCCGCGTCCGCCGCCCCCCGAGAGGCGGACGGACGCCCGACCCCGCGGCGATTCAACAGGCGCAGTAGTACTGCTGGGTGCCGAACTCGGTCTGGAGCAGTTGGTAGGCCGGTCCCGGGTCGGACGGGCGGTAGACGCCGGTCGTGAGGTCCTCGAGCGACTCGAACGCCCCGGAGGCGATCGCGAGCCACTCCTCGCGGCCCAGCACGTCCGCGAACCCCTCGTCGCTCCCGAGGAGCCGAAGGTAGTCGGCGAGATACGCCCACGTCGCGTCCCGAATTTCGTCGGGTTCGTAGGACTCGCCTACCTCGTCGGCGTAGGCCGCCAGCGGGAGGTTCGCGCCCGCCTGCACGGGCAGGGAGATCCACTTCCACGGCCGGGTGTTCACGTCGAGCAGAACGTACTCCTCGCGGTCGCCGTCGTAGACGAATTCGGCCTCGCTGATGCCGTAGTAGCCCGTCTCCTCTAGGACGGCGAGCGCGTTCTCCTCGACCTCGGGGGCGTCCGCGCGCTGGACGACGCAGGAGGTGCCGTACCCCAGCGGGTACCGGACCCGGGCGTTGCCGACGACGCTCACCGGAGCGCCCGACTCGGGGACGTAGGACGCCAGCGAGCAGTCCTCGCCACGCACCGCGGGGACCTTCTCCTGGGCCATCACCCGGATGCCGGCGTCGGCCGCGTTCTCGACCACGTCGAGAAACTCCGCGCGGTCGGCGACCTCGACGACGTTGGTGCCGACCGCCTCCTCGAACTTGCGTTTCAGGGCGGGCTTTACCACCAGTGGGAAACCGAGCCGGTCGGCGGCCGTCTCGGCCGGGACGCTCTCGCGGGTGCTGGCGGCCCCGGCCGCGCCGCCGGTCTCGGCCGGGTCGGTCTCGGCGACTCGGTAGGTCTCGGGGTACGGGACCCCGAGGTCCTCGGCGACGCCGTACAGCGACTCCTTGTCGAGCACCGCGTTGACCGTCTCGCGGTCGGCGAACGGGAGCGCGACGCCGTCGGGGTCGCTCCGGGAGAGGGCGTGGACCCACTCGTCCATGCACCCGAACGCGACCGGCTCGTGGTCGAGTTCGGCCGCGAGCGCCTCGACGTCCTCGCGGAAGCCGTCCTCGTCGTCCAGCGGGTAGGTGACTCGGCCCGCGAAGTCGACCGCGTCGGAGTAGGGCGCGACCCCCTTCCCGTTGCGGTCGACGGCGATCACGGGCACGTCGCGGGTCTTGAGCGCCCGCGCGACGCTCACCCCGGTGACGTGGGCGTTCGCGACGATCGCGGGCGGGCGGTCGAAGCTGGCGTCCGCGAGCGCGTCGCGGAGCCCCTCGAACGAGCGGAAGCTGTCTGCCATACCCGCCCTTGTCGCTTGTCGGGCTAAAAGACCGCCGAGTCGGCAAGCGACACCGCTACGTGTGACGTTTCGCTGTCGGGTACACTTTTAACGCGGCAACGTAACCCGAATCCATGGACGAAATTATCGGCGATCCGGGACTGACGGACTTCGACGCACGAGCGGGGTTCGAGGCGGTCCGAGCGGCGGCGGACGGCGACCTGCGCGCGTTCGTCGAGTACGACGGCGAGTCGTACAACCCGGTGTTCATCGCCGAACGCGTCGTCGAGAAGCACGGGGACCCCGAGGAGGTGGGTGAGTTCGCCGACCGCCTCCACTTCAACTATAAGCTCGATTTCGCCGAACGCGAGATGTACGAGGACCTCTACGAGCCCCTCGGAAGCATCACCGCCTTCGCGGTGTATCTCACCGACCAGACCATCGTCCGGTACGTCGACGAACGGGAGGGGATCTACGTCTCGGTCGACGGCGAGACCCACGCCGACGAGGTCATCGAGGCGCTGGCCGACGCGCTGGGAGACCGGCGATGACCGCGCCGGTCTCCGAGGAGATCCCGAACGCCAGCAACGTCCTCATGCTGGCGCCGTCGCTGACTCCCGAAGACGGCGATCTCCACCACGATCTGCTGGCCACCCGGACCCTCGCCGAGGAGAACGTTCTGATACTCACGTTCGGCCGGGCCGACCGCTGGATCAGGGAGTTCCGAACGAACTACGACGAAAACCCCAACGAGATCGCCATCATCCAGATCGACGAGACGCTTCGGCGCTCTCGTCCCCACCCCGACAACGTGTCGGTGCGGACGGTGAGCCCGACCGACCTCACGGGGGTCGGAATGGCGGTGAGCGACGTCATCGAGGACTGGGCCGATCGGGACGCCCAGACGGTCGTCTGCTTCGACTCGATCACCGACTTCCTGCAGTACGCCGATCGCTCGACGCTGTACCGGTTCCTCCGAGTCGTGACTCGCCGGTTCGACGCCGCCGGCGGGTTCGCACACTTCCACATGAACCCCCACGCCCACGACAGGCAGACGATCGCGACGCTCAAGTCGCCGTTCGACGCCGTCGTCGAGGCGACCGACGCCGGCGACGTCTCGGTCACGACTCGCTACTAAGCGGGGATTCGGTCGACGACGGTGTCCTCGTCGACCACGAGGTTGTACGCCTCCTCGTCGTCGTTCCACAGCGCCAGTACCTGTTCGAACGACAGCAGGTCGCCGTAGTCGGCCGTTCGGAGGTCGGCGTTCAGCGCGGTCTCGTTGGTGAGCACCGCGAAGTGGTCGCTCGACTGACTGCCGTCCCCGATCTTGAACAGGGGGTTGCGGTCGCCCTCGGCGAGCGAGCGGCTGAGCTTCACCGCCACCAGATCGATGCGCTCGGTGACGTGGCGCTCCATCTCGGCCATCTTGGCCGACCAGTCGGAGTTGGCCTCGAACTCGATCCGGCGCCGCCCGTCGGGCCGGAGGATCGAGTAGGCGAACTGGACGTCGACGTTGACGAACTCGCCGGTCGCGCCCCCGGCCTCGTCGAGTCGGCGCTGGAACGCCGGCACGTCGAGGTCCGGCTTCACGTCGAACGACCACCCGCGGTCGGTGGGACGCTCGCCGGGCCAGAGCCGAAGGGTCGGCGAGTACACCGCGGCGCGGTCGGCGTCGTCCGCGACCGCGCGCTCGACGGTCCGGAGTCCGATCGCGGTCTCTCGGTCGGCGGGCTCGATCGCGAGGACCGCGCCGTCGGCCGCGAGCGCGTCGAGATACCGATCGACGACCGCCTCGGGGTCGCCGAGTTCGTTGAGCACGTTGGCGAACACGATCAGGTCGTAGGGCTCGCCGTCGCCGTCGGGGTCGAACGCCTCGGCGGTCTCCCGGAACACGGTCGGGTGGACGTTCCGCCCCGCGTCCGCAAGCAGGCGGTCGAAAACGTCGGCCGCCGGGCTTGGCTCGACCGCGTGGTACTCGACCAGCGCGTCGTCGGGCAGGTAATCCCGAACCCCGAGCGCGGGGCCGCCGACGCCCGCCCCGACGTCCAGAATCCGGAGTCGTCGACCGAGCAGGCCGGTCTCGGCGAGCTCGTCGAGGACGTACTGGACGACCGCGTAGTTGTCAGGGAGATGGTAGATCGCGTACGCGAGCGCCGCGTGCTCGTCGTACTCGACCGGCTCGTTCCGGAAGTACTCGTCTTTGAGCCGGCGGATCGACTCCCGGAGTCGGTCGCCCGACTCCCCGCGGTGCCAGTCGGGGCCGAACCGCTCGACCAGCAGGTCTTCGAGGTCGCGTCCCGCCGACTCCGGGAACGCCTCGACCCCGCGGAACGTCGGCCGGACGGGGTCCTCGCCCACCGGCTCGAACATGCCGTCCTCGCGCTCGACGAGGCCGAGATCGAACGCCTCCTCGCTGAGCGTCCGGCGGACGACCGCCGGGTGGGGCTGGCCGTCGACGTACTCGGAGACTTCCTCGGGGTCGATCGGGCGGACGTTCCGGAGGTACTTGGCGTTCTCGCGGATCCGCTCGCGCTGTTGGGGGTTCATTCGTCGCCCTCCGGCGTCGCGTTCGCGCTCGCTTCGCGATACAGGTCGGCGAACGCCTCGGCGTCGGCGTCCGCGAGCCGCCGGGCGGCGTCGGCCACGTCGTCCGCGCCCTCGAACGTCGATTGGATCTCGGCGTACACGTCGGGGTCGTTGCCCGCGACCTGCCCGACGACGTCCGCGAGCGCCTCGAAGACGGGCGTCGTCAGCCCCTCCGGAACCTCGTCGGCCGCGAGCGCGAACGACAGGATCGCGGCGTGGGCGCTCGACTGGACGGTCGACATCGCCTCGTCGTGCTCCGCGGCCGTCGTCTCCACGAGGTCGTTGCCCGCCGCCCGCAGGTCGTCGAGGATCGCGTCGGTCGCGGGTCCGGGCGCGTCGGCGACCACGGCGACGTTCCCGGGGGCGTTGGCCGCCCCGAACAGCGGGTGGAGGCTGACCCGTTCGCGGTCGGGGGCGTGGTCGGCCATCGCGGCTACCGGCCTGGCCATCGCGCCGGTCACGTCGAGCATCGCCGACGCGGCGCGGTCGGCGTGGTCGGTGATCGCCGACTCGGCGGCCGAGATGGGGACCGCCAGACAGACCGCTTCGAAGCGCTCGTCGGTCGAGAGTTCGACCGCGCGCCCGCCGACCGCCTCGGCGGCCGCCGTCGCGACCGCGGGGTCGGCGTCGGCAAACGCCACGTCGGCTTTCACCGTCTCGCCGAACCACCGACCCATCTCGCCAGCGCCGACCACGAGTACGTTCATCGGTAGCCGATAGCGACCGCGGTCTCAAAAGCAGTTCGCTCCTACAGCGGGCGGCTCATCTCCAGTTCGCCGAGTCCGGACTCGGTCACGGAGAACTCGGCTCGGCGGTAGAGGCTGACCGCCGGCCGGTTCCCGCGCCGGACCGACAGCCAGACTCGCTCGACGCCCGCCGCCTCGCCGCGGCCGAGTAGCGCCCGGAGGAGCGCGGTTCCGATCCCGGCCGACCGGTAGTCGGGGTGGACGAACAGCGCGAGTTCGTGGCCCGGCCCGCCGGCGAGCAGGACGCCGTGGCCGACCGCCCGACCGCCGTGGGTCGCGACGACGCCGATGCCGTCACAGATGGTGTCGAGCCACTCGCGCCGGCGGTCGGGGTCGGCCGGCGGGATGCCCTGCGCCCGCCCTTCGATCCCGAACGCGTCGTACATCGCCGCCAGCGCCTCGCGGTCGCCGTCGGTCGCTACGCGGCACTCGACGGTGCGGCCGGCCGCGTCGGTGACCGTCCGCGGCGGCGACCTGCGGAACTGCCGGGAGTCGGTCTCGTCGGCGTCGGCCGGCGCGTCGGGGTCGACGCCGGCGTCGACGTCGGCGTTCGCGCTCATCGGTCACCGCCCGACTGGAGCCGAAGCGGGTTCTGGACCGGTCGATCCGGGCTGTACGGGGCGAGACGGGGTGGGCGTCGTCCCATTGCGCTCGGGACGAGGACGCGACCCCGCTTAAAGATAATGATCTTTCATGATAAAATACCTTATACGCCCTTAGTTCCAGGGCGCGGCGTCCGGATCCACGATGCGTTCCTCGCGGTCGATGTCGTCGATGCGCTCGACATCGTCGTCGTCGAGGTCGACGCCGAGGCTCAGCCAGTTCTCCCGGATGTGGTCCTCGCCGGCCGCCTTCGGGATCGCGGTCACGCCCTTCTCGCGGAGCCACGCGAGGCTGACCTGCGCGGGGGTCGCCTCGTGTTTCTCGGCGATCTCTTGAAGCACCTCGACGTCGTCGACCGCCCCGCGCGCGATCGGCGAGTACGCGACCAGTTCCACGTCGGCGTCGTCCTGCGCGCAGAACTGCTGAAGCTCGGTCTGGGCGAGCAAGGGGTGCATCTCGACCTGGTTCGCGAAGATGGGCTCCTCGGAGACCTCGATCGCCTCCTCGAGCAGTTCGACGGTGAAGTTGCTCACGCCGATCTCCTCGATCAGGCCCTCCTCGCGGAGCTCCGCGAAGGCGTCGAGCGTGTCGGTGGCCTCGTAGTCCCCGGTCGGCCAGTGGACGTACAGCAGGTCGACGTAGTCGAGCCCGAGCCGATCGAGGCTCTCCTCGGCGTTGGTGAGCACCTGATCGTAGTCGAGGTTCTCGGGGCTGATCTTGGTCGCCACGAACAGCTCCTCGCGATCGACGTCGGCCTCGGCGATGGCGTCGCCCACCGCCTCCTCGTTGTGGTAGCCCTCCGCGGTGTCGACGTGTCGATACCCCGTTTCGAGGGCGGTCCGGACGCTCTCGACGCACTCGTCGTAGTCGTCCATGTCGTACGTGCCGAGCCCGAACATCGGCATCCCGTGAGTCGACGGCGCCTCGACGGCCTCGACTTCCTCGGGGATCTCGTCGGCCGCCGCACCGGCCTCGATCGTCTCCTCGCCTTCCTCGCTCTCCTCATCCTCCTCGCCTTCCTCGCTCTCCTCATCCTCCTCGCCTTCCTCGCTCTCCTCATCCTCCTCGCCTTCCTCGCTCTCCTCGTCGCCGGCCCCGACGGCGTTTTTCGCCTCTCGAGTCACGTCCTCGACGTCGGGCCCAGAGGGCGCAAGCTCCCCGGAGCCGCCGTCTCGGCGCCGCCCGACGAGAAAGCCCGCGAGAAACGCCACCCCGAACGGGAGCAGTCGGCCGAGTAGGCCGCGTCCGTCGTCAGATTCGTCGTCCTCTCGGTCCCCGGTCTGGGTCTCTTCTCCGAACATACCCTCCGTTCGAGGAGGGCGTACTTCCCGATTGTGGCGGATCGGGGCCGAATCCGCCGGTTCCGGCCTTGACCCCCCTACTCGGCGACGAACTCGACGCCGAGGATCTCGAACCGCGCGCCGCCGTCGTCGCCCTCCGTGGCGTTGACCCGCCACCCGTGGGCGCTCGCGACCTGTTCGACGATGCTCATCCCGAAGCCAGTCCCCTCGTCTGCGGTCGAGTAGCCGGTCTCGAAGATCTGACTGGACTCCTCGCCGGGAAGGCCTCGACCGTCGTCCTCGACGTAGAAGCCCGCGTCGCCGGGGAGTTCGCCGACGGTGATCGTCACTCCCTGACCCCCGTGTTCCACGGCGTTCCTGAAGAGGTTCTCGAGCAGTTGCCCGAGGTGACTCTCGTCGGCGCGGATCGACCGTTCGGCCTCGACGACGACCGTCGCGTCCCGGGTCGCGACGTTTCCCCAGCACTCCTCGACCGCGGCGTCGAGCGCGACCGCATCCATCTCGACGGCGGACTCGCCGGCCTGCGCGATCGCCAGCAGGTCCCCGATCAGCTCCTCGATGCGCTCGTGGGCGCCCTCGACCTCGTCGAGGTGGTCGCTGTCGCACTCCTCGCGGGCCATCGCCAGCCGCCCCTGAGCGACGTTGAGCGGGTTTCGGAGGTCGTGGCTGAGGATGCTGGCGAACTCGTCGAGCCGGTCGTTCTTCCGGCGCAGTTCGCGCTCGCGGTCGAGTCGCCCGAGCGCCTTTTCGGTCTGGCTGACCAGTAGCTCGGCGAGTTCGAGGTCGGTCGCCCCGAAGCCGTCGGGGCGTTCCGAGACGAGCGCCAGCGCGCCCCGACCGTCGACTGGAACCGCGAGCGCCGAGCCGACGGCCGACTCGGAGTCGTCCGCGACGGCGCGGACCGACTCGCCGGTCCCGTGGGCCTCCCGGGCCGCCTCGACCCCCGCGTGAGCGGCGTCGACGCCGTCCGAACCGACGGTTCCCGACCCGGCGACCTGCGAGAGGCCGTTGTCCTCGGCGAGGTAGACCGCCGCCGCGTCGAATTCGAGGAGGCTCTCGGCCGCTCGGACGGTCCGGTCGCAGACCGCCTCGGGCGTCTCGCAGGTCAGGAGGTCGGTCGCGAACGCGCGATTCTCCTTGAGCCGGCGCTCGCGCTCCTTGCGAGCCGAGACGTCCCGGCCGGTCCCGACCACCCGGGCGGGCTCGCCGTCGGCGTCGGTCAGTAACGACCCGGTGAACTCGTAGGGGACGCGGTCGCCGTCGCCGGTCCGGATCTCGGCCTCGACGGTCGTCTCGCCGGTCGCCACCGCCTCCTCGAACGCCTCGCGGATCCGGTCGCGCTCGTCGGGTGGGAAGAACTCGGCGACGTTCATGGTCGCGATCGTCTCGTCGTCGTACTCGGAGATACACCGGAAGGTGTCGTTCCACCGCTCCATTCCGCCGTCGGTCCCGACGACGTAGTAAAGGTCGTCGATCGTGTCGAGCGCCTGATCGATGAAGGCCCGCTCTTCGCGGAGTTCGCGGGCGCGCTCGATGCTGTCGAGCGCCGTCGTCGCGTGGACCGCGACGATCCGAGCGAGCGACACGTCGGTCTCGTCGAACGCGCCGACTTCGCACGTCCCGATTATCAGGACGCCGCGGTCGCCGAGCGGCAGGATGATCTCGCTTCTGACCCGGGTCGAGTCGGCGGCGCGGCCGGGCGCGGTCGAAACGTCGTCGTAGACCCGGGGCTCGCCCGACTCGAAGACCTCTCCGGCGATGCTGTCGTCGGGGTCGAGCGCCGGCATCGACTCGCCGCCGGTGAGTTCGTTCGCGGTCTCCGACCACGCGACCGGCATCAGCCGGCCCGTCTCCTCGTCGTAGATGTGGACCGCGTTCGCCCGCATATCGAGGATGTCCCGGACGGCCTCGACCGCGACCTCGCCCACGTCGGCCTCCGTCTCGGCCGTCATGAAGATCTGGGCGGTCGAGTGGAGCTTCTCGATCGCCCGCTTGCGCTGGGCGTTCTCGGTGACGTCCCGAACGGTACAGACGAGCTTCCCGTTCGCGGTCGCCGCGAGCGCGTGGTCCTCGACGAACGTGGTCCCGTCGGCCCGGAGCCCTGTCGTGGTGCCGTGCCAGTAGCCGTCCGCTTCGACCGCCGGGAGGATATCGTCTCTGGCGGCGTCAACGTCGTCCTCGACGTACAGCAGGTCCCAGTGCTCGCCGATCAGCTCGTCGGGCTCGTAGCCGTACAGGTCGGCGTACGCCTGATTGACGTAGGTGAACCGCCCGTCGTCGTCGAGGATGCTGATTCCCTCCCGGGCGGTCTCGATGGCGTCGAGGTGACGCCGGCGCTCGCGCTCGGCCCGGGTGCGGTCGACGGCGTTCCGGATCCGGTTGGCGAGGATCGCGTACTGGTCGGTCCCGGTCTCCTTCTGGAGGTAGTCGGTCACCCCCGCGGAGATGGCCTCGGAGGCGATCTCCTCGCTCCCCTTGCCCGTGAACAGCACGAACGGGACGTCCGGGTCACGTTCGCGGACGGCTTCGAGGAACTCGATGCCGTTCCGGCCCGGCATGTCGTAGTCCGAGACGATGCAGTCGACGTCGGTGTCACCGAGCCGATCGAGGCCGGCGGCGGCGTCGGGTTCGGTGACGACGGAGAGACACTCGTCTTCGCGCTCCAGAAACCGCGCGACGAGCGCGGCGAAATCGGCGTCGTCGTCGACGTGTAACACCCGGACGGGGTCTTCGGAGTCACGCATGGTCGGTACTCGATTTTGAATATGCGTTAGACAGAAACGTGATAAGTCCCCGGGTCTCGTCGCGCGGCCCGTCGCTCACTCGGGTCGCAGACGGATCGGGTAGTCGGTCAGGTTCTCGTAGCCGTCCTCGGTCACGACCGCGAGGTCCTCGATCCGGACGCCGCCGACGGCCGGGTCGTACAGTCCCGGCTCGATGGTGACGACGTGACCCGGCCGGAGTTCGCCGCCCTCGGGCCCGATCCGCGGCTCCTCGTGGACGTCGAGCCCGATGCCGTGGCCGGTGCTGTGGATGAATCCGGTCTCGGCCGACGGGTCGCTCCGGAGAGTGTCGTAGCCCTTCGCCTCGAAGACGTCACAGACCGCGTCGTGGACCGCCGCGCCGGTCGCGCCGGGTTCGAGCGCGTCGAGGGCGGCCTCGAACGCCTCGCGGGTGTCCTCGAAGCGCCGCCACACCGCCTCGCTGGGCTCGCCGACGACGAACGTCCGGGTCATGTCGCCGTGGTACTTGGTCGCCTTGTCCCGCGGGAAGATGTCGATCACGATCGGCTCGCCGGCTTCGAGCGGTCCGCTCCCCCGGTCGTGGGGGTCCGCGCCGTCCGCCCCGCCCGCGACGATGGTCTCGTCGAGCGCACAGCCGTGGCGCAGGAGCGTGACCTCGATCTCCTCTTTGACGCGCTCGCTCGTGAGCGCCTCGCCGTCGCGGTACAGCAGGCCGTCCTCGACGGTCGCCGAGGCCAGCAGTTCCTCGGCGGCCGCCATCGCGGCCTCGTTGGCTCGCTGGGCGTCGTGGACGTTCTCGACCTCCGCGTCGGTCTTGGTCGCGCGGATCTCGGTCACCACGTCGGTGTCGAGCACCGTCACCTCGATCCCCACTTCGCGGAGGTCGTCGGCGGTGCCGAGCGGGAACCGCTCGGGCGCCGCGACCGACTCGACCCCGCGATCGGCGAGGAAAGCCGCGACCGCGCGGTGTTTCGCCCCGGCTCGACCGTGCTCGTCCACGAGCGCCGGGTAGTCGTAGTCCGCGAGCCGAGCCACCTCGTCGGCCCGGCTCTCGGTCCTCGCGCGGCCGTACTCAAGCCCCGAGACGAGCAGTGCGGTCTCTTCGGGCGTGTACAGCGTGACGAACGGGTCGGGAGCGTCGAACCCCGAGAGGTACAGCTGGTCGGCCTCGTCCGAGTCGGCGTCGAGCAGGTAGCCGCCGGCGCCCGCGTCCGCGAGCGCGTCCGAGAGCGACGAGAAGTCGGGTGCCATACCAATCGCGTGTCGGGCGAGCGTCAAAACGCTACGGGTTTCGGCGCCGGCGCCGACACGGGCTCGGGGATCGGTGGTTGCCGATCCCTCGAATCGAAAGCTACTCCTCGGCGCCTTACGACGCCCCGATCATGTCAGACAGAGATCGGGACGGGCGGGCGCTCGAACTCGCGCTGGCGGTCGTGGGCCTCGTCGCAGTGCTCTATAGCCTCCTCATCGCGGCGCGACCGCTCGCCGGGGTGACCGTCGTCGCGTGGCTGTTCGGGGCGTACCTCGCGTGGCGATCGTTCGGACTCGCGGTGCGGTTCGTCGTCGCCGTCGAGCGGATCGCCGACGCGATGGAAGCGCGGGCCGACGAGTAGCGACCGGCGGCGGCCACCAACAACTAACCCGACCGCCGGCGTACGCGGGGCCATGACCCTCACCGTCGGAGTTCTCGGCTACCGGTTCATGGGGAAGGCCCACGCGAACGCGCTGGCGCGGCTCCCGATGTTCTTCCCGGACGCCCCGGACGTCGTGCGGGGCGTCCTGATCGGCCGCGACGAGTCGGCCCTGCGGGCGGCCGCCGATCGGCTCGGCTTCGAGCGCACCGCGACCGACTGGCGCGAGGTGGTCGGGGAGGTCGATGCCTTCTACAACCTCGGGCCGAACCACGTCCACGCCGAGCCCTCTATCGCGGCGCTGGAGGCCGCCACTCCGGTGCTCTGCGAGAAACCCCTCGCGAACGACCTCGACGGCGCCGAGCGGATGGCGGCGGCCGCGGCCGACGCGGAGGTGCCGACCGCCGCCGCGTTCAACTACCGGTTCGTCCCGGCGCTCCGGTACGCGAAGAACCTGATCGAAGACGGCGAACTCGGCGAGATCAGACACTTCCGGGGACGATACCTCCAGGACTGGCTCGCCGACCCCGAGGCGCCGTGGTCGTGGCGCAACGACGAGGAGCTCGCGGGGAGCGGCGCGCTCGGTGATCTGGGCGCCCACACCGTCGATCTCGCGCGGTTTCTGGTCGGCGACGTCGAGCGCGTCTCGGGCCACCTCCGGACGTTCGTCGACGAGCGTCCGGTCGAGGACGAGGACGCCGGACCCGACGAGACCCGATCGGTCACGGTCGACGACGCCTACTCCGCGCAGGCCGAACTCGACGGCGGCGCGATGGCGACGTTCGAGGCCTCGCGGGTCGCCGAGGGCCACAAGAACGACCACACCGTCGAGGTCCACGGCTCGGAGGGGAGCCTGCGGTTCTCGCTCGAACGGCTGAACGAACTCGAAGTCCTGCGCGACGGGGCTCGGGGGTACGAAACCATTCTGATAACGGACGCCGAGGACCCCTACCTCGACCACTGGTGGCCGCCGGGCCACGTCCTGGGGTGGGAACACACCTTCGTCCACGAGAACTACGCGTTCCTCTCGGCGGTCGCGAGCGCGGCGTCGGGGACCTCGCGGAGCGACGAGGCCGCCGACGCGTACCGCCCGAACTTCGCCGACGGCCTCGCGGTCCAGCGGACGCTGGCCGCGATCGAGGAGAGCCACGAGCGCGGCGAGTGGGTCGACGTCGACGCCGGTCGGTGAGTCAGAACTCCCGGACGCCCTCGTCGGTCACGACCGAATCGAGCAGGTCGGTCGGAGTCGCGTCGTAGGCGGGGTTCTCGACGTCGAAGCCCTCCGCGGGCTCTAAGAGGACCTCGCTTGGCGACCGGAAGTCGTTCTCGAACCGGAACCCCTCGCCGACCAGCTTCGCCGACGACCCGACGACCGTCACCGGCACGTCGACCTCGGCGGCGGTCGCGACCAGCGGGAACGTCCCGATCCGGTTGTAGAGGGTGTCGTCGACGATGCAGTCCATCCCGAGAAACACCCGATCGCACTCGGGCAGGTAGTGGCCACAGGCCCCGTCGACGACGAGATGGGTGTCGACCCGGTCGTACTCCCCGAGGACGCGAGCAGTCTTGCGACCCAGATACCGGGGTCGGGCCTCGGTGACGTAGACGTCGAGGTACGCGCCGTCGGCGACCGCGCGCTCGATCGACTCCAGCACGGTCGAAGAGTAGTCGTGGGTCAGGATCGTCATCCCGTCCTCGACGTACTCGACGGCGTTGCCGGCGGCCCGGCGCTTCGCGGTCTCGACCTGCTCGACCACGTCCTCGATCGCGTCCCGGAGCCGGCGCTTCGCGGCGTCGACCGACTCGGCGCCGTCGCCGACCATCGAGACGATGGCGCGCTGGGTCGTCACCAGCGAGGCGTGAGAGGGGTTCGCACGCCGGAGCGCCGAGGAGTTGCGTTCGAGCGCGCGCTCGAACTCCTCGGCCGACGCGAACTCCCGATCACAGAGCTCTTCGAGCGCGCGGGCGGCCTTCACGGCGACGACGGAGGAGCTGTGGGTCTGCATCTCGCGGATCTCCTCGACCGTCTCGTCTATCATATCTCGTACGTCTCCCCTCGGGAGGATAGGCTTTCCGGGACTGCTCGTCACGGCCCGGACCGACCGCGATGGCCGCCACGTTAAGTAGTCGCCGCCCCTACGTCCGCTCGATGCCAGATGTCCGGTACTACTGTCCGCGATGCGGGGCCCTCTGTGCCCTCGAACGCGACGCGTACCTCGCCGACAAGTGCGTGACGCCCGAACCGTTAGAGGGCTGGGAGTACGCCGGCGCGTACGAGGACTTCGAGGACGCGGACGGCGTCGAGATCGTCTGTGGCGGTCCCGAGACGAACGGCGAGGGGTGTGGCGGGGTGTACTACCTGAGCTTCGTCAAGTTCGAGGACGGCGAGGAACTCGACCCCCGCCGGGCCGCGGCGTTCCGGCCGCCGTCGCCGTCGATCGACGGCTCGGACTCCGAGAGCGGCCAGCGCTTCGACTTCGATCCCTGACCGAGACGGCGGGTCGCCGCCCGGAGCGAGCTAAATCAATTGACACGCCGAGAAACGGTTATTGTGGTTCGCGGTGAATCGCGTGCTATGACCGAAGAGGGAGGCACGTCGCCGCCGGACGCCGAGGACCCCATCGTTCACCGCGAGCTGTTCGAGGGCGAACGACCGGCGTCCGAGGAGGCCGCCGAGATCGAAGTCGCAGAGATCATCGCCGACCTCGAAGGGCGCGAACCGACCGACATCTCGGCGCTGTACGACACCATCGACCACCTCGTCGAACACCTCTTTTCGAACCCGCCGCCCATCGAGGCGCAGGCCGAACTGACGTTCACCTACGAGGGCTACCGGATCTGTCTCTTTCAGGACGGTCACGCCACGTTCATGAAAGTCTCCGAGTAGCCGGTCACCCCTTGATGTTACACACCGGGAAGGTCCGTGCGACCTTGTCGCCGATGCCAAGCGCGTCCGACACCCGGACGACTTCGTCGACGTCCTTGTAGACACCGGGCGCCTCCTCGGCGACCGTCGCGCCGCTCTGGGCCTTGACGTAGATGTGTTCCTGTTCGAGGTCGTCCTGTACGTCGCCGCCCCAGTAGTCCTGTTTGGCCTGCGTCCGGCTCATAGTTCGGCCCGCGCCGTGGGCGGTCGAGCCGAACGTGCGGTCCATCGACTCCTCGCCGCCCCGGAGGACGTAACTGCCCGCACCCATGCTTCCGGGGATGATGATAGGCTGGCCCACGTCGCGGTAGGCCTTCGGCACCTCGGGGTGGCCCGCGGGGAACGCCCGAGTCGCGCCCTTCCGGTGGACGTAGAGTTCCCGCTCCTCGGTGTCGGTGGCGTCGCCGCCCGACGCCGGACGGCCGTCCGACCCGATCTCGACGGTGTGGGTCTCCTTCTTGGCGATGTTGTGGGCCACGTCGTACAGCAGATCCATCCCCAGCGTCTCCCAGTCGGCGTCAAAGACCTTCTCGAACACCTGCCGGGTCCGGTGGGTGATGAGCTGGCGGTTCACCCACGCGAAGTTGATCGCCGCGCACATCGCGCCGTAGTAGTCCTCGGCGAGCTGGCTCCCGGCGGGCGCGGCCGCCAGTTCCTTGTCGGGGAGCCGCGACAGCAGGCCGGCGTGGGCCTTCTCGATGTCCCGGAGGTACTCGGTACAGACCTGATGGCCGAGCCCCCGGCTCCCGCAGTGGATCAGGACCACGATCTGACCCTCTTCGAGGCCGTAGGCGTCGGCCACCCCGTCGAGATAGGTGTCGGTCACGCGCTGGACTTCGAGGAAGTGGTTGCCCGACCCGAGACTGCCGAGCTGGTTCTTCCCGCGGTCTTTGGCCTTCTGGGGTACCTTCGCGGGATCGCTGTCGTACCGGACGCCCTCGTCCTCGCAGTGGGCGAGGTCCTCGCGGACGGCGTAGCCCTCTTCGAGCGCCCAGTCCAGCCCGCGGTCGAGGACCGCCTCGACGGTGTCGATGTCGCCCTCGACGATGCCGCCGCCGCCGAGCCCGGACGGGACGTTCGCGAACAGGGCGTCGACGAGTTCTTCCTCGCGGCCCCGCAGGTCGTCGTAGGTGAGGTCGGTCCGCACCATCCGGACGCCGCAGTTGATGTCGTAGCCGATCGCGCCCGGCGAGATACACCCCTCCTCGGCGTCGATGCCCGCCACGCCGCCGACCGGGAAGCCGTACCCCTGATGGCCGTCGGGCATGCAGATGGCGTGGTTTCGCACGCCCGGCAGGTGGGTGGCGTTTCGGAGCTGTTCGAGCGTCTTGTCCTCGGAGATCTCATCGAGCAGGGACTCGCTGGCGAGCACGCGGGCCGGAACGCCCATCTCGCCCGTCGCGGGGATCTCCCAGACGAACTCCCGAACCTTGTGGAGCGTCACGTCGCCGGCGTCGTAGGTGGTCATACTCCTCAGTTAGTCGTCGGGCCGGAATACGTTTCGCCATCGGTCTCGCGCGCCGACGAGTCGGGCCCACCCGGTCGCGAGCGACCGGACGATATCGGTCGGGGTCAGAGGCCCCCGTCGGCGCGGACCGGCCGGCTCACACGTCGAAGACGACGTACGCGCGCCAGCCCCCGTCGGTCTCGGCCAGTTCCATCTCCGAGTACGTGACGGCCTTGACCTCGCGGGCCGAGACCGCCGAGAGCGGGACGCCGCGAGCGCTCGCGTCGGCGACCCACTCCCCGTCGGCCGCCCGGACCGTTACCTCGTTGTCGACGGGCAGGACGGCCCGGACGTCGCGCTGGTAGATGAGTTCGTCGAGGTAGTCGAACAGGAGCGCCTCGCGGGACTCGGCGCGGACCGACAGCTCGAACCGGTCGCCGGTCGCGGGCGGCGCCTCACACATCGCGGCCGCGAGGCCGTCGCCGGCGGCGGCGAAGACCGCCCCGAGCGACTCGCCGGTCGCCTCGACCGCCACGTCCGCGGTGTGATCGCGGAGTCGGTAGCTCATACCCCGAGCGACGGACCGGGCGGGCAAAGTCGTTCGCCATTCGTCTCGGCCGCGTCCGGGTCGGTCGCGGGCGGTGGAATTATATTGACCACGAACATACCCGGAGCTAGTGAGCGTCAACGTCGATATCGAAATCGCCCGTCCCGGCGACGAGAGCTACGTCGAGGAGGCGTGGCAGCTCAAAGAGCGCATCCGGGACGGCGAAGACGTGCTCAAACAGCGCCGGGGGTTCTTCGTGGACGCCTACCGGCGCTCGACGGTCCATCTGGTGGTCTCTCGGGAGGGCGACGACGAGCGCCTGATGGGGTTCGCGGCGGTCCGGCGGGACGGTTACATCCTCTTTCTGGCGGTCGCACCCGAGTCCAGAGGCGAAGGCGTCGGCAAGCGACTGGTCGGTCGGGTCGCCGAGAACCACGACACGGTCACCTGCCACGCCCGCGCGTCGAACCAGAACGCGCTCGGGTTCTACGAGCATCTGGGGTTCGAGGTCGAGCGCCGCATCGACAACTACTACGAGGACGGCGGCGACGCCTACTACCTGAAACTCGGCCGGAGCGGCGGGCTGACCGAGAAGCTCTCGGAGTTCGTGCGGGGCTGACCGCCGGGCCTCGGCCCCGAAAGAACAAGCCTTTAATCGTCGGCTTGCCTCACTCGTAGCCGATGGAAGAGCGCACCCGAGCGTACCTCCGAGGCCGGTTTCGCGACCACTACCGCCGCGCCGAGGTGTCGGTGCCGCCCGCCCCGCAGGCCCGCGAGTGGGGGTACATCCCGTGGACCACCGGGCCGACCACGATGGTCCGCCACCAGTCGCTGCTGGAGCTCGGGGAGCTCTCGGACTTCCTCCGGCGTGAGCGCCCGCGCCACGTCTACTTCTCGGCCGGGCGCTACGACGACCCGGGCGCCGACGAGATGGACGACAAGGGGTGGCGCGGGTCGGACCTCGTGTTCGACATCGACGCCGACCACCTCCCGGGGGTCGACCCCCAGCGGGACGGCTACGGCGAGATGCTCGCGGCCGGAAAGGACGAGCTACTGGCTCTGCTGGACCTGCTGGAAGCCGACCTCGGCTTCGAAGACGTCACGGTCGTCTTCTCGGGCGGTCGGGGATACCACGCCCACGTCCGCGACGAGGGCGTCCGCGACCTCGACCGCGATCGGCGCCGGGAGATCGTCGACTACGTCCGGGGCGAGGGCGTCGACCTCGACGCGATCCAGCGCACGGAGATGGGCGGCACCGCGACCCGGAGGGTCCTCAAGACCGACGGCGGGTGGGGCCGGCGGGTCCACCGGCGACTGCTCGGCCTCGCCGACGACCTGCTCGCGATGGACGAGGAGGCGGCGCTCGACCGGCTCCGGGAGTTCGACCGGATCGGCGAGGGCCGGGCGAAGACCATCCTCGGGGCGGTCTCTGAGGACTACGAGAAGCTGGCGAGCGGCAACATCGAGCGGGGCGGCCCCGGCATCCGTCAGCTCGCGAAGGTGATGACCGGCGAGGTCGTCGCCGACGAGTCGGCCGCGATCGACGAGCCGGTGACGACCGACGTCCGGCGGCTGATCCGACTGCCGGGGAGCCTCCACGGCGGGACCGGGTTCGAAGTGACGCCCATCCCCCGCGAGGAGGTCGAGGCGTTCGACCCGCTGGTCGATCCCATCCCGGAGACGTTCGTGGGCCACGACGTGACCGTCGAGGTCACCGACCCCGGTACGGTCGAACTCGACGGCGAAAGCTTTAGGCTCCCGGCGGGAGAGGTATCGGTCCCCGAATACGTGGCCGTGTTCCTGATGGCGCGCGGCCGGGCCGAGAAGGGTCGAGAATGAATCTGGACGAACTCCGCACGGTACAGAACAAAGAGCGTTCGAAAGACAGCCTCCAGCACCTGCGCGAGTCGTTCTACGCCGAGGTCGGCGAGTACATCGCCGACCTCAAGGCCGAACGCGAGCGGGCCGCCGAGCGCGCCGAGAGCCAGTTCGACGACCCGGAGGTCAACCGCCTCACCGACGAGATCCACACCGCCGAGGACGTCGTCGAAGCGGTCTACGAGCGCCGGGTCGGGAAGGTAGTCAAGCGCGCGAGCCTCGCCGCCGC
This sequence comes from Halorussus marinus, assembly GCF_004521895.1. Classification (NCBI taxonomy): domain Archaea; kingdom Methanobacteriati; phylum Methanobacteriota; class Halobacteria; order Halobacteriales; family Haladaptataceae; genus Halorussus; species Halorussus marinus. The sequence continues at coordinate 171,564 of NZ_SBIR01000003.1, forward strand.
GGGGATGCCCGCCGACGAGGAGGGGCTGACCGCCGAGGAGCAAGAGCTGTTCACGTCGCTGGTCGAGGAGATCGAGGCCAACAAGGCCGAGGTGCTCGACATCCTCGCGGGCGAGAGCGACGCCGCACGGGCCTCGGCGGACGCCGACGCCTCGCCGGTCACCGACTCGACCCCTCACAGCGACCCCGCCGAGCCCGACGACGCCGACACCGAAACGGACGTGAGCGCCGCGGACCTGATGGGCGGGGGCTCGCCGGTCGACGACGAGCCGCCGAGCGCGGCGCCGACCGACGACTCCGACGGTGACGACCCGCGACCGGCCCCCGACGAGGCGGCCGCGGTCGCGGGCGCGCCCGACGGCCCGGAGGTGGACGCGCTCGACGACCGACAGGAGGCCGACAGCGACCCCGACGACTCCACGGACCCCACCGAGGGGCTCGACGACCGCACCACCGTCCGCATCACCCGCGACGTGGGCGAGATCTTCGGCGTCGACGAGCGCACCTACGAGCTCGCCAGCGAGGACGTGGTGACCCTGCCCGAGGAAAACGCGGGGCCGCTGGTCGAGCGCGGCGCGGCAGAGCGACTCACCGACGTTTTTTAGCGGGGTCCTCGCTCGCCACGCTCGCTCGAACCCCGCCAAAAACGTCGATGGAAACGCCTCGCGTCGCTCGGCGTCTATCGTGCAACTCAGACGATCTAGCACCCATACGTCCTATCCGATCGTTCTCAGAGTAGCAGTTGGGAAGTACAGAGCGTGGACTCACTGTTGTGCGTGACATCATCATCCGCGAGTCTCGAACCGGAACGAAGCCCTCGGACGACTCTCGATTTCAATCCGGTTGCAAACCGTCAGGCAGGGTTTTTCTTCAACTCTGTGCCGGACAAATTCTCCGTATTCGGCACGACCACCGCAAAGACATCTCGAATATGATAGAAGCGGCGTGGTACGTTCGCGTTTCGAATTTACCAAACAAGGCAAGACAGCCCCGCCTTTGAATTTAGAGGCTTTGTTGGATTCCTATCTTCAGAGACAGCTCTACCTGAAATAGCCGGCCGATGAGAACTGCCCCTTGGCCGCCGATGATCCGACCACTTCAGAATACTAAGTACATACTACTGTCTTTGTTGAAATTCCCATCATTTGATAGTTTTACACCCCAATTGCTCAGTACAGAGGGTCGTCTATCGTGGGTCAAACATATAGTAGACGATTACCGTCGTAACTCCCATCATCACTGCGTGGATGGCGGTCACTCCCTGAAACAGCAGACTCCCAGCGAATACCCCGAAGAAGCTCGCAATACCAACTGCGATGGCAAATTTTAGTCGGGGGAGATCTTCGACCCACGCTTCAAACTGGTAGTATGATTGTAGCGCCATCGCCGTGATGTTGCTTGAACAGTAGCGTATAAAATCGTATGCTGATACAGGTCGGATCAACAAGCCGTTTCAGGCGAAGGTATATCTGAAGAATAGGATTTCAACAGAGCCATACTACTAGCTACTGGTAGCGCTCGGCGATGCTTCCTGCCGTCGTACACCGTAATCCGCCGCGAGCGAACGGAGTGAGCGCGGACCAAGGAGCCCTCGAAGTCACGCGCCGGAGGCGCGTGACTGAGGGGGTGACAACGTGTTTTTCATGAAAGTTTTCCAAGGGAGGGCGCGTTTATGCGCCCGACCGCTGGAAACGTTTCATTGGAACGTCCGACCCAGCTGGTCCTGTTCGGTTTCGGGTTCGGCGGTGTCGAACTGCTCTTCGATTTCCTCGTAGCGCTCTTTGGTCTCCTCGGTCACGCTCGGGGTGACCTCGGTGAGCGCCTGCTCGAAGTGTTCCTTGCTGACCCGGACGTTCCCGACGCTGTCGCCGATGTCCTCGGGATCGACGCTGTGGATGAACTCCCGGGACGCGGCCATCGAGGCCTCGCGGGCGACCGCCTCGATGTCGGCGCCGACGTAGCCCTCGGTCTCGGCCGCGAGCCGATCGAGGTCGACGTCGTCGGCCACCGGCTTCTCGCGGGTGTGGACCTCGAAGATCGCCTTCCGGGCGTCCTCGTCGGGCACCGGGACGTGGACGTGCCGATCGAGCCGACCCGGGCGCAACAGCGCCGAGTCGATCAGGTCCGGCCGGTTCGAGGTCGCGATCACGACCACGTCTTCGAGCTCTTCGAGGCCGTCGAGCTCCGTCAGGAGCTGGGAGACCACGCGTTCGCCGACCTGCGAGCCCCCGCCCTGTCCGGAGCCGCGCTCGGTGGCGATCGAGTCGATCTCGTCGAAGAACACCACGGTCGGGGCGTTCTCCCGGGCCTTGCTGAACACCTCGCGGACGCCCTTCTCGGACTCGCCGACCCACTTGCTGAGGAGTTCGGGGCCCTTGATCGAGATGAAGTTGCTGTCGGCCTCGTTGGCGACGGCCTTCGCCATCAGGGTCTTGCCCGTGCCCGGCGGGCCGTACATCAGCACGCCCTTGGCGGCCTGCATGTCGAGTTCTTCGAACACTTCGGGGTACTCGAGGGGCCACTGGATGGTCTCGCGGAGGCGCTCTTTGGTGTCTTCTAGACCGCCGACCTGATCCCACGAGACGTCGGGGACCTCGACGAACACCTCGCGGAGCGCGGAGGGCTCGATGCCCTTCAGCGCCTCCTTGAAGTCGCGCTCGGTGACCTGGAGCGAGTCGAGCACGTCGGCGGAGATCTCGTCGGATTCGAGGTCGATCTCCGGCCGGATCCGCCGGAGCGCGTTCATCGCCGACTCCTTGGCGAGGTTCTCGAGGTCGGCGCCGACGAAGCCGTGGGTGTTGTCGGCGTACTCCTCGAGGTCGATGCCCTCCGCGAGGGGCATCCCGCGGGTGTGGACCTGCATGATCTCGAGCCGGCCGTCCCGGTCCGGGACGCCGATCTCGATCTCGCGGTCGAACCGACCCGGGCGCCGCAGGGCGGGGTCGACCGCGTCGATCCGGTTGGTCGCCGCGATCACGGTGACGTCGCCGCGGGATTCGAGCCCGTCCATCAGCGACAGGAGCTGGGCGACCACGCGGCGCTCGACGTCGCCGCCGGCGTCCTCGCGCTTGGGCGCGATGGAGTCGAGCTCGTCGATGAACACGATCGCCGGGGCGTTCTCCTCGGCGTCCTCGAACACCTCGCGGAGCTTCTCCTCGGACTCCCCGTAGTACTTGCTCATGATCTCGGGGCCCGAGATGGTCTGGAAGTGGGCGTCGATCTCGTTGGCGACCGCCTTCGCCATCAGGGTCTTGCCCGTGCCCGGCGGGCCGTGGAGCACCACGCCCTTCGGGGGCTCGATGCCGAGCCGCTGGAACAGCTCGGGATGGCGCATCGGGAGCTCGATCATCTCCCGGACCTGTTCGAGCTCGCCCTCGAGGCCGCCGATGTCCTCGTAGGTCACGCTCGGGGTGCCCTCCCCGCCGGCGCCCCCGGCCGCCCCGACCTCCTCGGCGGGACGTTCGCTGACGTTGATCTCCGTCGAGTCGGTCACGACGACCGTCCCCTCTGGGTCGGTGTTCGCGACCTTCAGGGGAATCGACTGGCCCGATCCCATCCCCATCAGCCCGAAGCCGAACGGGACGTTCTGGCCCTGCGTGATGGCCTGTCCGCTCAGCTTGTCGCGGATGTGGGGCGCGATGTTCCCGCGGATCTGGAGGTTCTGCGGGAGCGCGATGGTGACCGAGTTGGCCGGCTTCACGTCGGCGGGTTCGATCGTGACCTTGTCGTCGATACCGACGCCAGCCTCTTGGCGGAGCTGGCCGTCGATCCGGACGACGCCGCGACCCTCGTCTTCGGGGTAGCCGGGCCAGACCCGGGCGACCGCCCGGCCCTGCCCGCGGCCCTCGATGACCACGTAGTCGCCGTTCTCGACGCCGAGCTCCTGCATCGAGCGCCGATCGACGGCCGCGAGCCCGCGGCCGGCGTCTTTCTGCTTCAGCGGCTTTACAGTGAGCTTCATTGTTCCACCTCGATACTGAGGACGCCGTTGGTGATAAACACTTCCGCCCCGCTGTCGGGGAGGTCGAATTCGAACTGCCCGGACGCCTCGTCGTCGTCCACGACGACGATGGCCACGTCGTCGAGCACGTCGACTGCGGCGTCTCCGTCGACGCCGAGGTCGACCGCCAGCACCGCCTCGTCGCCGTACTGGTAGTGGCGGGCGAACACGTCCTCCCGTTCCGAGATACGTTTCAGTGACATCTTGATTCCTAACTCAAGGTTAGTGCCACTAATATATAAATGTTTCTCCGACGAATCGCAGTAAGGCGCCGGTCCGCCCGAACAATCCTCGAATTGCGGTTCCGGCGCGACTCCGACCGGAGGTTTTTGTCCTCCGCACGCGAACGCAAACGCATGCAACACGTCACCCACCACGGGCGGACGACCGGCTACCGGGTCGCGGACCGCGGCGGCGACGGCTCGCCGCTCCTCTTGGTCCACGGCTCGGGCGGGACCCACGAGGTCTGGAAGGGCCAACTCGCCCGGCTCTCGGGCGAGCGCCCGATCGCCGCCCTCGACCTCGGGGGCCACGGCGAGTCCGAGGACTTCGACGCCGACGCCGGGTGGGAGACGCTCTCGGCCTACGTCGACGACGTGGCCGCGGTCGCCGACGCGGTCGGCCCGGCGGCGCTGGTCGGCAACTCGCTTGGCGGTGCGGTGGCGCTCCAGTACGCGATCGGGCGCGACCACGACCTCGCCGCGTTAGCGCTCGCGGGCACCGGCGCGAAGCTCCCGGTCCTCTCGGACCTGCTCGAGTGGCTCGACTCGGACTTCGAGCGCGCGGTCGAGTTCCTCCACGGCGAGGACCGACTGTTCCACGACGCCGACTCGGAGTACGTCGATCTCTCGACGGCGGCGATGCACGGGGTCGGCCGTCGAGTCACCGCCCGGGACTTCCTGACCTGCCACGAGTTCGACGTCCGGGACCGACTCGGCGACATCGCGGTGCCGGCGCTCGCGGTCGTCGGCGAGCACGACAAGCTGACCCCGCCGGAGTACCACGAGCGACTCGCGGCCGAGATCCCCGACGGCCGGTACCGCGAGATCGACGACGCCGCTCACCTCGCCATGCTGGAACGACCCGCGGCGTTCAACGACGCGCTCCGCGAGTTTCTGGCCGACGAGGACGTCTGACCGCGGTCGGCCCCGCGTCGTCGCGTTCCCGTCACCGACAACGGTAAAAACGGACGGCGTGTAACGCGAACGATGACCGACACAGCCGAGTTGGGCGACGGCGGCGGCGAGGGCTCGGTCCGCGTGGTCGGGACCGCCCACGTCTCCGCCGACAGCGTCGCGGAGGTCCGGGAGGTCGTCGAGACCGACCGCCCCGACGTGGTCGCGGTCGAACTCGACGAGGGCCGCTACCGCCAGATGCAGGGGGAAGTCGCCGACGACATCGAACCCTCCGACCTGCTCGGCGGCAACACCGTCTTCCAGTTCATCGCCTACTGGATGCTGTCGTACGTCCAGACTCGGATGGGCGACCAGTTCGACATCGAGCCCGGCGCGGACATGGAGGCGGCGATCGAGGCCGCCGAGCGCGTCGGAAGCGAAGTGGCGCTGGTCGACCGTGACATCCAGACCACCATCCAGCGGTTCTGGGCCCGGCTGTCGTTCACCGAGAAGCTCCGGATGGTGTGGGAGCTGTGTCTCGCGATGATCGGGTTCGGCGGGGGCGAGGAGGCCGAGGAGTTCGACGTCGAGGAGCTCACCGACGGCGACGTGGTGACCGCGATGATGGAGGAGTTCCGCCAGTTCTCGCCGGGCGGCGCCGAGGCGCTCATCGACGAACGCGACGCCTTCATCGCCCACCGTCTCGTGGCGCTCCGGGAGGCGGGCCACGAGGTGGTCGCGGTGGTCGGGGCGGGCCACCAGCAAGGCATCGAGAACTACCTCCTGAACCCCGAGACGCTCCCGCCGATGGACGACCTCGTCGGGACCGCCTCCGGCCGGCGGTTCTCGCTGTTCAAGGCGTTTGGCTACCTCGTGGCGATCGGATTCGTCTCGTTTTTCGTCCTGCTTTTCATGGCCGGCGTCCGACAGGGGTTCCTCCTCGAAGTGTTCGCGGCGTGGTTCCTGTTCAACGGCGTGATCTCGTTCAGTCTGGCGAAGGTCGCCGGCGCCCACTGGTCGAGCGCGGGCGTCGGCGGCGCGGTGGCGTGGCTGACCAGCATCAACCCCCTGCTCGCGCCGGGGTGGTTCGCCGGCTACGTCGAACTCAGACACCTCTCGGTCAACGTCGGGGACATCGCGACGCTCAACGAGCTCATGAGCGACGAGCAGACGCCGATCCGCGACCTGCTGGGCCAGATGCTCGACGTCCCGCTGTTCCGGCTGATCGCCATCGTGGCGATGACCAACGTCGGGAGCATGATCGCGACCGTCCTGTTCCCGCTGGTGGTGTTGCCGATGCTGAGCACGCAGGTCGGCGGGATGGCCGAAGTGACCCAGCTGATGGTCGAGGGCGCGCGAAACAGCGCCGACCTGATCGTCCGGACGTTCACATGAACATCCGATTCAGCGGCCGGGAAGTGCGCGACCTGCTCGTGGCGTGGGCCGCGTTAGGGCTGGCGTTCACGTTCTTCTTCGAGGGACCCGGCATCGTCCGAGCGCCCTCGGCGATGGCGGGCGCGCTCGTGTTGAGCCTCGTTACGGCGGGAGTTGGCTTTCTGCTCCACGAACTCGCCCACAAGGTCACCGCGATCCGATTCGGGCAGGTCGCGGAGTTCCGGGCCGACTACGGCATGCTGTTTCTCGCGGTCGCCGGCGGGCTCGCGGGCTTTCTGTTCGCCGCGCCCGGCGCGGTCTACCACCGCGGTCGGGCGACCCGCCGGGAGAACGGCCTCATCGCGCTCGCCGGGCCGCTGACCAACGTGGCGCTCGGCCTGCTGTTCGTCCCGGTGCTGTTCGCCGGACCCCTCGTCGGGGCGTTCGCCGTCGAACTCGGCCGGCTCGGGGTCGCGGTCAACTTCCTGCTGGCGGGGTTCAACATGATCCCGTTCGGCCCCCTCGACGGCAACACGGTCAAAGAGTGGAGCCTGTCTGGGTTCCTCGCGGCCGGCGTCCCCTGCTTCGGGCTCGCGCTCGCGGCGCTGTTCCTGTTCTGAGCCGGGTTACCCGGCCTGCAACACGATCTCCTCGGCGGTGCTCTCTTCGATCGCGGCCTCCTGAAACGTGTAGTCGGCGGCGTCCTCGTCGCCCCAGTCGAGGTACCGCTTCACGCGGTCGTAGTCGCCCGCGTCGGGATCGACGTGCGCGACTCCCTGATCGACCTTCCGTACGACCCCGAGCAGTTCGCCGTCCGGTCCGACCACGCGCTTGCCCTCGTCGTCCTGGGTCAGCGTCGGTTCCATGGCGGTACCGCGACGGCGAGCGCCAAGAGTACTGTGGGCCCAGACTGGGAGGACTCGACGGGGCGGTCCGCAAGCGGTGGAACTTTACTCGCGCGCCCCGGCCCCTCGACCATGAGCGACGACGAGCAACTCACCTACGCGGACGCCGGGGTGGACATCGAGGCCAGCGAGGCCGCGACCGCCGCGCTGGTCGGCGCGGTCGGCGACATCGACGAGAGCGAGTACGCCGGACTGCTCGACATCGGCGACCGGTATCTCGCCCTGGCGACCGACGGCGTCGGCACCAAACTCCTGGTGGCCGAGGCGCTCGGCGACTACTCCACCGTGGGGATCGACTGCATCGCGATGAACGTCAACGACCTCGTGGCGTCGGGGGTCGAACCGGTCGCGTTCGTCGACTACCTCGCGGTCGACGAGCCCGACGAGGGCTTCTCCGAGCAGGTCGGCGAGGGACTCTCGGCGGGGGCCGAGACGGCGGGAATCGCGCTCGTCGGCGGCGAGACCGCGGTGATGCCCGAGGTGATCGAGGGCCTCGACCTCGCGGGAGCGTGCGCGGGGCTCGCGCCCAAAGACGCCGTCTTCCCCGGCGAGGCCGCGGTCGGCGACGCGATCATCGGCTTTCCCTCCAGCGGCATCCACTCGAACGGGCTCACCCTCGCTCGGGAGGCCGTCACGCGCGAGCACGACTACGACGACCCGTTCCCGCTCGACCCCGACCGGACCGTCGGCGAGGTGTTGCTGGAGCCCACCCGGATCTACGCCTATCTGCTCGAACACCTCCGCGAGCACGAGGTCCACGCCGCGGCCCACGTCACCGGCGGCGGCTGGACGAACCTCTCGCGGATGGGCGAGCGCCGCTACGAGATCGACGACCCGTTCGACGCCCAGCCGGTCTTCGAGTTCGTCGCGGACGCGGGCGGCGTCGACGACGAGGAGATGCACCGGACGTTCAACATGGGGACCGGCTTCGTCGTCGCGCTCCCCGAGGCCGACGCCGAGTCGCTGGCCGCCGAGACCGACGGCCGCGTGATCGGCGAGGTCCGGGAGGGCGACGCGGTCGCGATCCGCGGACTGGAGCTGTAGCCGGGCGGTCCCGCGGCCGGTCCGCCGGGCCGGCGACGCGTCCGACCCACAAAGAAGATATCGCGGGGCCACAAATCCCCGCCGAGATGACCGAGTTCGTCCGTCGGCAAGCCGTCGGGCTGGCGGTGCTCGCGGGCGTCGCGGCCGCCAGCCTCCTCGCCGGTCCGGACCGGCTGTTCGAGACCGCCCGGACGGTCGCCGACCGGCCGGCGGCGTTCGGCGCGCTGTTGGCGGGAGCGTACCTCGTCCGGCCGCTTTTCGCGTGGCCGACCTCGCTGGTCGCGGTGCTGGCGGGCTACGGCTTCGGGCCCGTCGCGGGCTTTCCGATCGCGCTCGCGGGCACGACCGCAAGCGCCTGCCTCCCGTTTCTGGCGGCGCGCTACGTCGGCGCGGACTCGGGGCTGATCGCGCGACTCGGCGACTCGGCGGATCGGTTCTTCGCGGCCACCGGCGACCTCCGCGGGATGGTGATCTCCCGGCTCCTGCCCGCGCCGTCCGATCCGGTCTCGGCGACCGCCGGGCTGTCGGGCGTCTCCCCGTCGGCGTTCGTCGCCGGGACCGCAGTCGGCGAGATCCCGTGGACCGCCGCCGCGGTGCTGGCAGGGGGGTCGCTCGAACGGCTCGTCGCGTCGGGAGCGAGCGCCGTCGGCTGGGAACTCGTCGCGGCGGCCGGGGCCGTCGGGGTCGCGCTGCTGGCGGGGCCGGCCTACCGCGCGGTCGCCGCGCCGTAGAGTCGGGCCGAATTTGGAACGGAGTCGGTACCGAGCCGGTCGGAGTCCGAAAAACGCCTATTTGGGCGGCGCCCGTCTCTCGTCTCATGTTCGTGAACGCACACACTCGCGGGACCGACCGCGGGGGACCGATCGCTCGCGGTCGCGGCCGACGGCGGAGGCGGGGACGGTGACCGACTCCGAAACGACCCGCGGTCGGCTCCGGGCCTTCGCGGTCGCGCTGGCCGGCGGGGTCGCGGCGGTCGGCGGCTCGTACGCCGCGGCGGGGCTCACGCCCGCGTTCGCGGCCGCGCCGGTCAGCGCCGTCGTCGTCGCCAACACCCCCGACGCGGTCGTGACGTGGTCGATCCAGACGCTCGGCGATCTGGGTCATCAGCTCGGGTTCGCGCTGGCGCTGGCCCTCACCGTCGGGCTGTTCGGGGCGGCGGTCGGCGCCGCCGGCGTGCTCGCCGACCGGTTCGGTCTGCCCGGGTGGCCGTTCGCGGGGCTGGCGGCCGTCGCGGTCGCGTTCGGGCTGTCGGGCGCGCTGGGTCCCGAACTCGCGGCCGGGGCGGGCGCCGCCGCCGTCGTCGCGGCCGCCGAGTTCGGCGTGAGGACCGCCCCCGATCGCTCGGCGGTCCGACGGCGAGTCCTCCGGGCCGCGGCGGCCTCGGCCGCGATCGGCGGCGTCGGGGTCGTCCTCGGGTCTCGGCGGGGCGGCGACTCGACGGGGGGGTCGCCCGCCGCCGACGTCAGCGCCGACGTGCGCGAACTGCTGACCGAGGCCGACGGGAAGTCCCTCGACGTCTCCGGCATCGAGCCGCTGGTCAGTCGCGACTTCTATCAGGTCGACATCAACAGCGTCGATCCCGAACTGAACGCCGAGAGCTGGTCGCTCCGGGTCACGGGCGCGGTCGACGAGCCGCGGGACTTCGACTACGAGACGCTCACCGGAATGGACGCCGAGGACCGCTTTGTCACTCTCCGGTGTGTCGGCGAGTCGCTCAACGGCCAGAAGATGGACACCGCGGTCTGGACCGGCGTGGCGGTAACCGACCTGCTCGGCGACCTGCCCGGGGAGTGTTGCGTGATGGCGCGTGCGGCCGACGACTTCTTCGAGGAGTTCCCGCTGGCGGCGCTCGAAGACGCCCTGCTGGCCTACGAGATGAACGGCGAGGCGCTCCCGCGGGGCCACGGCTATCCCGTTCGACTGCTGGTGCCGGGCCACTGGGGCGAGATCAACGTCAAGTGGCTCACCGAACTCGAAGTGCTCGAGGAACCCCAAGACGGCTACTGGGAGAAGCGCGGGTGGCACGGCACCGGCCCGGTCGAGACCGTCGCGAAGCTCCACGCGGTCAATCACCTCGATGACGGTCGCGTTCAGGTCGGCGGGCACGCCTACGCGGGCACACGGGGTATCGAGCAGGTCGAAGTCTCGACCCACGGCGGCGAGACGTGGACGACGGCGCGACTCTCGGAACCGCTCGCCGAGACGGACGCCGGCGAGGGCGAGTCGTGGTCCGGCCCCGACGTCTGGCGCCAGTGGGAACACACCTACGACCCCGACGGCGCCCACGAGGTCGTCGTCCGGGCCACCGACGCCACCGGCACCCTCCAGCCCCGCGAGGAGAGCGAGGCGTTCCCCAGCGGGCCGACCGGATGGGTGTCCCGGCGTGTCGAGCCATAAATATATCCGCGCGCGAGGGCCATACGCGAGTGACTGGCAGATGGACAAGGCGCTCTGGTATCTGCTCACGGCCACCCGCGGCGGAGAGAACCGCGTGCGGATCATCCAGGCGCTCTCGGAACGCCCGCGCAACGCCAACCAGCTCGCGGACGCTCTCGACGTCCGATACAAGACCGTCCGCCACCACCTCGACATGCTGGCCGACCACGGGGTGGTCGAACCCGGCGACAACGACTACGGGAAGCTCTACTTCCTCACCGACGAGTTCGAGCGACACCGGGAGGCGTTCGAGGACATACTGGACCAAATCGAATGACAATGATACAAGCAGCTAGCGCGCTCGCGGTCGTGAACATCCTCCTGCTCGGTCTGCTGACCGGCGTCTGGATCCGCAACTACCGCACGTTCGGCACCTCGCTGATCGCCGGGCTCGTCGCGTTCGGCGCGGTAATGCTCGCCGAGAACGTGGTCGCCCTCTACTTCTTTTTCAGCATGAAGATGCTCTACTCGGGCGACCCGACCGTCCAGCGGGCGGTGTTGGTGCTTCGCGGGATGCAGGTGATCGCGCTCGGGTTCCTGACGTGGGTGACCGTGAAGTAGTCGCGGCCGGCCGAGGTTCGGGTGCGGACGGGAGTGCCACCCGCCGGGCGGGTCGGGCTACTCAAGCGGTTTGGGTTCGTCGTCCTCGAAGTACGGCACGTTCAACTCTTCGCCGTAGTAGTACAGTTGAAACCCGAGACCGACGACGAGCGCGACGCCGAACCACACCGGCGAGATCCCGCCCAGCCCCGCCTCGAGCGTGATGTCGCCAGACAGGGTCTGGCGCCAGAGGGGGACGACCGCGGCGATCAGTCCGGCGCCGAGCGCGGTCGCGGCGCCGGTGACGATGAGTTCGTAGAACTTGAGCGCGAGGATAGCACCGAGTAGCCCCGCCACGATCGCGGCCACGACGTAGTTTTGCATCTGCTGGGTCTGTAACTCGGGACGGGTCGCCAGCTCGGCGGCGGCCGCGGTCGGCCGCGCGCGCAGACTGTTCGCGAGCGTGCCGGCGAACTGCCCGCCCGTCAGGAAGACGAACGCCGACCCGCCCGTCGAGACGAATCCCGCGATCACGACCGTGAACCGGGTGAAGAACGGAAGCAAGACTCGTCCGGCCACGGCACCGACGACGACCACGAGCAGGAGTTCGACGGCCTGGGACTCCAAGGCCATCGTCGCCGTCGTCCGGGACGACTGGAACCACCACGCGAACGCTCCGACGAGTCCACCCGCGATCCATCCGAGCCACGCGAGGAGTTCCTCGGCGAGGGCGTATCCGAAGAGGCAGAACGCGATTCCGATGACTGATACGAGGCCCAGGATTGCGAGCGCTGGTGGGTCGGCTGAGAGCATCTATTTTGGCACATACCAAAATCAATATATAAATCTTTCTGAGGTGCTGAGCGATCGCTCCGCACTCGCTCAGTAGAACGTGTCGGCGCAGTCCATGATCACGCCGTGGTTCGGACAGACGTACTTGCAGTGGCGGTGGTACATCGGTTCCTCGCAGATCGGACACGGGCGCCCGCCCGCCTCGGCGGTCGACTCGCTCGCCGCCGGTCGGTCGGCGGCCGTCCGGTCGGCCGACGCGCCGTCGCCCGCCGCGCTGGCCTCGCCCTCGTCGCTCATGGTATCACCTCGGTCGCGCGGGGTATTCACCCTTTTCCACCGAGGCGGGCGCGCGCGATCAGATAACCGCCCCACGTCCAGCAGACGGCCCCGACCGCCGCGGCGAGGACGTGGACCGCCGAGACCCAGTGGGGGAGCGCCACCACGTCCCGGGCGCCCGCGAGCACGAGCCACAGGATCGGGACCTTGCGGTCGAAGAACCCGCGGTCGCTGGTCGCGTCGGCGTCGTACGGTTCGAGGCCCTCGGTGTCGGCGGGCTGTTCGCCGTGGGGGAGCTTGTCGGCCTCGTAGGGCAACGACGGCACGTCGTAGCTCGCGACCAGACTCCCGTCGGCCGTCAGCTCGACCACCCGGTTGTTCCGGGTGTCGGTCACCAGGGTGTTGCCGTTCGGGAGCCGGTCGGCGTCCCGGGGCCAGTCGAACGGGATCCCCCCGACCCCGGAGACCGACCACGCCACCTCCCACTCGCCGGTCGACTCCTCGCGGTGGAGTTCGACGACGCGGTGGTTCTCCGAGTCGGCGACCACGATCGCGCCCTCGCCGATCCAGTGGGGGTTGTGCTGTCGGTTCAGCAGGCCCTCGTCACCGTCCTCGTTGATCACCTCGACGACGCCCTCGCCGCGCTCGACGACCAGAAGCTGGTTCTCGTTGCGGATCGAGACCAGAAACCGATCGTCGCCGACGTAGTCGACGTCGTTGAGGTGGAGCCAGTCCTCGCTTCGTGGGTCCGGAGGCGCCTCGTAGTGGTCGCTCGCGTTCCACGTCCACTCGCGGTCGCCCGACTCGGGATCGTAGACGAAGATGCTCTCCCACTCCATGTCGGCGACGAGGACGTTCCCCGACGGGAGCATCTCGGCGTCGTGGACCTCGCTGTTCCTGCGGGTCTTGACGGGGTAGCTCCGCTCGGAGACCACCGCGGGCTCGGGGACGGGATCGATGATCCTGACCCCGGTGCGCTTGCACGGTGGGTCGTAGGGCCCGCAGTCGTCGTACCCGCCGGCCGCGAATGTCGCGAGCACCGTGCCGTCGTCGAGCGACTGCACGTTCTGGTAGCTGATGATCCCGCCGAGGCTCCACTCGACGGTCCCGCGGCCGTCGAGGGCGGTCACGTTGCCGTTCGGGCCGGGGCCCTGGACGCCGACGAGCAGCGTCGTGTTATCCGGGTCTCCCGCGTCCGAGAGGCGGTCGGTGTCGGGCGCGAGCGCCCAGCTCACGCCGAACGTCGCGACGACTACCACGGTCCCCGCGGCGAGAACGAGCAGGCCCCGCCGGGACGCGGTCATCTTCGACACGAAAGCGCCTCCCGGCCCGAGTCGTGTGCGTCCATCGGCGTGATCGTACACGACCGACGACCGTAACGTCTCTGGTCAGTCGGCCGAGAAACGGGCGCTAGAAACGGAGTAAGGCCTCGCTACCGCGGTCTCAGCACTCGCTCCAGCCACAGGACTCGCAGGTCTTGCACCCCTCGGAGTAGTACAGCGACAGCGAACCGCAGTCGGGACACTCGGGGCTCTCGCCCGAGTCGATGATGGCCTGCTGGTCGGCCTCCTTTTCGGTGGCCGCCGCGTTCGCGTCGGCGGTCGGGGCGGTCGTCCGGGCGCCGCCGTCGGTCTCGGGGGCGGTCTCGCTTTCCTGGACCTCGTCTTCGACCTCGCTCAGGTTCTTCTGCTGGGGGTAGGCCTTCTCGACCTCGCCGTCGAGGTACCGGCGCAGCGCGGTGCCGATGGCGTCGGGGATGGAGTTGATCTGCTCGCCCTTGTCCCAGGCGACCTTCGGGCTCCGGATGCCCTGCAGTTCGTCGGCGATCTCCTGGGGGTCGACGCCCGACCGGAGCGCGGTCGAGATGGTCTTGGCGAGCGACTCGGTGAACGACGCGGTGAAGCCGCCGGAGTTGCCGATGTTGGCGAACAGCTCGAACGGCCGGCCGTCGTCGTCCTCGTTGATGTTGACGTAGAGCTTGCCGTAGCCGGTGTCGATGCGCTGGGTGATGCCGTGGAGCACGTCGGGGCGCGGGCGCTTCTCGGCGTAGGGCTCGGCCGCTTCGCCGTCGGCGGCGCCGAGGATGGACTCGACCTGCTGGTCGAGATGTGCCTGGACCTCGTCGCTCTCGACGAAGCCCTCGATACCGCCGAAGACCTCCCGGATCTGCTCGACGAGCGCCTCGGCGGCCTCGCTCTCGTCGGCGAACTCCTTGTTCTCGGCGCGGGTGGTCAGCACCTGCTTCGAGCGCGTGCCGTCGCGATAGACGGTCACGCCCTTGCCACCGTTCTCGTAGATGTACTCGTACACTTCCCGCATGTCCTCTTTCGTAGCGTCGTTGGGGAAGTTACAGGTCTTCGAGATGGCCGAGTCGACGCCCTCCTGGCAGGCACACTGGACCGCGGCGTGGTCCTTGCCCGCGAGGTCGCTGGTGACGACGAACAGCTCGCCGATGGCGTCCGGGACGGTGTCGAGCCCCTCGACGCCGTCGAACTCGTTTGCCGCCATCTGGTCTTGGGCCTCGCGCTTGACCGCTTCGACGTCGATGTCGTTGTCCTCCAGCGTCCGGAGGAAGTAGTCGTCGAACTCCACGAGCATCTCGTCGCCCTGCACGTCGTCGGAGACGTTCTTGTAGTAGGCGACGTTGTAGATGGGCTCACAGCCGCCCGTGGTGTTGCCGACCATCGAGGTGGTGCCGGTCGGCGCGATGGTCGTGGTGTTGTGGTTGCGCATCGGGAAGCCCTCGGCCCACTCGTCGGCGTCGAGGCCGGTCTGCTTCTCGAACCACTCGCGGTACTCGGTCGGGTTCGCGTACTTGCTGTCGGCCCAGTCGTTGAACGGGCCCCGCTCTTGGGCGAGCTCGTGGGAAGTCCACTTGCTCTCGTTGTTGATGTACCGCATCAGCTGGCGGGCGATCTCGTTGCCCGCCTCGGAGCCGTACTCGACGCCGAGCTGGATGTACAGCTGGGCCAGCCCCATCACGCCGAGTCCGATCTTGCGCATGTCCCGGACCTTCTGTTCGATCTGCTCGACCGGGAAGTCCGACATCGTGACGACGTTCTCGAGGAACCGGGTGCCGTACTCGATCCGGTGGTCGAAGTCCTCCCACGCCATCGACTCGGCGAGGAAGGCGTCGACCGCCTGCTCGAAGCCGTCGTACTCGTCGGCGTGCTCGTCGTACCAGACCCGCCAGTCGGGCGCCTCCTGATCGGCCAGCGTCGAGAGGTTGATGTGACCGAGGTTACACGCCTCGTACTCCTCTAGGGGCTGTTCGCCGCAGGGGTTGGTCGCGAGGATGCGGTGGTCGGGGTGTTCCTCGACGTCGAACGAGTGTTCTTTGTTGACCCGTTCGAGGTAGATGACGCCGGGCTCGCCGTTCTCATGGGCGCCGTCGATCATCCGGTTCCAGATGAGCTCGGCGGGGACCGACAGCTCCTCGCCGACCTCGACGTGCTCGCCGAGGTCGAACATCTCGTAGAGCTCCTTGGTGTGTTCGGTCGCGACGTGGGGTTCGCCGGTCCGAGGGTTGGTGAACGTGAACTCCTCGTCGTTTTTCACCGCCTCCATGAAGTCGTCGGTCACGCCGACCGAGATGTTGAAGTTCGAGAGGTGGCCCTCGGCGGCGTTCCGGAGGTGCTTGGGGACCCGGCCGTCCTCGTCGATGAGCTCGCGGGCCTCCTCCAGAGCGTCGACGAAGGAGTTGTGGGTGTAGTCGTCGGGGTCGTTGAGCCGGAGGGTCCGGGCGAGGCTCACGTCCTTGTTCTTGGCGTGGATGAACTGGATGACGTCGGGGTGAGAGACCCGCATGACGCCCATCTGGGCGCCCCGACGGGCGCCGCCCTGCGCGATGGTCTCGCACATCTGGTCGTACGTGCGCATGAACGTGATGGGGCCCGAGGCGATACCGCCCGTGCTCCCGACCGCGTCGCCGTATGGTCGGAGCCGCCAGAACGCGTAGCCCATGCCGCCGCCCGACTGGAAGACCTGCGCGGCCTCCTTTGCGGTCTGGTGGATGTCGTCGATGTCGTCGTCGGGCGAGTCGACGAAGCAGGCCGACAGCTGTTGGAGCTCGTCGCCCGCGTTCATCAGCGTCGGCGAGTTCGGCATGAACGAGAGGTTCGCCATCAGGTCCTCGAACTCCTCGCGGACGTCCACGACGTGGGTCCGGATCTCCTCGGGGAGCTCGGGGACGACGGTGTCGTACGCGAACTTGTTGACGTTGTACACCGACAGCTCGGTCTCGGCGTCGTCCTCGACGGTCGTACCTTTCCCGAACACCTCGGCGGCGAGCTCGTCCCGACGGGGGTGGTCGGGCTTGAGCTGGTCGGGCGTGACGGTGACCGTCTCCTCGCGCTTGTCGGCCTCGTAGACGGCCTCCGCCAGCGCGATGTTCTTCGCGACTCGGGGAAACAGATCCTCTTGTTCCTCGATGAGGTCGCCGTCCGCGTTCTTCCGGAGGTACCGGGCCGGAAGGATGTTGTGGTAGGCGTTGTCGGTCAGTCGCTGTTCGATCGTCTCGCCATCGGTCCGTTTGATGGGTAGCGTGAGTTCGTCGGCCGAGAGTTCGCCCGCGCCGCTCATGCGTGGGCCACCTCGGGTGTCTGTCCGGCGATTCCGGTCTCTGCGAAACGTGTCTTGCGATTCATTCGTGACGGAGATTCCATTCTAAGTCCTCCCAAATAACGCTTTGCTTTCCTGCTTTCGTTACTCCAACTGTACTTGTACTGCGATGCCTCTGGCGGAAATTGTAGCCGATCGCGAGTGGTCCGTGCGCCGACACGCGGGCCGGAACTCGCGGCGTCTTCGCGTCTACCTCACCTTGGGGGCGGGGCATAATAAGAGTATGTAGACCGGAGCGAAAGTGGTCAGAATCCGGACCGGATCGGCGTCGCTCGGCGTCGTACGCCCGCAGTCGCTGGGTTTTTCGACCTGTCGGGATACTCGGCCGGCCGACACGTTTACGGTGTCCGGGTCTCGTCTTTCGGTCATGATAGCTCCGGTCGCCGAACTGGTCGCGACCCCGGTCGGCAAACTCCTCGTCGGACTCGTGGTCCTCGCCGCGGTCGTGCTCGTCGGTCGAATCGTCCTCAGCGTCGCGTGGAAGCTCCTGCTCGTCGCCATCGTCGTCACGGGCGCGGTCTACACGGCGGGCGTCCTGCTGTAGAGAGGGGTCCGACCGGCGGGGCTGTCGGGGCACCGCTACGCCACGCCGTCGAGGAAGTTCCGGATCACGTCGTGGCCGACCGCGGTCAGGACGCTCTCGGGGTGAAACTGGACGCACTCGATGGGATGCTCGCGGTGGCGCACGCCCATCACCAGCTCCTCGCCAGCGTCGGACTCGCTCGCGTCCGACGAGTCGGTCGACGCGTCGGTCCCGGCGGACTCGTGATACGTCGTCGCGGTCACCTCGAAGCACTCGGGAACCTCGGTGGCGATCAGCGAGTGGTACCGGCCCGCCCGGAACCCCTGATCGAGTCCCCGGTAGACCCCGCGACCGTCGTGGTCGACCGGGAACGCCTTGCCGTGGATCGGCTCGGGCGCCCGTCCGACGGCCCCGCCGTAGGCGTAGACGGCGGCTTCGAGCCCGAGACAGACCCCGAGCGTCGGCACGTCCGGGCTCACCTCCCGGAACACGTCGTTGGTCACCCCGACGTCGCGGTCGTTGGCCGGGTGGCCCGGTCCGGGCGAGACCACGATCGCGTCCGGGTCCGCCTCGCGGACGTCGGCCAGCGACGCCGTGTTCCGGACGACCTCCGTATCGGCGTGCTCGCTCGTGTACTCCACGAGGTTGTACGTGAACGAGTCGAAGTTGTCGACGAACAGCACGTCGGTCATCGGCTCACCTCCGGCGTCGTGGCGGTCTCGATCCGCCTGAGCGCGGTCAGGACGCCGTCCATCTTCTGTTCGGTCTCCTCGTACTCGGCGGCGGGGTCGCTGTCGGCGACGATACCCGCGCCCGCCTGCACGGTGACCCGGTCGAGGTCGTCCCCGACCGCGTCGTGCTCGACCGTCGCAGTCCGGATGACGATGGCGAAGTCGGCGTCGCCGGTCCACGAGTAGTAGCCGACGCCGCCGCCGTACAGCCCCCGCGGCGAGCGTTCGAGGTCGTCGATGATCTCCATCGCGCGGATCTTGGGCGCGCCCGACAGCGTGCCCGCGGGGAACGACGCCCGGGTCGCGTCGAAGGCGTCGGCGTCGGCCGCCAGCCGGCCGGTCACGGTGCTCTCGATGTGCTGGACGTGACTGTACTTGAGCACGTTCATGAACTCGTCGACGCTGACGCTACCGGGCTCGCTCACCCGTCGGACGTCGTTGCGCGCGAGGTCGACGAGCATGGTGTGTTCGGCCCGCTCCTTGCCGTCGGCGAGCATCTCGCCCGCGAGCCGGCGGTCCTCGACCGGGCTCGACCCGCGCGGACAGGTGCCCGCGATGGGGTTGGCCATCACCTCGTCGCCGCGGACCGACACCAGCGTCTCGGGGCTCGCGCCCACCACCGTCAGGTCGCCGTGGCCGAGCAGGTACATGTACGGCGAGGGGTTCACCTCCCGGAGCGCCTCGTAGAAGCCGAGCGCGTCGATCTCGCCGTCGAGTTCGCGCTTGCGGGAGATCACGCCCTGATAGATGTCGCCGTCGAGGACGTGTTCTTTCGCGGTCCGGACCGCGTCCTCGTACTCCTCGCGCGGGCCCGCGGTCTCGCCCTCGCGGACGAACCCGCCGGTCTCGGGGGCGTCGGCCGCCCCCAGGCGGTCGGCCACGCGATCGGCCTCGGCCCTGAGGTCGTCGTACACCGCGCCGGGGTCGTCGTCGGGGCCGACGACCGGCGTGAACACCAGCGAGACCGTCTCGGCGAGGTGATCGAACGCCAGCGTCTTGGTGTTGAGCACGAACTGGGCGTCCGGGAACCGCGAGTCGGGGCGCTCGACGCCGACCTCGTCGAGCCAGAGGTCGTAGACCGCGTCGTAGGCCAGAAAGCCGACGAGCCCGCCGTCGAACCGCTGGCCGTCCCCGTTCCCGAACCCGCGGCGATCCGCGTCCGGGAGCGCGGTCCGGAGCGCCTCCAGCGTCTCGCCCGACCGCGCGGGCGAGACGTGCTCGGCGGCCCGGCCACCGAGCGACTCGACGCACACGTCGTCGGGGTCGACGGTCACGACGGCGTCGGGGTCGTACCCCACGTACGAGTAGCGGGCGTGGCGCTCGCCCGACGAGTCGGGGGAAAACGCCCCGTCGGGATCGCTGGAGGCGGTCTTCTCCGCGCTCTCCAGCAGGAAGGCGTACTCAGAGCGGTCGGTCTCGGTCGAGCGCCCGGTCAGCGCGGCGTACGCCGACAGGGGTGCGGTCTCGACCCCGAGTTCGGTCCCGACGCGCACGACCGCGGGATCGTCGCCGCTCGCGAGCTCGACGAACCGCTCTCGGTCCGGATTCATGGCTTGGGGGCCGGCTCGGCGCGCTCGGCGTTCGTCACGAACGACGCGACGGCTTCGGGGTCTTTCCGGCCGCCCGCGGTCTCGTCGGGGTCCTCGCGCTCGACGCCGCTGGCGACGTCGACCGCGAAGGGATCGACCGCCCGGACGGCCGCCCCGACGTTCTCGGGGGTCAGCCCGCCCGCGAGCACGACCGGCGAGTCGAGGTCGGCCGCGACGTCGGCGGTCCGCTCCCAGTCGTGCGTCCGGCCGGTCCCGCCCGCGCCGTCGGCGTCGACCGAGTCGACGAGCAGCGCGTCGGCCACCTCGTCGTAGCGCCGCGCCCGCTCGGGATCGGCGGCGTCGACGGTCTTGAGCACCTTCGCGTCGACGCTAGAGGTCAGGTACGCCAGATCGCCGACTTCGAGGTCGCCGTGGACCTGGACGGCGTCGACGCCGACCGTTCGGGCCAGTTCGGCCACCGACCCGGGGCTGTCGGACATCGTCACCAGCACGGTGGTCACGAACGGCGGGGCCGCGGCCGCGAGGTCGGCCGCGACCCTGGGGGCGATCTCCCGCGGGGAGTCGACGGGAACGTCGACGAGGAGTCCGATCGCGTCGGCGCCGGCCTCGACGGCGGTCCGGAGGTCCTCGCGTCCGGTGATCCCGCAGATCTTCGCGCGGGTCATGCCGTCACTGGCTCGCAGAGCTGTTCGAGCTTCTCGGTCGCGTCGCCGTCGTCGATCGCCTTCGCGGCGCGCTCGACGCCGTCTTCGAGCGAGTCGGCCTCACCAGCGACGTAGATCGCCGCGCCCGCGTTGGCGAGGATGATGTCGCGTTTCGCGCCGGTCACCTCGCCCGCGGCGATGCCCCGGAGGTCCGCGGCGTTCTCCGCGGGACTCCCGCCCGCGACCTCGGCCACGTCGTGGCGATCGAGCCCGAAGTCCTCGGGAGCGAGGGTGTACTCCTCGATCTCGTCGCCCCGGACCTCCGCGACCGCGGTCTCGTCGTGGACCGCGATCTCGTCCATGCCCGAGCCGTGGACGACCAGCGCGCGCTCGACGTCCATCTGCGCGAGCGATCGGGCGAGCACGGGCACGAGGTCCGGATCGTAGACGCCGACGATCTGGCTGTCGGCGCCCGCCGGGTTGGTGAGCGGGCCGAGCACGTTGAACACGGTCCGCATCCCGAGTTCGCGCCGCGGGCCGATGACCGCCTTCATCGCGGGGTGGAAGACGGGCGCGAGCATGAAGCCGATGCCGTCGGCCTCGATGGCGGCCTCGACCGCCGGCGGTTCGGCGTCGATCTGGACGCCGACTTCCTCCAGCACGTCGGCGCTCCCGGACGACGAGGACACCGAGTAGTTGCCGTGCTTGGCGACCGGAACGCCGGCGCCGCTGGCGACGATCGCGCTCGTGGTCGAGACGTTGATGGTCGAGTAGTCGTCGCCGCCGGTGCCGCAGGTGTCGACCAGCGGCGACCGGTCGGGGTCGATGGTCCGGGCGGCGTCGCGCATCCCCCGTGCGAACCCCGCGATCTCGGTTTCGGTCTCGCCCTTCGCGCGGAGGGCGGCGAGCAGTGCGCCGATCTGGGCCTCGGTCGCGTCCTCGAAGACGGCGGCGGCCGCCTCGCGGGCCTCCGCGAGCGTGAGATCCTCGCCGTCGGTGACGCGTTCGATGTACGTTTGCATTTTAAATCACCAATGTACGTCTTCGTCTTACGATGAACATAATCGTACATCTACTTAAGGATGTCGGGGTCGGCGGCTCCGCGACGACGCGCCGAATTGCGGCGGGAGACGACCTGATCTTCGACCTTTAGGATCGTCGGCTCTGAAATCGCCCGCCCGCGTCGTAATTCGAAAGGTTCATTTATACCCGCGGACAACGAGTGAATGCGTTCGAGATAGGCCGCATGGGTTTGTGGTCTAGTTGGTTATGACACCTCCTTGACATGGAGGAGGCCGGCAGTTCAAATCTGCCCAAACCCACTCCCCTTCGTTTTACCGGGATTCCCCGCTCGTACGGAGTCTCGTGCATTCGGCTCCGAACACCGACCCACTGCGATCACTCGATTTATTGAGTCGGTGTCCGTATCCGAGAGCGTGTCCTCCACCACACGCCGTTCGGTGCTCGCGGCGCTCAGTTCGGCCGCCGTCGTCGCCACCGCGGGGTGTTCGTCGATTCGCGCGGACGACCCCCCGGCTGGGAGCCTCCGGTTCGTCAACGACGACGACGTCCCGCACACGATCACGATGGGAGTCACCGGTGTCGGCGACGAACCCGGCGACGGCACCGGAACGGTCGACGGCGACCCCGTCGTCCCGCCCGCCCAGCGAAATCTGACCGCTGGCACGTCGATCGAACCGGGCGAGAGTTCGACCTACGAGAGCGTCTTCACGGAGCCGGTCTGGTACGCGGTCCGGTTCACCGTCGACGGACGGGAACCCGAAAACCAGACGGGCGTGACGGCGTTCCGCCCCTCCCCGACCGACAGCGCGGCCGGGAACACGTTAGCGGGGAAGATCTACGAGTCGGGCGAGTTTTCGTGGGTCGTCAGCAGTACCGACGACGCCGGTTCGTTCGGCGAGTAGGCGGACTCCTCGCGGGACGACGTGAACTCCGCGGCGAAGACGCGACGACCGACCTGTATAGCTAAGTGACACAACCGCCAAGGACTCGCATGGCTTCTCGACTCCGAGGTGCCACCGGTTTGGCGGTCGGTCGGGTGCTGAGTGGACTCGCAGTCCTGTCTGCGGGCGTCGCAGTCGCGATTCTCGCGTTCCCCAATCCGCTCGCGGACGTGTTCTTCACCGGGATCGTAGCGCTCGGCGTGGTTTTCGCGCTCGTCGGCGCGTTCGGCGCGTGGACGAACCGGACCGCGTTCGCCTGGGCGGGCGCCCTCCTGCTTGCGGGACTTTCGGTCGCGGGACTGATGTCGATCGGGTTCGTCCTCGCACCCGCCGCAGTCTTCCTGCTCGGCGCCGCGCTCTGCTCGCAACTGGCCGGCCCGCGGATCGATGTTCGCGAGGCGATCGTCGCCGATCCGCCGACGGTATCGGAAATCGGTCTGAAAGCCCTGATCGGCACCGTTTCGGTCGCCGCCGGAGCGGGGGCGGGATACGCCGGCGCCGTCAGACGGGATCTGTTCGGGGCGTGTGCGACCGAAACGCTGGAGTGTGCGCTCGCGAAGGCGAACTGGGCCGGGATCGGAACGACCCTGCTCGGCGTGGTCGCGATCAGCCTCGGAGCGTGGCTCGTCTGGAGACAGATCTACGTATCACGCGTGCTCGCATCGGCGTAGATCGAATCCGACCCGCGTTCGCGTGTCAGCGGCCGGTCGACGAACGCGGCGCCTCGGGGGAATCAGAACCGAAAGCGAGGGCAAAGAAAGGGGACGGAACGACTGCAGGGCGGCAGGAAGCGCGTCGGTGGGTACCGGGGGACGGTTTCGGGTGGTGGGACGCTCTGCCGCCACCGGAAACGTGATTCTATTCTAATATATGTCTTTTGTCTCGTTCACGGCGCTCGCGACCGACGCCGCCGGACAGAGCCACCGCAGATCTACTTCCGAAACGGCGTCGACGGCTCTCCGGTCGGTCCGACGCGTCGTCGGCCCTCACGTCGGGGAGTCCACCGTCGGTTCGGCGTCCGTCCCGGGGTCGTCGGGCGTCTCGGGGCTCGCGGTCTCGAATGTCAGACAGACGACGCTCCCTCGCGGGTCTCGCTCGCGAAACGACACCTCGCCGTTCGACTTCGCGACGATCCAGCTCACGAGCCAGAGTCCGAGCCCGCTGGTGTGATCGAGGGGCGTCTCGTAGCCGCGTTCGAGCACGGCGACCTCCGCGTCCGGGATCCCCGGCCCGTTGTCCGCGATGCGGACCTCGACGGCGTCGTCCCCGGCGTCGGCGATTTCGACGTCGATCTCGGGCGACTCGGCGTCGTTGTGCTTGGCGGCGTTGTCGATCACGTTTCTGAGCGCGGATTCGACCAGCGAATGGGCGGCGACCCGACACGACTCACACGCCGGCCCGTCAGTTCGAACCCCCGAATAGTCGCGTTCGACCCGTTCGAGCTCGGCCTCGATGATGTCGGCGAGGTCGACGACCGTAGTCTCGTTCAGTTCGCTCTGGAGGACACACTCGATGTCGCGGATCTGTCTGCTCATCTCCGCGAGATCGGCCGCCTGATCCCGGATCGTCGCGGCGCTGTCGGCGCCGTCTTCGATCGCGCTCTCGGCCAGCAGTTCGGCGTGGCCCTGAATCACGTTCGCGGCGTTCCGCAGATCGTGGCGAAAGACCCGGTTGAGAACGGTGAGCTGGCGGTTCAGTCGAGTGGCCTGATCGCGGGCGGCGGCCAACTGTTGCTCGCGGTCCGCACGCTCTAACGCGGTCCGGGTGTTCGCGGCCAGAATCTTCGCCAGCGACACGTCGGCCTCGTCGAAGGTGCCGACGTCGGTCGAGCCGATGTTGATCACGCCGTGGTCTCCGAGCGGAAGGATGATCTCGCTCCGGATCGGCGTGTCGCTCCGGTGGCGCTCGGGCTGGTCGCTCACGTCGTCGAACACCATGACCTCGCCCGTTTCGAACGCCCGCCACGACAGGCTCGTGCCGGCGGTGTAGGTGGGCACGTCGGAGATCAGATCGGTCTCCTCGTCGGTGACTGCGACCGGTTTCAGCGCATCCTCGTCGTCGTCGTAGAGCCAGGCACCGCTCACCCGCAAGTCCAGAATGTCGCGGGCGGTCTCGACCGCGCGGGTCGCGATCTCCTCGCGGTCCCGGAGCCGAACCAGATCGCGGGTCGCCGTGTGGAGATCGTGGAGCGCCCGCTCGCGCGTGGCGATCTCGGCCCGCTGGCGGTGTCGCTGGGCGTCGTAGAGCCCGATGACGAACCCGATGAGCGCGCCGACCGACGCCGCGCCGAGAACCACGAACTCCTGATCGACCATCCGGACGCCGTGGGCCTGCTGGGACCGGATCGTGAGCACCGCACTCGAACTCAGCGCGCCGACACACACGATACACCAGGCCGCGATCCGGTTGGCGGTGGCGGCGCCGACCGACCGCCGCCACAGCCAGACGCCGCCCGCGAACACCCCCAGACTGATGAGCGCCGGGAAGACGACCCCGAAGAGGATCGTCCGGGAGGACTCGGCCGAGTGGGTCGCGTGGACGAGATGAGCCAGACACAGGCCGCCCCCGAGAGCCAATATCACGGCTAGCCCACCCATAGAATCGAAGGCCCTTCTCATTAAAACACACACTGGATCGGGGCGATTTATACCTTCGGGACCAGACAGTCCCAGCGGTCTCGTTCGCCGTCGGCCGACTGCCGGCCGATCGATCCGGTCGAAGCGTCTCGTCGCTACGGGGCTCGAACCGGCGGCGTTCGGGATATCAGTCCCCGACGGAGGGCGTGAGCCACCCCGAGGAGAGACCCTCCTCGCGGAGATGCCACCGCTGTTGGAGTCGGCCGTCCGCGACCCGGAGTTCGACGACCGCGTCGAACAGCGGCGCGAGCCCCCGAACGCGTTCGGAGTCGTACGCGACCGGAAAGTGGAAGTGAGCCATCGCCTGCGCGCTCCGGATTCGACCGATCAGTACGTGGAGGAACCGAAAGCGGGCGGCGTCGTCGCGCGCCGAGGACAGCGGGACGAGCGAGTCGAAGCAGATGCGCAGTTCCGCGGGCGAGAGCCCGCCGGTGGCCGCCTCGAAGGCCTCGATCTCGCGGGCGATCGCGATCCCGAGCTCCGAGAGCTGACCGCGTTCGACCCGGACCGGCTCGATGGCGTCTCCGGACGGTTCGGACGGCACACTCGACGCGGCGCTTCGGGACGGAGCCGTCCACGAGACCAGACTGGTCCGGTCGGGATCGGGCGGCGTCGAGAGGCGATCGCCGAGAACCGGACCGTCGGGGGTCGTCGAGACGAACAGGCGGCGCCGATCCGCGACCGCCTCGTCGCCGAGCATACAGTTGCAGGCGTCTCTCGCCACCGAATCGGGCACGTTACCGACGACGAGAAGCGACGAACCGCTTCGCTTGAGCTCCCGGAGCTTCGAGACGAACGCGCCGCGGTCGGGGTCAGCGAGCCCGCCGATATCGCCCCGAGATGTCATTACGTTACGGTACTCGGACCGCATAAATGAATGTTTTGTCTGATGTCACCCAACGGCACACTACTGATCGACCCGACCGGTCTCACCGAGCGTCCGACCCGTCGGACGCCGACAGTCGGACTGTCGGGGCGGTCGAATTTATACGCGCGCCGCCCGTCGACATACGGTATGAGTTCTGAGGAGCGACAGACCGTCGAAGACGTAATGTCGACGCCCCTAGAGACAGTCTCGAAGGAAGCGACCGTGATGGAGGCCACACGCCGAATGCGCGACGAAGAGATAAGCGCGCTCGTTGTTCCGACCACGCCGCGGTCGATCATCAGCAGCACGGACGTCCTCGACGCCGTCGCCGACGGGCGCGACGTCGCCGAGTTGCGGGTGTCTGACGTGATGACGACCGACGTCGAAATCGCCACTCCGGACCTCTATCTGGAGGAAGTCGCCGCGATGATGACCACGTACGGTATCAAACACCTCCCGGTCGTCGACGACGACTACGTCGGGATGGTCTCCTCGACCGACATCACGGCCGCCCTCTCGTAGCGCCGCGAGGGCCCGGCAGTTCGGAGGATCGTTCAGGCGCCGTCGCCCGCGCCGCGGCCCACGTCGCGCTCCCGATCGCAGACGCTTCGGAGTCGCTCGTAGGTCTCGGTGGCGACCGCCCCCGGGCTCACGCAGTAGACGCCGCGGAGATCGCGGGCCCGCACTCGGTTGGTGAGCGTCTGGAAGAACCGCGATACGCGCGACTCGTCGGCGTACATCAGGAAGACGCCCAGCGCGTCGACGAACACCCAGCCGCGACCGGGTTCGAGGTGGCCGACCGCGTCGGAGAACCGCATCCCGACGCCGGTGAGGTCCCCGGGCCGAACGTGATCGGTGGTCCAGAGATCGCCGTCGTACTCGGCCGCGGTCGGGGTGACCGGCACGACGCCGACGTCGGCGGGATCGTGACCGTCGCGTTCGAGTCGCTGGGCGATCTTTCTGGGGTGGTCGCGGGCCGCGACGACGAGGAGGTTGTCGTAGGCGCGCTCGGGGAGCGCCGCGAACGGGGACTCGTTGGTCGGCGCCCGGACGAGCGTCTGTGTGCCAGCGGAGCCAAAGCGCTCGACGACCGGGTCTGATTGCCGAGACGACCCCGAGGGCACCCCGTCGGCCATGGTTAGGACTCCTGTATCTCCGGTGGTGTTTCGCCCGCGCCGGCGGCGTGACGGGTGACGTACGTGTGTGCGATCGCGACGCTGGCGTAGGCGGCGACGACGATTGTCGCCACCAGTACGTCGCCGACCAGCGAGAAGGGGGGCAGACCGAGCCACGCGCCCGTCAGGAGGCCGATGCCGCCGACTGCGAGGCCGAGATACCAGTTACACCACGGGATATCGGGCTGGGCGTCGAGATCGAGGTAGACGTCGAGCTGTTCGGCCGCGCCCGAGAGCTCGACGATGCCGCGGTTCTGGTTGTACTCGACGATGCCTGCCTCGTCCAGTTTCGGGAGGTGGGACTGGTAGAGTGCGGTGTACACCCGCTTGCGCTCGGCGGCCGAGATCGCTCCGACCGTCGTGTCGTTCTCCCAGGCCGCGACCTGCTCGGCGAGCTCCGAAAGCTCGACCGAGTCGTCGGCGCGTCGAAGGTAGTGAAGGGCGTACCGGCGACGGCGGTTCTTGAGAACGTCGAAGACGAGGTCTCGGGAGAGCTCGGGGACGGTCTGTTCGTCGTCGTCCGACGACTGCTCGTCGGGGACCCCGCCGCCGGCGATAGCCGCCTCCTGCGGGTCGGGAGCCTCCTCCGGTTCGGTACCTCCGGTTCCGGACGAGTCACCAATGGTGCTCATTACTCTGCCACCCCGTGGTCGTAACCCAGCATGGATTCAACACATCGCCGGGATTAGCCTTTGTTATTCACCATTTACCGGTTTGCAACCTCTGCTTAC
The DNA here is from genome assembly GCF_004521895.1 of Halorussus marinus. NCBI lineage: Archaea > Methanobacteriati > Methanobacteriota > Halobacteria > Halobacteriales > Haladaptataceae > Halorussus > Halorussus marinus. The sequence continues at coordinate 199,487 of NZ_SBIR01000003.1, forward strand.
AGACCGTTGCATTCGCGTTCCACCCCGGAGCCGTCTTGCGGTAACTGGTGGTTACGAAAGCTGTCGGGTGATTGTCGACGTCGGAAGGGGTGTCATAGGTTCTCGTGGATGGCGAGCACGAGCGCCGGGACGACGATCATGAAGATGTGCTCCTCGATCGGGATCCCGAGCAGTTCGACGCCGGTCCGAAGCGGGATCGCGAAGACGCCGATATGAAGCGTGTACCAGTCCCACACGTACGCGATAGGGTAAAGCACGACGATCGTACGGGCGGCGGACGCGAGCGCCCGCGCACGATAGAGGAGCCATATCGCGACAGTTCCCCACACGATCTCGGTCGCGAGGTAGGTGTACGGGCCGAACGCGGCGCCTATGTCGGGAATCACGCCGAGTAGTTGGGCCCGTACCGCCAAAAATCCCGCTGCCGGCATGAGACAACTTTCAAGACCGTCGCGCGTGAGGTTCGACACGAGATGGATATCTCCGACATCGCGACCACTGAGTACGTCGAATTAGAGGCCGAATCGAACGTCGGGAAAGCCCGATCGATCTTCGAGGATCAGAACCCCAAAGGAATCATCGTCACGAAGGCCGGCAGCTACGAGGGCGTCGTCACCCAGAAACAGCTCCTCCGATCGCACATCGAGGACCACACGAAGGTCGCGACCCTGACAAAGTCCGCACCCAAAGTCGAACGCACCGACAACGTCCGGGACGTCGCCCGGTCGCTCATCGAGGGCGGCACCAAGGTCGCGCCCGTGTTCGAGTCGGGCAACCTCTGGGGCGTGGTCGACGAGGACCTCATCCTCGAAGCGGTCCTCGAAAACCTCGACACGCTGACCGTCGAGGACATCTACACCGAGAACGTCATCACGATCGACGAGGACGCCACGCTCGGGCAGGCGATTAATCAACTCCGCGAGCACGGTGTCTCGCGGCTCCCGGTCGTCGACGAGGACGGCTTCCTTGCGGGCGTCGTTACGACCCACGACGTGGTCGACTTCGCGACCCGCAACGAACAGCGCATCACCGGCGAGGGCGACCGCGCCGGGGACCTCGACCGGATGCTCGACCTCCCGGTGTACGACGTGATGTCGAGTCCGGTCGAGACGACCACGCTCGGCGAGTCGGTCCGGGACGCGGTCGAGCAGATGCTCGACAACGACTTCGCGGGCCTCGTGGTCACCCCCGAGGACGACGACCGCGTGGTCGGCGGGGTGCTCACCAAGACCGACGTACTGCGCGCGCTGACCTACACCGAAGAGGAGGTGATGGATGTCCAGATCACGAACATCAACCTCCTCGACACCATCGGTCGCGAGGACATCCGGGAGTCGATCGCCGAGATCGCCGACAAGTACCAGCAGATGCAGGTACGCCACGCCCACGTCCGGTTCCACGAGCACAAAGAGAAGCTCCGGGGTACGCCCCTGCTCCAGTGTGCGATCCGGCTGCGGACGAACCGCGGGCAGGTCGCGGGGTCGGGCGAGGGCTACGGCGCCGAACAGGCGTTCAGCGTGGCCCGCGACAAGCTCGAACGTAACGTGCTCGAGATCAAGGGCATCGAGAGCGACCGCGAGTACGAGGGCCAACTCCTCCGAAAACTCGGCGAGCTCTGAGAGGTCGCCGCCTATTCCGGTCGCGGCGCCGCCCGCTGTAACGCGGTCTCCGCGACGTTGCCGCCGTAGTCGCCGCTTCTGGACAGCGAGTCGACGATGAGCCCGAGCAGTTGGGCCTGCTGGGCGTCGAGGTCCCGGATCCGGTCGTCGACCGCCCGGGTGTGTTGGTCCATCTCGCGGACGTGCTCGCGGGCGTCGTTCGCGAGCTCGGTCGCGTCCCGTTCTTCGTCGAGCAACAGCGCGTCCATCGCGGTGTTGACGATCTCGGCGGCGTCGTCGTGGAGGTCGTCGAGTCCGGCCGCCACTTCCTCGGGGATTTCGCCGAGCTGACGGGCGTGCTGGGCCATCTTCGCGGCGTGGTCGGCGATGCGTTCGAGCTGTCGGGCGCTGGAGTGGTAGTCGAAGCAGGTCTCTCGGGAGACCCCGAGCTCCTCGGCGGCCTTCGGCGTCCGAAGGGTCGCCCGGAAGATGCGCGAGACCATAAACCACAGCCGGTCGACGTCGTCGTCGCGCTCGATGACGTCCTCGGCGAGCGAGTCGTCGTTCTCCCGGATCGCGGTCACCGCGTCTTCGAGCATGCTGAGCGCGATGAGTCGCATGCGCGTGACCGCGTTGTGGACCGAAAGCTCCGAGGAGTCGAGCAGGTCCTGGATGACGACGCGGTCGCCGGTCTCCTCGATGACCTCGAGTCCGACGAGGCTCTGGGTCGCGTTCCGGATCGCCTGACGCTGGTCGGCGTCGATGCGCCCCGACTCCAGCACGATGACGTCGAAGCCGCTGACGTACATCGTCATCACGGTCCGGGTGAGGCTCTCGCCTCGGAGGTCGGTGATGTCGAGGGTTCCCTCGGACTTCTCGTCGGAGTCGCGCGAGGTGACGACCAGCGAGTCGTCCTGCGGGTAGAACGCCAGTCGCTCGCCCGCCTCGATCCCGTTCGCGGTCGCCCAGTCTTTCGGAATCGAGACCGTGAACGTCGAACCGCCGGTCACCTGCACCTTTCGGGTCTCCATATCGGGAGAATTAGTAGCACGAGCCATAAATCTACCCGTCTCTATATACTGCTCGCCCGACCGGGATAACTGCCCGATAGGTCGAGCGACCAAACCGACAGATAGCCGGATAAAGCCCGCCAAAACGGACTTCAGTGCCGAGTAACACCTCCCTACTCGCAGGTAGGTCGCGGCATCTCACTCTCGAAAACACCCATGTCATCGTGACTCAACAAAGAACTATATAGAAATCATAGTAGGGTATTTACACGGATCGGCTCCTCCGAGTAAGTGATGACAGAGTCAGGGTTCCTTTCACGGCGGGCGTTTCTGGCGGGTACCGGTGCGACCGGTGCGGCGGCGCTCGCCGGCTGTATCGGCGAGACCGGCGGCTCCGGCGACGACGGCTCAGCGGAGACGACCGAGGGCGGACAGAGCGTCTCGGGCGGTATTACCATCACCGGGAGCAGTACGGTCTACCCCGTGTCGGTCGCGATGGCCGAGGAGTTCGAGAAGGCAAACAGCGAAGTCGACATCTCGGTCGACCCGACCGGGACCGGCGGCGGGTTCGAGAACCACTTCTGTCCGGGGAACTCCGACATCAACGGCGCCTCGCGTCCGATCACGGACGCCGAGGAGGAAAACTGCAACGAGAACGGCGTCGATCCCCGGCAGTTCCAGGTCGCGAGCGACGCACTGACCGTCGTCGTCAACAAGGACGCCACCTGGGTCGACAGCATAACCTTCGAGGAACTCGCACAGATCTGGCGCCCCGACGGGGCACAGCAGTGGAGCGACGTTCGAGACGACTGGCCCGACAAGCCGCTCGAACTGTACGGCCCCGCCTCGACGTCGGGTACGTTCGACTGGTTCACCGAGAACGTCGTCGGCGAGGCCGGCTCACACCGCAGCGACTACGAGGCCACCGAGGACGACAACAACATCGTCGCCGGCGTCGAGGGGTCGCCGAACGCGATGGGCTACCTCGGGTTCGCCTACTACCAGGAGAACAGCGACCGCGTGAAGGCCGTCAGCGTCGCCGAGGGCGACGCTTCGAACGCCGTCGAGCCGACGCTCGAAAACGCCAAGTCCGGCGACTACCCGATGGCCCGCCCGCTGTTCGTCTACCCGGCGGCCGGCTCGATTCAGGAGAAAGACCAGGTGTACGAGTTCCTGAAGTTCTACATCGAGCAGTCCGAGACCGACATCGTCACCGAGATCGGCTACGTCCCCGCGAGCGCTGACCTGCGCGACGACAACCTCGAGACGCTCGAGGAGATCCGCAACGAGTAGCCGCCTGCGGGAAATCACCTACCTTTACCACATCCACCGTGAACAACGAATCGATGAGCGAGGAACCAGCGCGACCGGCGTTCGCGGGCGAGAACCGCACCCGGTCGGCCAAGGAGTCGGCCATCAAGTGGTTCCTGTTCGTGTGCGCGGCGCTGTCGGTGTTCGTGACGCTCGCGATCGTCGCGACGCTGCTGTTCGACGCCATCGAGTTTTTCACCAGAGTTTCGCCGTTGGCGTTTTTCACCGGCACGAACTGGAGCCCCAAGATCGGCGAGGCGTTCGGCGTCCTCCCGCTCGTGACGAACACGCTGGCAGTGACCGCGCTGTCGGCGTTGGTAGCGATTCCCGTCGGGACCGCCTCGGCGGCGTACCTCAGCGAGTACGCGAGCGATCAGGTCCGATCGGTGCTCAAGCCCGCACTGGAAGTTCTCGCGGGCATTCCGACCGTCGTCTACGGCCTGTTCGCGCTCGTGTACGTCACCCCCGCGCTCCAGGCGGTCGGGATCCCGGTCGGGACGTTCAACCTCCTCAGCGCGTCGATCATGGTCGGCGTGATGATCATCCCGATGGTGTCGAGCCTCAGCGAGGACGCGATGAGCGCGGTCCCCGACTCGCTCCGGCAGGGCGCCTACGGGCTCGGCGCGACGAAGTTCGAGGTGACGACGACCGTCGTCGTCCCCGCCGCGGTGTCGGGCATCTTCTCGTCGTTCATCCTCGCGCTGTCCCGGGCGATCGGCGAGACGATGATCGTGGTGGTCGCCGCGGGGATGAGCCCGCAGTTGGTTCCGAGCCCGTTCGGCTCGATCCAGCCGATGACCTCCGCGATGGTCCAGCTCGCGACCAGCGACCTCGCGGGCGGAACCGCCGCCTACTACGCGCTGTTCGCGATCGGGCTCACGCTGTTCGTCATCACGTTCTCGATGAACGTGGCGAGCAACTGGGTGGCGTCGCGCTACCGGGAGGAGTACGAATGATCGACGCGACTACCGAGGTGATTCGATAATGGCGACCGAGCGTTCGACCCGCGACGGATCGTGGTACGGCGACGGTGAGGGAGTGAACCAGCTTCGCGGACAGCTGTTCAAGTGGGGCTGTCTGGGCGCGATGCTGTTCGGCATCGTGATGGTGTTCGTGTTGCTCGCGTACGTCGCGATCGACGCGATCCGGCCGCTCACCGCCGATCCCGGGTGGCATCTCACCTTCTTCCTCACGCTGGTCGCGCCGACGAGCGCGCTTCTTGGCTACTACGGCTTGCGGGACCGACGATCGGGCCTCGTGGGCGCGATCGCGACCGCGTTGCCGGCGTTCTGTCTGCTGGTCGGGGCCGGCATCTCGCTCCTGCTCGTCGACGTGTTCCGGCCCATCGAGTGGTTCGGAACCGCGGTCGCGCTGGTGGTCGCGGTCGGCGTCGTCTACGTCCACCGGCGGCTCCGGACCGAGCCGGCGGCGTTCGAACGTCCGATCGTCACCGTCGGGGCGCTGGTTCTCGCGGTCGTCGGCGTTCCCGGTGTGGTGCCCAGCCTGAGCCAACTGTTCCGGAACGCCCCGATCGCGCTCAACCCCGCGACGATGTTGCTCTACTCGTTTGCGGTCCCGGTCGCGATTCTGACCGGCCTCGCGATCGCCCGGCGCCGCGAGAGTCGGCGCGACGGTCTGATCGCGGCGGCGCTCACGGTGGTCGGCGGCGTCCTCGCCGTGATCGCGGCGCCGGCGGTCGGGATCGACGACTACCTGCTGATCGTGCTCAGTCTGTCTATCGCGGCGCCGACCGCCGTCTACGTCGAGGGCGTGGTCAGAGAGCGCGACCACCTCGTCGGCCTCGCGCTACCGATCGTCGCGTACGTCGGGACGTTTCTCGGCGCGGCGCTCGTCGAAGCCTACGGGTTCGCCGGGCCGGAGGCGTGGCTCGACTGGCAGTTCCTCACCAGCGCTCACTCGCGGTTTCCACAGGAAGCTGGCATCTACCCCGCGCTCGTCGGCTCGATCATGATGATGCTGGTCATCGTCGTCTCGGCGTTCCCGGTCGGGGTCGCGGCCGCGGTGTACCTCGAAGAGTACGCGCCCGACTCCGGTACGGTCGGTCGCGTAGTGGGGCTCATCGAGATGAACATCGCCAACCTCGCCGGGGTCCCGTCGGTCGTCTACGGCCTGCTCGGACTCGCGCTGTTCATCCGGTACGCCGACATGAACACGGGATCGGTCATCGTCGGGGGACTCACGGTCGGCCTACTCATTCTGCCGATCGTCATCATCTCCTCCCAAGAGGCGATCCGGGCGGTGCCGAACTCGATGCGACAGGCGTCCTACGGGATGGGTGCGACCAAGTGGCAGACGGTCCGGAACGTGGTGCTCCCCGAGTCGATCCCGGGCATCCTGACCGGCACCATCCTCGCGTTCGGTCGAGCCATCGGCGAGACCGCGCCGCTGTTGATGATCGGCGCCGCGGCGGTCGTGTTCAGCCCGCCGGGCTCGTTCGCCGAGAAGTTCAGCGCGATGCCGCGCCAGATCTTCGCGTGGTCTCACGAGCCGAGCGCGGAGTTCCGGTACGGCGTCCTCGCGGCCGGCGTCGTTACGTTGCTGGTCGTACTGCTGTCGATGAACGCCGCGGCGATACTCATCCGGAACCGCTATCAACGGAGGTCATAAAATATGAGCAACGAGAACATGACGGCTCCAAACCCCGAGACAGAGGCTGAGAACGACGACGATGCGGTCTCGCCGACGCCGGGGTCCGGAGCGGTCGACGCCGGCGACCCCGAGACGGCGACCGCGTCGAGTCGGACGGTCATCGAGTCGCGCGACCTCGACGTCTACTACGGCGAGACGCAGGCGCTCGACGACGTGAGCATCCGGATCCCCGAAAAGCAGGTGACCGCGATGATCGGCCCCTCGGGCTGTGGGAAGTCGACGTTCCTCCGGTGTATCAACCGGATGAACGACCTCATCGACGCCGCCCGGATCGAGGGCGACCTGCTGTTTCAGGACAAGAACGTCTACGACGACGACGTCGACCCGGTCGCGCTCCGGCGACGCATCGGGATGGTGTTCCAACAGCCCAACCCGTTCCCAAAGAGCATCTACGACAACGTCGCCTACGGGCTCCGACTCCAGAACAAGACCGAGAACCTCGACGAGAAGGTCGAGCAAGCCCTGAAGGGCGCCGCGCTCTGGGACGAAGTGAAAGACCAGCTCGACGAGTCGGGACTGGATCTGTCGGGCGGTCAGCAACAGCGCCTCTGCATCGCGCGAGCCATCGCGGTCGACCCGGAAGTCATCCTGATGGACGAGCCCGCGAGCGCGCTCGACCCGGTCGCGACCTCCCAGATCGAGGATCTGATCGACGAACTCGCCGAGGACTACACGGTCGTGATCGTCACCCACAACATGCAACAGGCCGCCCGTATCTCGGACAAGACCGCCGTGTTCCTCACCGGCGGCGAACTCGTGGAGTTCGACGACACCCAGAAGATCTTCGAGAACCCCGAACACCAGCGGGTCGAAGACTACATCACCGGGAAGTTCGGATAGACCCGTTTGCCGCCGGCACGCTCGGGGGTTCTCGGTTCGCTCGCCCAACGGGTTGGCGGCGTGACCGGCCGATCGCCATTGGTAGTCGACGTAGCGCAGGGAAAACTACAACACGAAGACACGCGACACTCGAACCATGCCACGAAAGGATTATCAACAGCAACTCACGGAGCTCCGCGAGAACGTCCTCTACATGAGCGAGGTCGTCATGGAGCGACTCCGGATGGGACTCGACGCCTTAGAACAGAAAGACGACGAGCTCGCGTGGGAGGTCATCGAGGGCGACGACGAGGTCAACGAGCTCTACCTCGAACTCGAACAGGAGTGTATCAACCTGCTCGCGCTCCAGCAGCCGGTCGCCAGCGACCTCCGGACGATCGCGGCTTCGTTCAAGATCATCACCGACCTCGAACGCATCGGCGACCTCGCCACCAACCTCGGCGACTACTCGTTACAGGCCGATCAGGACGTGTTCCCCGAGGTCGACATTCAGGAGCTCGGATCGCTCACCCTCGACATGATCGAGGACGCGATGATGGCCTACGACGAGGAGGACACAGACGGCTGTTACGAGATCGCCGAGCGCGACGACGACCTCGACGCGCGTTGCGAACGGGCGAGCGAACTCGTCGTGCGCGACCTCATCGAGACCGAACTCGAGGAGAACACCGAAGAAGAAGTCGAGACGCTCCTCCAAGACGTCTCGCGGCTCCTGTTGACGGTCAGGGACCTCGAACGCATCGGCGACCACGCGGTCAACATCGCGGCCCGCACCCTCTACATGGTCGAGAACGACGACGAGCTCATCTACTAGAGCCTTTTCGTGCGGGTGCGCCGGAAGGCAAACCGCGTCTTCCGAGTCTTGGCTCGCTTCGATCGCCAAGACGCCCCGAGAGACACACCTTGCAAAGCGTTCATGAAAACGCGTCGTCACCCCCTCAGGCGGCCTACGGTCGCCTTCGAGGATTCCTCGGTCCGCTCGCTCGGACTCCGGCCTCGCTCGCGGTACCACTGCTCGAACTCCCAGAGAGACACGACTGCGTGAACGCCGCGAGAGACAAATTTCAACGACACCGGGAACTCCGGCGACGCTACTTCACGCGTCGGACACCGCCCACTCGCCCGTGCTCGACCCGAGCATGACCTTGGTGTACCACCCCGAGAGGCGCGCGAGCCCGTTGAGCAGGTGGAGCGACGCCACGCCGAGCAGGACGCCGCCGCCGGCGACCGCGAGCGCCTCCGAGAGGGTCGTGACCTGCCACGACCCCACGCTGACGACCGTCTCGACGCCGACGAGGATCTGTCGCCACGCCACGTACAGCGACGGGTGGAACTCGATCGGCGCGTCGGTCACGACGCCGACGTACACGCCCGGTTGCTGGTAGACGAACGGGACCGCGAGCAGACTCGTCGCGGTGACCAGCAGGGTGGTGACAACGACGAACGAGACCACGCCGATGACGAACTTCGAGCCGAGGTAGACGAGCGCCTTCCACGTCCCGACGTCGATCACGAGTCGCTTTGCGCGCTCGATCAGCGACTCCGGCGTCGGCCCACTGGCGGTCTCGATGTGGACCCCGAGCAGCAGCGTCGCCAGTTCGCGCTCGACGGCCGCCAGACCGGTCGAGACGGCGAGAACCGCGAGCAGTATCGGGATGCCGATCACCGTGATCGCCAGTCCGACTCCCAGCGACAGCCCGATCGAGAGGAACACGAAGTAGACGAGCCCGAGCGGGAACGCCAGGACGAGATACAGCAGGTTCCGGTAGGTCTGAAGCCGGAGCGGGACGCCAAAGACCGACCGGAGGCTGTCGGTGACACTCGCCGAGCGGCGGTTCGATGCCATCGCAACTGGCCGAACAGTCACGCCCGATTACAATAAGTATTGCGCTGGGTCGCCGAGCCAGCGAGTCCCGGTGAGCTTTAACTGTCGGCCGTTCGAACGACTCGACGGACGGAGATGGAATGGCCGCCCGAGGACACCGGTCTGGGCCCGCGCGGCGACGGGAGGTCGCCACCGTGAGCGACGCCGCCACCGCGGTGTTCGACCTGCTCGACGACGAGTACGCCCGGGCCATCCTGATCGAGACTTACGACGAGGCGCTGTCAGCCGAGGCGCTGGCTGAGGCCTGCGACGCGTCGCCGTCGACCATCTACCGGCGGATCGAGCGACTCGAAGACCAGCGGCTCCTCGACGCCGAACAGCGCCTCGATCCCGACGGCCACCACTACAAGGTGTACGGCACGAACCTCCAGCGGGTCACGGTCGAACTCACCGCCGAAGGGTTCGAACTCGACGTCGACCGGGCGGAGGACCCGGCCGACCGGTTCACCCGGCTCTACGAGGGGTTCAAAGGATGATCGGGGTCGTACTCCAGACCGCGGTCGGCGGCTCGGAGACGGTCGTCGTGCTCGCGCTCGCGGGTCTCTTGCTCGCGACGGGCCTGTCGGCGCTCGTGGTCGCGAAGCTGATCCGGGGCTACCGCCGGAACGGCACCCGACTCATGCTGTATCTCGGGGCCGGCCTCGGCCTGCTGGTGACCGCGCCGATGGTCCTCCGGCTCGTGCTGTCGAACCTCGTGGTCGTCTCGCCCGCCACCCGGTCGCTCGCCACGGCCGGGCTCGAACTGCTCGGCCTCGCGGCCATCCTGTACGCAATCTATGACCCCTGATTACGTCACCCTCGCGTCGGCGCTGACCGCGGCCCTCGGGCTGGTAGTCACGTATCAGGCCGCCCGGGGGTACCGGCGCCACGCCAGCGAGGCGATGGGCCTGCTCGCGGTCGGCGTGGCGTGTTTCACGGCGATTCCGTTCGTTCTCACCGAACTGTTCGCGCCCGCGCTGGCGTGGTCCGACGGCCTGACGCTTTTGTCGGTCGTCACGGCCTACAACGTGGGGCTGATCGCGATCCTCTACTCGCTTCGATAACCACACTAAACTCTTTCGCCGAGTCGCTCGGCGGGCGACCGCCGACCCCGGTTTATGGATTCGGCTCGCATAGTCACAATCGAGGTGACACGATGACGACTTCGCTCAGGGACGCCGCGGTCGCGTTCGTCGGCGTCCCCGCACGGCCCCAGACGTATCGGAACCTGCTGTACCTCGTCCTGGCGTTCCCGCTCGGGCTCGGGTACTTCCTCGTGCTCGCGACGGGGTTCTCGCTGGGGACGGGGCTCGCGATCACGGTGGTCGGCGTCCCGATCCTGCTGGCGACGCTGGCCGCCGCCCGACTGCTCGCGAACGTCGAGGCCGAGCTCGCGAACCGACTGCTCGGGGTCGAGGCCGCCAGCGCGGCGCTCGACACCTCCGACGGCGCCCTCGCGGTCGCCAACCGGCTCGCGACCGAGCCCCGGACGTGGCTCGGCGTGGTGTATCTCGCCGGGAAGTTCGCGTTCGGCGTCGCCGCGTTCGTCGCCCTCACCGCCGCGCTGTCTGTTTCGGCGTCGCTGCTCGCCGCCCCGCTGACCTACTCGTCGTCCTACCACGTCGGCGCCCGGTTCGGGACCCTCTCGGTCGGGCCGTTCGAGTCGGGCGCGCTCGCCGTCGACGCTCTCCCCGAGGCGGTGGGCGTCGCACTCGTCGGCGCGTTCGTCGCGCTCGTCTCGCTCCACCTCCTCAACGGGCTCGCGCGCGCCTCGGGGCTCGCCGCCGAGGCGCTGTTGGGCCCTTCGACGACGAAGTGAGCGTCCCGATCCCGCTGGCGCGTTCGACCCCCATCCCGCTGACGCGGTCGACTCTCCTTTCTGCCGGCCAACTCGGTCCGGTGTGCCGCCGGCTGACGCGACATCACACACGTCGGCGGTGACGGTACTCGGTCCGAAAAACAGCGCTCGAAAGCGTCGGTCGCGATCGGCTCAGTCCAGCGCGGTCACCGACACGTCGCCGTTGTCCGAGCGCAGTCGTAACTCGGCGTCGGCGTCTTCGGGGCCCGCCTCGGCGTACTCGTCGGTCCGCGTCGCGACGTCGAACGGTCCGTCGATCGATACGTCGCCGCGGTCGGTCCGGAGCACCAGTCGGGCGTCGACGTCGGGCGAGACCGCCGCCTCGACGTCGCCGTTATCGGTTTCGACGCTCGTGTCGCCCCGGACCGAAGGGATCTCGACGTCGACGTCGCCGTTTTCCGAGGAAGCGCCGTCGAGGCCGCCGACGTTCCGAGCGACGGCGTCGCCGTTCTCGGTCTGGGCGGTGACGTATCCCGAGATATCCCGTGCCTCGGCGTCGCCGTTGTCGGTCTGGACGGTGACCTCGCCGTCGACGTTTCGCGCGACGGCGTCGCCGTTCCGGGACTCGACGGTCGCGTCGCCGGTCACGCCACGGACGTCGGCGTCGCCGTTGCGCGTCCGGACGGCGTCGACGGTCACGCCGTCGGGGATGTCGGCGGTCACGTCGACGGCGGGCGTGCCCTGGAACCACGAACCGTCGTCGTCGGTTCGGGCTTCGACGCGGACGGTGTCGCCGTCCCTGCCGACGTCGACGCTCGCGTCCGAGAGGTCGGCGAACACCGAGCCGGACTTCTTGACGGTTTCGAGCCGCGGCGACCCCGATCGGACGGTCACGTCGCCGTTGTCGGCGTCGATCGCGAGCGAGTTGCCGTCGCCCACGTCGAACTCGTGGGTCTCTTCGAGGCGCTTGCCGACGAACGGCGTCGCGCCGGTACAGCCCGACAGGCCGACCAGCGCGGCGCTCGCGCCGGCCGCCAGAAATCGGCGTCGATCGGTTGTTCTGGTCATGTACATCGACCTACACGGGGAGACACCTTAAAATCGGAAACGCGGTCGCCGGCCGAGCGAACGACCCGAAGAGTTATTTACTGGAAGCCGATGCGTCCGCCCCGACGACCCTCGCTGGGGCCGGACGAGCCGCCCTTGAACTCTTCTTCCATCTGGTCGTAGTAGTCGAGCAGGTCCTCGGTGATGGTCGGCCGGACGTTGTCCATCGCCTGCCGGAAGTGACTCATCCCGACCTCGGTGGCGTCGTCGTCCTCGCGGAGCGCCTCGATCGCCGCCTCCCGGGCGATCGATTCGAGGTCGCTCCCCACGTAGCCGTCGGTGATCTCGGCGAGCTCGCGCAGGCTCACGTCGGGCGACAGCGGCGTGTCGTCCGTGTGGATCTTCAGGATCTGCTCGCGGCCCTCCTCGTCGGGCTGGCCGATCATCACGAGCCGATCGAACCGCCCCGACCGGATCAGCGCGGGGTCGATCATGTCCGGACGGTTGGTCGCGCCGATGACCATCACGTCGCCTTTCTCTTCGAGGCCGTCGAGCTCGGTCAACAGCTGATTGACCACGCGCTCGGAGACGTTCGAGCCCATCTCCTGGCTCCGGGAGGGCGCGAGGCTGTCGAGCTCGTCGAAGAAGATGACGGTCGGGGAGACCTGCCGGGCCTTCCGGAACGTCTGGCGGATCGCCTTCTCGGACTCGCCGACCCACTTCGAGAGGAGCTGGGGCCCCCGGACCGAGATGAAGTTGGCGTTGGTCTCGTTGGCGACCGCCTTCGCCATCAGGGTCTTGCCAGTCCCGGGCGGCCCGTAGAGCAACACGCCGCTGGGCGGGGAGATGCCCATCCGCCTGAACTTCTGGGGCGAGGAGAGGGGCCACTCGACGCTCTCTTTGACCTGCTGTTTGGCGTCTTCGAGCCCGCCGACGTCGTCCCACGACACCTTCGGAAGCTCGACGAGCACCTCCCGCATCGCCGAGGGCTCGACCTCGTTGAGCGCGCCGTTGAAGTCCTGGCGCTTGACGATCATCCGGTCGATGAGACTCGGCGGGATGTCCTCCTCGTCGAGGTCGATCTCGGGGAGGTAGCGCCGAAGCGCCTTCATCGCCGCCTCCTTGGTCAGACTCTCGATGTCCGCGCCCACGAACCCGTGGGTGTCGTTGGCGAGCGAGTCGAGCGCCACGTCGTCGGAGAGGGGCATCCCCCGGGTGTGGATCTGGAGGATCTCCTCGCGGCCCGTCTCGTCGGGCACGCCGATCTCGATCTCGCGGTCGAACCGGCCCGGGCGCCGCAGTGCGGGGTCGACCGAGTCGACGCGGTTGGTCGCCGCGATGACGATGACCTGCCCGCGGGATTCGAGCCCGTCCATCATCGTCAGCAGTTGGGCGACCACGCGGCGTTCGACCTCGCCGGTCACGTCCTCGCGCTTGGGGGCGATGGAGTCGAGCTCGTCGATGAAGATGATCGACGGCGACTCCTCGGTGGCGTCCTCGAAGATCTCTCTGAGTTGCTGTTCGGACTCGCCGTAGTATTTCGAGATGATCTCGGGGCCCGCGATCGAGAAGAAGCTCGCGGACGTCTCGTTGGCGACCGCCTTCGCCAGCAGGGTCTTGCCCGTACCCGGCGGGCCGTGGAGCAGGACCCCTTGGGGCGGCTCGATCCCGAGCTTCTTGAAGATCTGGGGGTGTTTCATCGGGAGCTCGACCATCTCCCGAACGCGCTGAATCTCGTTTTCGAGCCCGCCGATGTCCTCGTAGGTGATGCCGCCCCCGGTCTTCTCGAAGCCGCTGATCGGCTCCTCGCGGAGTTCGACCTCGGTGTCCTCGGTGATGAGACAGACTCCGTCTGGCTCGGTCTCGACCGCGATGAGCGGGATCGCCTGTCCGGGCGACCGCATGAACGGGTGGTTGGTCGATGACATCACGGGGACGATGTCGCGTTCGACCACCGGGCGCTTGAGGATCTGGCGCTTGACCATCCCGGCCGCGTCGGAGCCGAACTGGACGCTGGCCTCCTCGGGCGGGGCCAACACGAGCTTGTCGGCCTTCTCGGCGTCGGCCTTCCGGATCTCGACGCGCTCGCCGATTCCCACGTCGGCGTTCTGGCGGGTGAACCCGTCGATCCGGACCGTGTCGGTGTTCCAGTCCTGCCGGTCGGCGCGCCACACCTTCGCCGCGGTGGTGTCGCCGCCTTCGATCTCGATGATGTCGCCCGGGCTCAGCTTCAGGTGAAGCAGCGTGTCCGGGTCGAGGCGGGCGATGCCGCGGCCCGAGTCGTTCGGGTACGCCTTCGCCACTTCTAGTTGGACTTCATTCATGATTGGGAGACGCGAAGATTGTTTCTGGATCCGCGCCCGTGAGGGATAAGTCCTTTGCTGTCGGGAATATCGGCCGTCGCGCGGGGACGACGGGCCGAAGCGGTCGAGTTCATACTATGCGGTAAGATACGATTTCGCGCTACAAAGCCGTTTGGTGTGGGGCCGTCTCTCGGGCGGCGCCCGACAACCCCGGTCTTTTTCGCCGCGAGCGCCCCACGTCTCGGCATGAAGACGCTCGCATTCGACGGCGGAATGGGCGCCAGCGGCGACATGATACTCGCCGCCCTGCTCGCGGCCGGCGCGGACCGCGATGCGCTCGCGCCCGTCGAGGAAGCGCTGGACGTCCGGTACGAGGTGACCCCGACCGAGAAGAACGGGATCTCGGCGACGGGCGTCGCCGTCCTGCTAGACGGCGGCGAGGGCCGCGAACGCGCCGGAAACGGACACGTAGACGAGGACGACCATCGCGACCACGACCACGACCACGACCACGACCACGACCACGACCACGACCACGACCACGACCACGACCACGACCACGACCACGACCACGACCACGACCACGACCACGACCACGACCACGCGGAGGGGGCCGGCCCGCTCCGGACCTACCCGGGGGTCGTCGAGATCGTCGAGTCGATGGCTCTCTCGGACGGCGTCGAGGCCGACGCGCTCGCGGTCTTCGAGCGCCTCGGAGAGGCGGAGGCGAGCGTCCACGGCACCGACCTCGACTCGACGCACTTCCACGAGGTCGGGGCCGACGACGCCATCGCGGACGTGGTCGGCGCGGCGCTACTCCTCGAGGACCTCGATCCGGATCGAGTGGTCGCGACGCCGCTGTCGACCGGCGGCGGCACCGTCGAGATGAGCCACGGCGCCTACCCGGTGCCGACGCCCGCCGTGGTCGAGATCGCCGAGCGCGCCGACTGGTCGCTCCGGGGCGGCCCGGTCGAGGCCGAACTGCTCACGCCGACGGGCGCGGCCGTTCTCGCGCACTTCGCGGAGGGCGTCGGCGAACTCCCGTCGCTCCGGATCGACTCGTCGGGCTACGGCGCGGGCGGGTACGACTTCCCCGAGCATCCGAACGTGCTCCGGGCGCTGGTGGGCGAGAGCGACGCCGAGCGCGGCGGCCGACTCGTCCGCGACGACGTGGCGGTGCTCGAAACGAACCTCGACGACGCCCCGCCCGAGATTCTCGGCGGCCTCCAGGAGTCGCTCGCCGAGGCCGGCGCACGCGACGTCTCGATCGTCCCGCTGACGATGAAGAAGTCCCGGCCGGGTCACCTCGTGAAGGTCGTCTGCAAGCCGGCGGACGCCGAACGGGTCGCGCGGCGACTCGCCGAGGAGACCGGCACGCTCGGCGTCCGACAGGCCGGGGCGACCCACCGGTGGATCGCCCGCCGGGAGATCGAGTCGGTCGCGGTCGAGATCGACGGCGAACGGTACGCGGTCGACGTGAAGATCGCCAGCGACGACGACGGCGCGGTGTACGACGTGAGCGCCGAGTACGACGACTGTGCCGCGGTCGCGCGAGAGGCAGACGCGCCGGTGCGCGAGGTGATGCGTCGGGCCGAGAGCGCCGCGAACCGGCGGTAGGGGGACGACGCCGCCGTCGCGCGGTTCCGTCGGCGAAACGACGAGACCGACGGAGCGTGACTCTCTTGACAGTCGACCGAACCCTCGGCCCCCGTGTGAGTCTGCCGTAGACGCGGCGGGGTCGCCGACACCCGGAGGTTTATACGCTCATCAGACAGCGTAGTACGCATGACCGAAAGCGGCACCGTCGAACGGATTTTCACCGCGCCCGAGGCCGAGGCGGAGATGGAAGAACGGACCGACGTCGAGGCGATCGCCGGGAGCGGACTCCGGGGCGACCGCTACTTTCGCGAGATCGAGACGGGGACTTTCGTCGAGTGGGACGCCGACGAGGACCGCCACGACGGGTACGACCTCACGCTGATCGAGCGAGAGGCCGTTACGGCGATCGAACGCGAGGCGGGTATCGAACTCGCGCCCGGGGAACACCGACGGAACGTCGAGACCCGAGAAGTCGCTCTCAATCATCTCGTCGGTCGCCGATTCCGAGTCGGTGACGCCGTCTGCCGAGGGGATCGGTTGTGCGAACCGTGCGCTCACCTCCAGCGGATCACCCAAGACGGCGTGTTGCAGGCGCTCGCTCACCGGGGCGGGCTCCGAGCCGACGTTCTCGAAGACGGGACGATCCGCCCCGGCGACGCCATCGAACCGCTTGACTGATCCGTCCCCGTCCGGCCGGGATCGGCGAGTGCGACACGGGGCGCGGGTCTACGGGAGCGCGGTCCGGAGGTCCTCGCGGAGGTCGTCGGCGTCTTCGATGCCGGTCGAAACCCTGACCAGCGTCTCGGGGATCTCGGCGGTGGCCGACCCGTGGCTGATCTCGTCGGGGAGCATCAGCGACGGGACCTCGACGAGGCTCTCGACGCCGCCGAGGCTGGCCCCGGGCGTGAATATTTCGAGGCCCTCGACGAACGCCTCGAGTTCGACGAGCGTGCCATCGAACTCGAAGGAGAGCATCCCGCCGTACCCCGACATCTGTTCGGACGCCAGATCGTGTTGGGGATGGCTCTCTAGACCGGGGTAGCGGACGCGGGCGACCCGGTCGTGGTCCTCGAGGAGGCGCGCGACCGCCATCGCGTTTTCCTGGTGGTGTTCCATCCGCGCCGGCAGGGTCTTGATGCCGCGCGCGACGAGGTAACAATCGAACGGCGAGAGGACGTTTCCGAGCCCGATCCGTTGGGCAAACGCCAGTTTCTCGAAGACTGCGTCGTCGTCGGTGACGACGGCACCACCGATCGAGTCCGAGTGGCCGTTGAGGTACTTGGTGGTGCTGTGGACGACGACGTCGGCACCCAGTTCGAGCGGCGCCTGAAAGTACGGGCTCGCGAAAGTGCTGTCGACCCCGAACGGGACGCCGCGGTCGCGGGCGATGTCTGCCATCGATCGGACGTCACACAGACGCACCAACGGGTTCGTCGGTGTCTCCGCCCAGATCAGGTCGGTGTCCGAATCGACCGCCGCGGCGACGTTGTCCGGGTCGCGGGCGTCGACGAACTCCACGTCGACCCCGAGATGGCCGGCGACGTGTTCCGTGAGCAGTTTTTCGGTGCCGCCGTAGACGGAGTCCGACGAGACGACGTGGCCGCCCGGCGGGACCAGCGACAGAACCGTCGTCGAGATGGCGGCCATCCCCGAGGCGAACGCGAGTCCGTGCTCGCCGCCTTCGAGACGGGCCAGCTGGTCTTCGAGGGCCGCCCGGGTGGGGTTGCTCTCGCGCGAATAGTCGTGTTCGTTGGCATCGTCGCCGTCTGCCCACCGAAAGGTGCTCGAGAGGTGTACCGGCGGGACGACGTCACTCGTCGGGCGTTCCTCGGACCTCCTCGCGGTCTCGGCCGCCCCGACGGCGATCGTCGCGAATCCGTTTTCGTGGGAACTGTCGTTTCGTGTCATAGGTGGATCACCGTTCGCCCAACTCGCACGGAGTCGGCCACCGCTGCGGTTGGTTCGTCCGTGGAAAGAGTGTTCGGTAGCACGACATAGAGGTGCAGGTCGGGGCGAAATTGGCCAGTGACGACACACCGCGACGTGCATCGGGGTGTCGGTCGGACCTCCCACGGGAGTCTCAGTCCGCTCGCCCGCGTTCGGGTCGGCGTCCGAACGCGCAGTCCCGGTCGGGGAACCGTCACGTCGCGTCGTCCTCGCGGTGCTCGCGCATCGCCTCTTCGAGGGTCAGCTCTCCGGACGCCACGCGGCGCGCGAGTTCCTCGTCGATCTCGCGGTTGTCGTCGGCGCGCTCGCGCGAGCGGTTCTGGATGACCGTCAGCTCGCCCGGCGTCGGTTCGACTTCGCGGCTCTCGACGCGCTCGCCGTCGAGGCGCGCGATGTTCACCGCCGCGAGCACGTCGCCCATCCCGCGAGCGCCGGTGCCGAGGTACGGGGTCGTCCCGGTCTCGTCGACGAGCTCTACCGGCACGTCTTCGAGCGCTCGGATCAGCTTGCCGCCCTGTAATCTGGCGCCGTCGCCGATCCGGACGACCGGATCGACCGCGTCCGTGACTTCCTCTCGAACCACCGCTGCCACGTCGCCCAGCGGGACGTGGAAGGCCGCGACGACCATCTCGCCCGACAGCACCGCCACGCCGGGTCGAGTTCCCGGGTCGATCCCGACGACCGTCCGGCCGCCCTCGCCCCGCAAGAGCGCCAGCGCCTCCTCGACGGCCCGGCGGGGGTCGGCTGGGTCGGCGATCACCGTCCGGACGTCGGCGTCCGACTCCGCCGGCACGCTTTCGTCGTCGTCGGCTCGGACGAGCACGTCGGCGCTGTCGGGCGGGTCCGCGCCCGGTTCGACGGTGGTGAACGTCACGCCCCGGTCGCGAAGCTCGTTGACCACGCCGTGGTACAGCTCGAAGTCCTCGGTGGCGACGACGACTGTCACTCGTGGGGGTTCGACCCCGAGGGTCAAAACTCGTCCGCTCGGAATCCGGAGGCTTTTGCCCGGGAGGGACCAATCGGCGGGCGTGAACAACGAGGCCATCCCGACCGGGTGCGGGCCGCTCGACGACCTGCTCGACGGCGGGTTCGAGCGCGGGACCGTGACGCAGGTGTACGGCCCGCCAGCCGCGGGCAAGACGAACGTCGCGCTCGGGGCGGCGGTCGAAGTCGCCGCCGCCGGCGGGACCGCGGTGTACATCGACACCGAGGGGCTGTCGCTCGCGCGGTTCGAACAGGTCGCCTCGGCGAAGGCCGACGACGTCGAGGAGTTGACTTCCCGCATCGTGATCGAGGAGGCCTACGACTTCGAGGACCAACAGCAGGCGGTCCGGGACGCCGGCGAGTTCGCCGAGCGGGCGGATCTGGTGGTGCTCGACAGCGCCACCGGCTTCTACCGGATGGAGCGCTCGGAGGACACCGAGGGCGGGGAGGCGCTCCGGAAGGTCGCGAGTCAGGTCACCCACCTGCTGTCGCTGGCGCGCAAACACGACCTCGCGGTCGTGTTGACGAATCAGGTGTACACCGACCCCGACAGCGACCGCACCCGGCCGCTCGGGGGCCACACGCTCGAACACTGGACCGGCACGGTCGTCCGGATCGACCGGTTCCGGGGCGGGAACCGCCGGGCGACCCTCGAAAAACACCGCGCGAAGCCCGCGGGCGAGACCGCGCAGTTCGAGATCACGGACGCGGGGCTGTCGGGCGTCGAAGAACGGGTGTAGAAGCGAGTTACTCGACGAGGACGGCGTTCACGTTGCCGGTCTGGCCGGGGCGGGACGTGACGCGGGCCCGACCCTCGCTGGTCTCGATGACCGCGCCCTTGGTGACGATGTTCCGCCGGACGTAGTTGGGGTTGGCGGCGTTCTCGACGACGTCTTCGATGTCGGCCTCGACGGTCTCGCCGTCGATCGCGACGCTCGCGACGTTCGTCGACAGCGCGCGGACCTTCTGGGTGTTGCCCCGGGAGTCGAGGGTGCGGAACTTGGGGTCGCCGACCGTGGTCTCGGTCGGTTCGCGGCCCAGCTGGTGCTTTTTCTTCTTCTGCGCCGGGCGGAGTCGGCCGCCGGTGCGCTTGCGCGTCGAGTGTCCTTGGTCTTTCATACCCGTGAAATCGGCGAGCGCACACTTATATATCTCGGTTCCGCGCAATCGGCGGCTCCGGGCCGGCCCGCGGACCGACAGCTTTAGGCCGACCACGCGTCCGATTCGTACCGATGAGTCTCCGACGCGCAGTCGCGGCCCCGTTCAAGCAGAAGGGCCGCGAGCGCCTGCCAGAGAGCGAGCTCGTGGTCGCGCTGTCGCTGGACCGCGATTGGTTCTCGCCCGATCAGGCCGAGCGGCTGGTCGACGTGGCGACCGGACAGGGACTGCTCGACCGCCGGGACGACGGCGTCGTCGCGGGGTTCGACCCCTCGGCGGTCGAAATCCCCGACGGGTTCGTCCCCGACGAGTCGGTGCTTCAGGAGCAGTCGACGTTCGAGCGCCTGCTCGATCAGGTGGTCGCGGCCGGCACCGAAAAGCAGACCGCGGTCGCCGAGATCAACGAACTACAGGGCGACCTCGGCGTGACAATCGAGGCCGCGGCGGTCGTGTACGCCCGCCGGCGCGGCGTCGACGTGCGCGAGGCGGCCGCCGACGCCCGCGAGGAACTGAAAGCCGAAGGGTAATTCCGCCCCCGCTCGTACCGTGCGTATGGTCGAGGAGCGAACCACCGACGGCAAGCGTATCGCCCAGTTGCTCGCCTCGGAGGTCGACGGCCGCGAGGATTCGGGACTGTCGGCGCTCGACGTCGCCGACGCCGACCCAGACGCCGAGGGGTCTGCCGACGGCGAACTCGCGTACCGCATCGTCAGCCACGCCGGCGACGAGACCGTCGCCTTCGCGGCGGTCTACGCCCACGAGGACCGTACCAGAGTGGAGTTTCAGGCGGGCGTCGACGCCGCGGCCGAGGCCGCCGCGGACGCCGGCCTGCGGGTGCGACCGAAGGCGGTCCGGCCGCCGCGAACCGTCGTCTTCGTCGAGGACGGCGCGGCGGTGAAACGCGCCACCGACGCGGTGGTCGCGGCCCTACAGGCTCTCGAGGAGACCGGGTAGCTCGGCCGCGAGCCGATCGCGTTCGACGTGGGCGTCGGCCGCCGGCGCGGGGTCAGGCCCCCCGTCGAAGACGACCTGTATCGCCGCCATCCCGGCGGCCTGCGCGCCGTGAACGTCGGCCTCGGGGTCGTCGCCGACGTAGACCGCTCGCTCGGGGGCGACCCCGAGTTCGTCGAGGATCGCCGCGAACGCGCGCTCGTCTGGCTTGCCGGCGTCGAGTTCGCCGGTCACGACCGTCGCGTCGAACGCGTCCACCCACTCGAACGCTTCGAGTTTGCTTCGCTGGGCGCGGGTCGACCCGTTCGTGAGGAGTCCGAGCCGATAGCGTTCGCGCAGGTCCGCGAGCAGGCCCGGGACCCCCTCGACCGGCGCGAGCGCGTCGCCGAGCGCCTCGCGGTAGGCCTCGGCGAGCGCCGCGGGATCGGCGTCGCTGTCGGCCGCATCGAGGATGTCGGCGAAGATCGGCGTCCTGCTCTCGACGTCGAGGTAGTCGGCGTGGACATCTAGGTAGGTCGCCCGGTCGATTCGGGGCGCGCCGACCGCCTCGGTCGCGTCGTCGAGCACCTCCTGGCGGGGGCGATCGGGAACGGTCAGCGTGTAGTCGAAGTCGAAGACGACGGCGGTGACGGTCACGCCACGCTCTTGGACGGAGTCCGACTTGATACCTGCGGAGAGCAAGAGCCATGAGGGCCCGCGGGCAACTGTCGACGTGACCTGTTTCGACCGGCTTCGGGACCGGATACGCGAGACCGGCGGCGGCCTCGCGGTCGGGCTGAACCCCGAGCGTTCGCGGCTCCCCGCCGACTGTCGCGAGTACGACTACCCTCGGCGGGCGTTCACCCGCCGCATCGTCGACGCGACCAGCGACCACGCGGCGGCTTACACCCTGAACCCGGCGTACTACGCCGACGCCGACGGTCGGGTCGCGATGGCCGAGACCGTCGCCTACGCCCGCGGACGGGGCGTGCCGGTCATACTCGACGGCAAGTGGACCGCGATCCGCGGGTCGCGGGTCGGTCTGCTCGATTCGATGGACGCGGTGACGGTCGCGCCAGCGGTCGGCGTCGGCTCGGGCGCGCTCGGCGACGAGGCGCTCGCGCGACTTCGAGACACCGAGACGGCGGCGTTCGCGGTCTGCCGGACGCCCAACGCGGGGGCGAGCGACCTCCAGGCGCTCGCGGTCGCCGGCGAGAGCGACCCCGAGGAGACGGTAGCCGAGCGGGTGGCCTCGCGGGTCGCCGAACGGGCGGTCGACGCCGAGGTCGCGATCGGACTGCTGGTCGGCGGCCCGAGCGAGACGCTCAAACGGCTCCGCGAGCGCGCCCCGGACCTGCCGTTTCTCGCGGTCGGCGAGACGAGCAACGGCCCCGACATCGCCGACTACGTGACTCCCGACGACGCGGGCGAGCCGGGCGTCGGCCTCGTGGAGGCCGGCCGGGAAGTCATCTACGCCGGCGAGGCCCCCGGCGCCGCCCCCGGCCGCGATCGGGACCGGGACGCCGACGCGTACGCCGCCGCGGCCCGGCAGGCGGCGGGACGACTCAGCCGCCGGCTTTAAAAGCGCATCACGTCCTCGTCGTCGAGATCGTCGGGTACCGCGGTCGCGCGCCCGTCGTCCCCGTCGGTCGAAGCGCACTGGACACAGAGGTCGAACCGCTCGCTCCAGTGGTCCTCGCAGGCGAGAGTCCCGCAGTTCGGACACGAGTGGGCCGCCTCGTTGCGCTCGCAGATCTGACAGAGGCCGGTGACGCTCATGGCGAGTACGTACGACGCCCGGCCCAATGAGTGTGTGGGCGACCCGCGATTCGGGCGTCGTCTCAGTGCGCCGACGACTCGATGACATCGGTGTCAGCCGGTGGCGCCAGTGTTGCCGAGATTATATATCGGTTCCGAATAGAACTACATTCCGTGACGAAACCCAGTAACCGATCGAAACCTGAATCGCGCCCACGGACCCCCGAACCAGACGCCCGATCGCGGGAGGTGTCGGCCTGATGGCGGTCACCGGCGTCGAAGGGATCGCGCTCCTCGTCGGTCGCGTCCTGTTCGGGGGCGTCGTCGCGTTCATGGGGTTCAACCACTTCGTGCAGACCGAACAGATGACCGGATACGCCGAGTTCAAGGGCCTCCCCGCTCCGACGCTCTCGGTCCTCGGGTCGGGGGCCGTCCTCGTCGCCGGCGGCCTCGGCGTTCTCGCCGGCGCGTTTCCCGTCGCGAGCGCGGTCGCCGTCGCGGCGTTCCTCTTACTCTCGGCGGTGACGATGCACGACTTCTGGGCCGTCCCCGACGACCAACGGCAAGACGAGATGACCCAGTTCCTCAAGAACGTCGCGCTGGCCGGCGGCGCTGTCGTGGTCGCGGCGGTCGGCACGCAGGCGTGGGCGTACGACCTCGGCCTCCGTCTCCTGTAACGCCGCACGACTGTTTTCAAAATTCGTTCTCGGGTCGGGACGGAGCGAGCAGTCCGACGCGGCGAATCGCAGGGCGGATCGAAACGCCGTCAGTCGTCGGCGACTTCCTCGCGGAGCGTCCCCAACTCGGCCATCCGCTCGGCGTGGGCGTTGTGCTGGTGGATGGACTCGTCGTTGCTCTGTTTCATCGTGACGACCGCGTCGTCGGGGAGGTCGGGGAACTGGGCCACCACGCCCTCGGCCATGTCGCGCACGCAGTCCTCGACGAACTTCGCGTTGGCGTGGGCCTCGAAAGTCATGTGGTCCTCGTCGGGACGCTTCGCGAGGTTGTAGATCCGCGCGCTCATCGAGTCGCGGGCCACCTCGATCAACTCCAGGAGGTTCACCTCGGGCGCGCCCTCGCTCTCGACGGTGAGCGTCGCGTGACCGCGCTGGGAGTGGCCCGCTTGGGGGACCTCCCGCAGGAACTCCCGCACCTCCTCGTCACCGACTCCGAGGTCCTCGAGTTTCCGGCGGGCGGTCTCGCTCATCATCCCCTGCGAGCAGGGACAGACGGTCATGCCGGTGACCCGCGCGCCGATCTTCTCGCGGGTGCCCTCGTCGGTGGCGGTCGCGCCCGCGAGGATGTCGACGGTCGCCTGCGTCGGGCGCTCGCTCGCCGGGGTCTCGTCTTTGATCATGTACTCGGCCTCCATCTGGACCTCGGCCTTGGAGGTGTAGTCGTGTTTCTCGAGGAGGCGCTCGGCGGCCTCCCCGCAGACGTCCTCGACGCGATAGGTGGGTTCGGTCACCGCGTCTTCGAGGATCTCGTCGACGACTTCCATGTTGCGACTCATGTCCGCGCCCTTCCGCCAACTCGGCAGGTCGACCAGCACTTCGAACTCCGCGGTCAGCACGATCGGCCGCTTGTCGGGTCGCGCGAGTTCGACCAGCTTGGTCACGCCCGTCACGCCGACCCGGTTCAGGCCGACTTCTACGTCCGGCTCGGACGCCTGTACGTCCGGCAGTTGCTCGTCCATTACCCGAGGATAGCGAGCGGGGCTGATTAGGGCTTTCCCTTTCGGAAAAGTCAGTCGAGCTTCCCGAGCGCCTCGAAGAAGTCGCTCGCCGGTTCGGCGATCCGGGCCGGCTCGTCGGCGACGCCAACTCGGACCCACTCGGGGGTCTCGATCCGCTTGCGGGTGCTGTCGCCGCTGACGAAGCCGTGTTCGGCGTCGGCCGCCCGAATCTCGACCTCGCTGTCGCTCGGGATCACCAGCGGCGCCATCGACTCGGCCGCGCACATCTCGGTCACGATCAGGGCGTCGACCTCGGGGTGGACCACCGGGCCGCCCTCGCTGAGGTTGTACGCGGTGCTACCGGTCGACGTCGAGACCAGCACGCCGTCGCCCCGACCGCCGGCGAACAGCCGACCGTCGACCCTGACCTCGTACTCGATCCCGTTGCCGTGGCCCCGCTGGGCGCCTTGGACGACGATCTCGTTGAGCGCCGGCGGGAGCGTCCAGTCGCCGTCGCCGTCGGCGATCAGCCGGGGCGCCTCCCGGACCGGGATCGATCCCGATTCGCGGTAAACGGCAACCACCGACTCGACCGTCTGGACCGCCTCGCGAGGTGCGACGCCGTTGAGGAATCCGACCTCGCCGAGGTTGACCCCCAGAATCGGCGTCGAGCCCGCGCCGCGGGCCGCAAAGAGGAACGTCCCGTCACCGCCGATCGAGACCACGAGGTCTGTGGCGTCCATCTCGTCGACCGGCCGACCGTCGCCGTCGACCGTCGCGGCCGTCGCGGCGTCGAGCCAGACGGTCACGTCGTCGGGCAGCGTTTCACGTATTCGTGCGGCCAGAAAGGCGGCGCGGGAGTTGCCCTTCTGGGCGACGATACCGACTTTCATCGGTGGCACTTCTCGCCCGGTCGGCAAAAGTCCGCCGACACCGAGAAACATTCAAATGCGGTCGGTCCGACGTGTCACACATGTTCCCGCGCGCTCGACGGTCACGGAGGTGGACGGCGTGAGCGACGACGACTGGTTCGAGCGCGCGCTCGACGAGGCGTCCGACGAGGAGACCGACGACTCCGAGTCCGAAGACGGCGAGCGCTCGGCCGACGCCGAGGCGCCCTCCGAAATCGGAGACCGGGAGAATGCAGGCGCCGACCCGGGCGGAATCGAGCGCGAGGCAGACCGCGGCGAGTCGGAGTTCGGCGGCGACGCCGACACGGACGCCGGATTCGGCACCGATTCCGGGACGGACACCGGGTTTGGCGACGCCGGCGGCGCCGACGGATTCGGGGATGCGTCCGACACGGACCCCGGGTTCGGGGATGCGTCCGACACGGACCCCGGATTCGACGACGCGTCCGACACGGACTCCGGGTTCGGCCCAGACGCCGAGGACGGTGACGTCGTCGGCGACGATCGGGACGCCGGGGACGGCCCCGACGGCGAAGCCGACGGGTTCGCGGACGCCGACCCCTACGAGGCCAGTGACGACGAGGGGCTGTTCGACGAGGACTTCAGCACCGCCTTCGAGAACGCACCGGGCGGCGGTGGCGCCGGCGGCGACACGGAGTTCGGCGACGCCGGCCTCGGCGACGCCGCCCCCGAGGGGTTCGGTGGCGACGACGCCGGCTTCGGGATGGGCGGTGGTGGCGGGTTCGGCGAGACCGACGAGCCGTTCGAGGAGACCGAGTTCGACGAGGAGTTCGAGTCGTCGATCCCGCGAGTGGACGTCGGAATCGAGGGCCTCGACAGCATGATTCAGGGCGGGGTGCCCGAGCGGTCGCTGTTGACCACCATCGGGTCGGCCGGGACCGGCAAGACCACGTTCGGGCTCCAGTTCCTCAACGAGGCGCTCGAAGCCGGCGAGAACGCGGTGTTCATCACCCTCGAAGAGAGCCGCGGTCGGATCATCAACACCGCCACCGAGAAGGGGTGGTCGTTCGACGACTACGAGTCGGAGGGACGGCTCGCGGTCATCGACCTCGACCCCATCGAGATGGCGAACAGCCTCACGTCGATCCGAAACGACCTCCCGCGGCTCATCGAGGACTTCGGCGCGTCGCGGCTCGTCCTCGACTCGGTGTCGCTGCTGGAGATGATGTACGACGAGCAGGCGACCCGCCGCAACGAGGTGTACGACTTCACGCGGAGCCTCAAGCAGGCGGGCGTGACCACGATGCTCACCAGCGAGGCCAGCGAGGAGAACTCCTACGCCTCCCGGCACGGCATCATCGAGTATCTGGTGGACGCGGTCTTCATCCTGCGGTACATCCGATCGAGCGACGACTTCCGGGAGACGCGGCTCGCGGTCGAGATTCAGAAGATTCGGGACGCGAACCACTCCCGGGAGATCAAACCCTACTCCATCACGAACGACGGCATCAGCGTCTATCGGCAGGCGAATATCTTCTGAGACGACCTGTTGCTGTCTTTGCGAGCACCGGTTCGGAAGCCCGGCGGTCTTCGGGTGCGGGCGGCGCCTGCACGCCCCGTCCTTGCAGACGCTCGATCAAAAACACCGGGAGAGCGTAGGTGGTGGCAGGGGTTGGCACGGACGCCGAGCGAGTCTCGCCGGGGGCGGCGCGACTCGCGGAGCCCGTCGGACGGCGACAGCGAGGCGTAGCCTACCGCACGACCGTCACCGGCTTCGTCGCGCGCCGGACCACCGTCTCGGCGACGCTACCGAGCAGGATGCGCGAGACCCCCGATCGGCCGTGGCTCCCCATGACGATCTGGTCGATCCCTTCCTCGTCGGCGTACTCCACGATGACGCTGGCGGGGCGGCCCATCTCGGTGACGGGGTTCAGGGTGACGTCGTACTCGTCGGCGGTCTCCTGTGCCCCCTCGAACAGCGATTCGCTCTGCTCGCGGGCGTTCTCGTACCACTCCTCGGAGCCGCCGGGCATCCCCACCGGGGCGTTGTAGCCGGCGTCGATGGGGTCGATGACGTTGAGCACGGTGATCGTGTCGTCGGCGAACTCTTCGAGCGCGAAGTTGAGCGCGGTTCTCGACTGCTCGGAGCCGTCGATCGGGACGAGTATCTCTTTGCTCATGGCCACGGGTAGACACGGCGTTCATTTAACTCTACATGTCGCCGTCGCGAGTCGAGAACGGCGACAGGCCCGGGCGGGGAGTCGGCTTCGCTCGCCCGTCGGGTCGCTCCGAGAGACCCGCGTTGGGCGCCTCGCTACTCGCGGTTTCACCGCTCGTGTTCCCGTGAGCCGGCCGGCTCACGCTACTCCCGGCCGTGTTTGGTCACGCACTTGGGCAAGCCGGTGATCTCGACCGGCTCGGAGTTGTCCGGCGAGTAGACCACCATCTGGCCCTTCTCCATGTACGGCACCTTCCCTTCGAGCTTCGAGGGGATGTTGACGCTCTTGATCGCGTCCTCGTCGCCGAGGTTCAGCACGATCGTGGTGTTGATCTGCTTGAACACCGCCTCGTGGATGTCTTGGGGGTCCTGGGTGATGAGAAACAGGCCCAGACGCTCCTTGCGGCCCTGCTTTGCGGCCTCGGTGAACTTCCCGATGACCTTCCGGGCCTGCACGCTGTCGGCGTCGGTCAGGAAGTTGTGGGCCTCGTCCATCCCGACCACGAGCGGCGTCTCCTTCACGCGGTCGTACCGGGGCGCGTTCGAGAGCTTCTCGTCGACGAGCAGGCTGGCGAGCGCCAGCACCACCACCTCGGTCGCCCGCGAGTCGTTGACGTGATAGGTCGGCACCACGGTGAGCCCGCCGGGCCGGACGAACCGGCGTATCTGGTCGGTGATCGGTCGGGCGTCCTGATCGAACACGTCGTGGAACGCCGAGCCGATGACCCGGCGCTTGACCGCGTCGTAGGTGGCCTCGTGGACTCGGCCCGACTCGTCGAGTTCCTCGCGGAGCGCGGGGTCGTCGACGTAGTCGACGAACTGCCGGTAGGTCCCCGAATCGCCCGCCTGCTCGAAGAAGCGCTCGATGAGCAGTCTGAGCGCGTTGTACTGATTGTCGTTGAGGCTCGCGCCCGCGACCAGCCACGGCCGGCGCCGGACCATCGAGAAGGGGATGGTGAACTCGACCTGCTCGGCGCGGTGGTGGTCGGCGGCGTAGCCGCCGGCGCCGACCTTCGGCACGAACGCGACGGTGTCGTCGTGGCCGCCGCAGGCGACGCCCTCTCGCTCCCACCGGCGGCGGTCGGCGTCGGTCACGTCCGGGTTGTCGTCGTGCATCTGGGCGTACTCGTCTTGGGGGTCGAACTGGACGACAGCGGCCCGGCGCTCGGCGCCGTCGGCCATCTCGTAGCGGCGCTCCTCGCCGAGGAACTGCCGGAGGACGTTCTTCGCGCCGTGGGTCTTGCCCGACCCGGTGCCCCCGGCCACGAGGGTGTGACGGAACACGAGCGGATCGCCGTCGCCGTAGTCGTCTTTCAGCCGGTAGTCGATCGTGGGGGGCTCGGCGGCGGTCCGGACCTTCTCGCCGCCGACCGAGAGGTGGCCGAGGAACACGCCGTCTTCGGGCATCTTGAGCCCGGTCTTGATCTCGGGCTTGTCGTCGGCCTGCCGGACGACCGCCTTCGGCTTGGGGACCCGGTCGGTCATCCGGCGCTTGAGCTCGCCGTCGTCCGAGTAGAGGACCGCGACCGGCTCCAGCGTGGCGAGGAGTTTGTAGTCGGTCTCCTCGATCTCCTCGCGGCGCATCGCGCGCTTGGAGTGAATCTCGGTCGCGTCGTCGACGCGGTACTCCTGCTCGTACGAGAGCGCCGAGACGCGACAGAACAACTTCTCGTCGTCGGGGTAAGGCGCGAGGAGGTAGGTGCCGACGCGCACGTCGTCGCGGTTGTCGGCGGTCACGTACGCCCGGAGGTGGGTCTCGTCGGACTCCTCGCTGATACGGAGGCCGTCGGCCGCCGAGAGGGTGCCGATGCCGCGGTCGCTCCCGACGGGGTCGGGCTCGATCCGCTCGAACGTGTCGCCCTCGTCGGCGGCGCCGTCCGCGGGATCGGACCCGGAGGCGTCGCCCTCGAAGCTCTCGAAGTCGCCGAGGTCGGTCATCGTTCCCGACGACGAACCCCTCGGTCAAACACGTTTCGCCGTCAGTCGCGCTCCTTTTACCTCCAGGCGCCCTATCGGAGGCCATGTTACTCATCCGCGGCGAAGGCGGGGGGACGACCCTGACGGGGACGCTGTACGAGCGCGGGGAGCGCGCGCCGCGGTTCAAGGGCGCGCCCGACGAGGACGCCCCCTACGTGTGGGTCTGCGACGAGTTCTACGAGGTCGAGAGCGGCGGGACCGTCCAGAAGGTCAACGGCGAGGAGGTCAACGTCGCGTTCGAGTCGCCGATGCCCCGAGGGTTCGACACGAAAGAACAGGCGACCCAGGCCGCCCGCGAGCACGTCAAGACCCAGTTCGCCCGCATCGGGGTCGATCCCGAGGACGTGACCATCACCGTCGAGAAGTCCGAACACGAGGCCGCCGAGCCACAGTAGTCGGGTCCGCGCGGGCCAAGCCTATTTTTGCCGGGCGACCCAAACGCCGGCGTGAAGCTATCCACGACGCTGATCGCGGTCGGCCTGCTGTTGATCGTGCTCCCGATCCCGATCCTGCCGCCGTTCGTCGGCGCGACGGTCGGGGTCGTCCTCCTGCTCGGCGGGCTCGGCCTGCGGCTGTTCGGCCTCTGAGCCCGGCCGCGGGGCGGCGACCATTTATCTCGGCTCGGCCCGAACCGGGAGCCAGACAGTGACGCTCGCTCTTCCCGACGACGTCCGCGAGGAGATACTCGCACACGCCCGCGAGGGCGCGCCCGAGGAGGTGTGTGGCATCCTCGCGGGCAGGCGCGACGGCGACGACGCGGAGGTCCTCGCGCGCCATCCGGCCGCAAACGCCGCCGCCGACCCGCGGACGCGCTACGAGATCGGCGCGCGCGAACAGCTCGAACTGCTGGAGGCGATCGACGAGGCCGGCCGCGAGGTGGTCGGGTTCTACCACTCGCACCCGCGCGGGCCGGCCGAGCCGAGCGCGACCGACGCCGCCGAGGCGACCTGGCCCGGCCGGTCGTACGTCATCGCCGTCCCCGGAGAGTCGGGCGGCGGCGAGGCCGACGATCCGACCCCGAGCGCTCTCAGATCGTGGCGCTGGACGGGCGAGCGCTTCGTCGCCGAGGACGTCCGGTCGACCGAGGCCTCGGACCCGGACGCCTGAGCCGTTGAGGTACAGTTTTACCCCCGGAACCCCACGCTTCGACTATGCAAGCCGTCCAGTTCACCGACCACGGTGACCGCGACGTCATCGAGTACGGCGACTTCCCGGACCCGACGCCGGACCGCGACGAAGTGCTCGTGGACGTGAAGGCGGGCGCGCTCAACCACCTCGACGTCTGGACCCGGAAGGGGCTCCCGGGCGTCGACCTCGAACTGCCCCACGTCCCCGGTAGCGACGCGGCGGGCGTCGTGCTCGAAGTCGGCGAGGACGTGACCCGGTTCGAGCCCGGCGACCGGGTGGCGCTGTCGGCCGGCGTCTCCTGTGGCCACTGCGAGTTCTGCCGGCACGGGGAACACTCGCTGTGTGAGAACTACCACATCATCGGCGAACACGTCCGGGGGGTCCACGGCGAGATGGCCGCGGTGCCCGCCGCCAACCTCGTCTCGGTCCCGCAGGGCGTGTCGTGGAACGTCGCGGCGGCCGCCCCGCTGGTGTTCCAGACCGCGTGGCGGATGCTGGTGACCCGGGCGGACGTCGACCCCGGCGAGAAAGTCCTCGTGCTCGGGGCGTCGGGCGGCGTGGGCCACGCCGCGGTCCAGATCGCCGACTACCTCGGCGCGACCGTCTTCGCGACCGGGAGCACCGACGAGAAACTCGACCACGCCCGCGAACTGGGCGCCGACCACGCGATCAACTACGCCGAAGACGACTTCGCCGATCGGGTCTACGACCTGACCGACGGCCGGGGCGTCGACGTGGTCGTCGACCACGTCGGCGAGCAGACCTACCCCGACTCGCTCAAGAGCCTCGCGAAGGGCGGTCGACTGGTCACATGCGGGGCCACCACCGGTCCGAACCCCAACGCCGGGCTCAACCGCATCTTCTGGAACCAGCTGTCGGTGATCGGCTCCACGATGGCGACCCACGGCGAGGTCGACGACGTGCTCGAACTGGTGTGGGACGGCGAGTTCGAGCCCGCGATCAGGGAGGTCCTGCCGATGAGCGAGACCGCCCGCGCCCACGAACTGCTCGAAGAGCGCGAGGGGTTCGGCAAGGTCGTGGTCGTCCCGGACAGCGAGTACGGCCGCCAATGAGCGACGACACCTACACCCACCGCCCCGGCGCCGTCGAGGGCGGGGACGCCGACGCGGAGGTCTCCGACCCCGCCGCGCCCGTCGAGCGAGGCACCGAGGAGTGGGACTGGCGCGGGTGGGTGCTGGTCGGCGTCATCGTCGTCTGCTTTCTGGTGGTCCCGGCGACGATCCTGCTGATCCCGCCGGGCGGGCCGTTCAAGGCGGCCTACCTCGTGTTGCCCCTGCTTCCGGCGTTCCTGCTCGGCGCGACCGCGGTGTGGTCGGCCCAGCGCTCGTCCTGACGTATCGGTGTCACTATCGACGGTGTGCGGCGTTGTTTTAAGGTGCTGTCGGCCGAACGCCGACGTATGGTCGATTTCCAGTCTCGCGACACGAGCCGCGGCTTCGACGACGGGGACGACGAGAGCGATCCGGACCGCGAGGAGCCCCACGGCGAGGAGTCGGGCGACGACGAGAGCCACGACCACCACGATCACGACGACCACGACCACCACGCCCACGACGTCGAGTCGCTCGGGGCCGCCGTCGTCACGGTGTCGTCCTCGCGGTCGCTCTCGGACGATCCGGCGGGCGACGCCATCGTCGCGGCGTTCGAGGCGGCGGGTCACAGCGTCGTGAGCCGCGACCTGATCGGCGACGACTACGACGGCGTCCAGGGGTCGGTCAACGCGCTGGTCCGGCGCGGCGACGTCGACGTGGTCGTGACGACCGGCGGGACCGGCGTCACGCCCGACGACGTGACCGTCGAAGCGATCGAGCCCCTGTTCGACAAGCACCTGCCCGGGTTCGGCGAACTGTTCCGTTCGCTGTCGTTCGAGGAGATCGGGACGAAGATCGTCGGCACGCGTGCGGCCGCGGGGATCGCCGAGGGGACGCCCGTCTTCTGCCTCCCGGGGAGCGAGAACGCCGCCCGACTCGGTGCAGAGGAGATCATCGTCGAGGAGGCGGGCCACCTCGCGGGGCTGTCGGATCGCGAGTAACGCGATTACGTAGGAATCGCGAGAAGACGAGCGGGGAGAACCGACCCGCGAGTAGCGCGATTACGTAGGAATCGCGAGAAGACGAGCGGAGCGACAGATCAGTCGAAGTCCCGGCGCATCGCGATCTCGAACCACGGGCACAGCCGGAGCTGGCGGTACCACTCGGGGTTGTCGTGGAGGCGCTCGTAGGGCACCCACATCAGGCCCGCGACCTCCGCCTCGTCGGGGTCGAGCGAGACGTCGTCGAGAGTGAGCTTGAGGACCGCACAGACCTCGTGTTCGACGCCAGCGTTCTCGAAGTAGCGCTTGTACTCGAAGCGGTCGGTGACCCGGAGGTCGTCGTACTGGTCGGGCGTGATTCCGAGTTCTTCGTCGAGGCGCTGGCGGGTGGCCTCCTCCTGTGACTGACCCTGCACCGGGTGGGAGGCGACGGTGCCGTCCCACCACGTCCCCCACAGGCGCTTGTCGGGGGCCCGCTGGGCCAGCAGGATGTTGCCCTCGCCGTCGAACACCAGTGAGGTGAACGCGCGGTGGCGCGTGCCGTCGCCGGTGTGTGCGTCGAGGCGGTTGATCGTCTCCTGCTCGTTGTCGTCGGCGTCGACCGCGACGACGTGCTGGCGGGCGTTCTCGTGCTCTGCGGTCTCGGGCGCGTCGGCGTCCGGGGCCGTGTCGTCCGTGCTCATTGGACGGCCATTACCGTGGGTCGGTAAAACGCTCTTCGATAGTTCGCGGCGAAACGCGCGCGACCGCCGCGAACGACCGTACTCCCGGGGACCGTCGGCGCGCCCGTCGCTCCGGGGCGAATTCGAATTTCGAAATTTGGCTCCGGAACTCGTAATCTATCGTCGGATTTATTACGATGAGCGAACTCTCTCCTACCAACGAATGACCGAGGAGACCACAGCCGACGGACGGACGATCCTACTCATCGGCAGCGGACCCATCCAGATCGGGCAGGCCGCGGAGTTCGACTACTCCGGGGCGCAGGCCTGCCGCGCGCTCCAGGAAGAGGGAGCGCGAGTCGTGCTGGTCAACTCGAACCCAGCGACCATCATGACCGATCCGGAGATGGCCGACGAGGTGTACATCGAGCCGATCACCACCGAAGCCATCGCCGAGATCATCCGGACGGAGAACCCCGACGGCGTCATCGCGGGGCTCGGGGGCCAGACCGGGCTGAACGTCACCGCCGAGCTCTCCGAGGAGGGCGTCCTCGAAGCGCACGACGTCGAGATCATGGGCACGCCCCTGGAGACCATCTACGCCACCGAGGACCGGGACCTGTTCCGCCAGCGGATGGAGGAGCTTGGCCAGCCGGTCCCGGCGTCGACGACCATCGCGCTCGACGAGGGCGAGGCGGTCGCCGATCTGACCGAGGAGTCGCTTCGCGAGCGCGTCGAGGCGGCGGTCGAGGCGGTCGGCGGCCTCCCGGTCATCGCCCGCACCACCTACACGCTCGGCGGATCGGGCTCGGGCGTCGTCTCGGAGATGGACGAGCTCTTCGACCGCGTCCGGAAGGGCCTGCGGCTCTCCCGGAACAGCGAGGTGCTCATCACCGAGTCGATCTCCGGGTGGGTCGAACTGGAGTACGAGGTGATGCGCGACGCCGGGGACTCGACGATCATCATCTGCAACATGGAGAACATCGACCCGATGGGCATCCACACGGGCGAGTCGACGGTCGTCACGCCCTCGCAGGTCATCCCCGACGACGGCCACCAGGAGATGCGCGACGCCGCCCTCGAAGTGATCCGTGATCTGGGCATTCAGGGCGGCTGTAACATCCAGTTCGCGTGGCGCGACGACGGCACCCCCGGCGGGGAGTACCGCGTGGTCGAGGTCAACCCCCGCGTCTCGCGGTCGTCGGCGCTCGCCTCGAAGGCGACCGGCTACCCGATCGCCCGCGTGACCGCGAAGGTCGCGCTCGGCAAGCGCCTCCACGAGATCGAAAACGAGATCACCGGCGAGACCACCGCCGCCTTCGAGCCCGCGATCGACTACGTCGTCACGAAGGTGCCCCGGTGGCCCAAAGACAAGTTCCCCGACGTGGACTTCGAGCTGGGCACCGCGATGAAGTCGACCGGCGAGGCGATGGCGATCGGCCGGACGTTCGAGGAGAGCCTGCTGAAGGCGCTTCGCTCCTCGGAGTACGACCCCGAGGCCGACTGGGCCGAGGTCGACGACCAGACCCTCGAAACCGACTACCTCGAAGCCCCGACGCCCGACCGCCCGTACGCGATGTTCGAGGCGTTCGACCGCGGGTACACCGTCGCCGAGGTCGTCGAGCTCACCGGCATCTACGAGTGGTACGTCGAGCGCTACCGGAACGTCGCCGACGCGGCGGTCGCGGCCCAGGAAGGCGAGTTCGAGTCCGCCGCCGAGGCCGGGTTCACCGACCACGAGATCACGGCGCTCGCGGGCGGCGAGTTCGAGGACACCCACTCGTCGTGGCTCCCCGCAGAGTCCGACGACGGCGCGGCCACCGACGGCGCGGGCGTCACGGTCGACGACGTCGAGGCGGCCGCCCCCGACCGGGACTTCAAGCAGGTCGACACCTGCGCGGGCGAGTTCGCGGCGTCGACCCCGTACTACTACTCCTCGCGCCGGCCGGGCGCCGGGCTCGGCCGCGACGAGGTGCAGGTCGACCGCGACGTCGAGAGCGTGGTCGTGGTCGGCGGCGGCCCGATCCGGATCGGACAGGGCGTGGAGTTCGACTACTGCTCGGTCCACGCGGTCCGGGCGCTCCGCGAGCAGGGCATCGAGGCCCACGTCGTCAACAACAACCCCGAGACCGTCTCGACCGACTACGACACCTCCGACGGACTGTTCTTCGAGCCGATCACCGCCGAGGAGGTCGCGGACGTGATCGAGGCCACCGGCGCCGACGGCGTGATGGTCCAGTTCGGCGGCCAGACCTCCGTCGACATCGGCGAGCCCCTCGAAGACGAGCTCGCACGCCGGGAGCTCGACTGTGATATCCTCGGCACGTCGGTCGAGGCGATGGATCTGGCGGAGGACCGCGACCGGTTCAACCGCCTGATGGACGATCTGGGCGTCGCCCAGCCCGAGGGCGGCTCGGCGACCAGCGAGGCCGAGGCGCTCGATCTCGCCCACGACATCGGCTACCCGGTACTCGTCCGGCCCTCCTACGTGCTCGGCGGACGCGCGATGGACGTGGTCGGCGACGACGAGGAGCTCAAAGAGTACATGGCCGAGGCGGTCAGGGTGAGCCCCGACAAGCCGATCCTCATCGACGAGTTCCTCGCCGACGCCGTCGAGCTCGACGTGGACGCGGTCGCCGACGGCGAGGACGTGCTGATCGGCGGCATCATGGAGCACGTCGAGTCCGCGGGGGTCCACTCGGGCGACTCCGCGTGCATGATCCCGACCCGGGCGCTCGACGAGGCGACCCTCGGCCGGGTCCGGGACGTGGTCGAGGACATCGCGGTGGCGCTCGACACGGTCGGCCTGCTGAACGTCCAGCTCGCGGTCCAAGACGGCGAGGTGTACGTGCTCGAAGCCAACCCGCGCTCGTCGCGGACCGTCCCGTTCGTCTCGAAGGCGACCGGCGTCCCGATCGCCAAGCTCGCCGCGAAGGTGATGGCCGGCGAGTCGCTGGCCGCCCTCGATACCGACGAGCAGGTCCCCGAGCAGGTCAGCGTCAAGGAGGTCGTCCTGCCGTTCGACCGCCTGCCGGGGTCGGACCCGCGGCTCGGTCCGGAGATGAAATCGACCGGCGAGGTCATGGGCACCGCCGACACCTTCGGGAAGGCCTACGACAAGGCTCAGGACTCGACCGGCAAGCCGATTCCCGGCGAGGGAACCGCGCTCGTCGACCTGACCGACGACTTCGGCGAGTACTTCAGCACCGAGGAGTTCGCCACCCACTTCGAGGTGGTCACCCCCGACCAGTTCGCCGACGACGCCGCGGCGTGGACCGACCGCGCGAAGGAGGCCGTGCGGTCGGGCGACGTCGACCTCATCGTCTCGCGCAACCGCGACGTGCTCGAAACCGCGGTCGAGGAGGAAGTGACCTACTTCTCGACGGAGGCCAGCGCGAGCGCCGCGCTGGAGGCCCTCGACGCCCGCGAGGAGCCCCTCGACGTACTGCCGGTCGGGGACCGCCCAAAGCAGGTCCGCGAGTGGGGTCGCTGACCGCCCCGGCCGCTCACGTCCCGACGCCCGGGACCTGTTTTTGACATTCGAGTAGCTGTGCCGCCCGGTCGGCTTTCGCCAACAGGACTTGCTTCAGGGTCGGCGGGTTCCGGATTCGGGTGTCGTCGAGAACGTTTTCGGGGAGCGCCAGCGTCCCTTCGGGGATGTCGTCTTCGCCCCGGACCGCGAGGTGGTGGCTGTCGACTTTCATCACGAGCGGGTTGTCGAGCCGTTCGACGCCCTCGCCGGTCGCGTAGAGTTGCTCGTTGATGTGTTCGTGCTGGTCGCGACGCATCGCGGCCCGGTCGCCGTCGTGGGGCTCGACGTAGAGCCGACCCAGGTAGTAGCCGCTCGAAAACTCCTCGAACATGAGACACGCTAACGTAGACCATGATAAAAGATAAACGTTTCGGATAGATTTATATAGTATTGCAATAACAGCTTTTAATCGTTCGCCCGCGTCGGTCCGAGGTCGCCGCGATCCGACAAGACCTTTGTCGCTGGCGGTCCGCGAGTCGGTATGGCGATCCCCGACCGCTACGCCCGGACGTTCCTCGAAGACGGCCCGAACCTCGCGTGGCTGCTCTCGGTGAACGTGCTGGCGATGCTGGTCGGGGTGCGTTTCTACGTCGAGACGCTCCCCGAGGTGCCGATCTACCTCTGGCCGCTGTACGCCGACTCGCCGGCGGCGCTGTTTCTCGTCACCCTGTCGCTGGCCACGTTGGTCCCGAATCTGGGCCGTCGACTCGACGCCGCGCCCCGGAACCGGCCGCTGGCGTACCTCCACACGTTCGCGTTCGCGTGGCTGGTCAAGTACGGCCTCTGGACCGCGGTCTCGCTCAATCTCGGGTTCGGCGCGTACTTCGGGCCGCCGTGGGATCCCGACGCCCTGTGGTCGTACTGGTTCATCGTCCTCACTCACCTCGGGTTCGTCGCCGAGGCGTACCTGCTTCCGCGCTACGGCGCGACGACGCGGGGGGCACTGGCGGCGACGCTGTTCGCGCTCCTCGCGAACGACGCCCTCGACTACCTGTTCGGGTTCCATCCGCCCCTGCGGTACGAACCGGGACTGGTACTACCGGTGGCGACGGTCGGGCTCTCGGCGCTCTCGGTCGCCGCGGCGGCCCGTGCGTTCGACCGCCTCGGCCCCGACGACAGACCGAGCGCGTAGACGACATCTAATCGGGTTTTAAACTCTAATACGCCGTTTTGAGCGCTAAAAGCCGAACATGAACGGAACGAACGAATGTCTGTATTTTTAAACGGCGGCGCTATATGACGACCCGATGAGTGCCTATCGAGCCGTCCTGTTGGCGCTGGTCGTCGGCAGTTCGCTCGCGATCGCCGCCCCGGCGACAGCGGCCCCCGACCTGAGCCCGGACTCCCCCGACCCCGTCGGCTCGGCGACCGCCGGCCCGCCGGTCGCCCAGAGCGACGACGGAAACGAGAGCGAGAGCGAAAATCAGTCCGCGAGCCCGTCGCTGGGCGCGGATATCTCCTCGTTCATGCAGTCGAGCGCGGCCGAGATGAGCGGTGCGGTCGAGACCGGCATGTGGTCGGCGTCGTTCAACGCGACGGACAACGAGACCAAGCGCAAACGGCTGGTGGAGCGTCGGACCGGCGACCTGCGCGCCGAGCTCGCGGACCTCCGCGATCGGAAGGCCGAACTCGAATCCGAGCGCGAGGCCGGCAACCTCAGTGGGGCCGCGTACAAGGCGCAGGTCGGCCAGTTGGTCGGGCGGATCAACGCGTTGCAGTCGGCGATCGACGCCACCGCGCCGCGAGCCAGACAGGCCGACGCCGACGTGGACGCCATCGCGGGGCTCGAAACCGACGCCCGGAACCTGACCGGCCCGGCGGTCGCCGCGGTCGCCCGGAACACCTCCGGCGTCGGCGTCCCCGGCCCGCCCGACGACGTCGGAGGCGGTCCGCCCGAGGACGCCGGCATCGACGACTCCGGGAACGCAAACGAGAGCGCCGCGTCCGCTCGATCGGGGACCGACGGCGCTTCGAACGGCAAGGGCGATCCCGGGCCGCCAGAGGACGGCGGTCCCGAGGCCGGCCCGAGCGAGGAGAAAGCGGTCGCGGATCCGAGCGACAACCGGACCGACGCGGCGGGTCCCGACAACGGTGCCGACGGCGAGGCGTCGGGTGAGGAAGGGGCCGACGGCAAAGCCGCCGGCGGAAACGGGGAGAAGGGAGCCGACGGCAAAGCCGCTGGCGGAAACGGGGAGAAGGGAGCCGACGGCAAAGCCACGACGACCGACTCGCCCGACGAGACGAGCCAGCGCGCGAGGACCTCGATCCCGGATGGCGCCGACGATTCGACAACCGAGACGGGGAGCCCGCCAAAAACGACGGCGGTCGAGTGATCGCCGGCGGGGCGAAATCGAGAGACACCCTTTTGAGCGCGCGATGCCTACCATCGCCCCTGAATGGACTCCGCCGAGCTACTCGACATCCTCGGGAACGAGAACCGACGGCGCATCCTCCGTCTGCTGGCGCGCAAGCCGTGTTACGTCACAGAAATCAGCGAGTACCTCGGCGTCAGCCCCAAGGCCGTCATCGACCACCTCCGGACGCTCGAAGACGCCGGGCTCGTCGAGAGTCGCACCGACGACCAGCGCCGCAAGTACTTCAGCATCTCGCGCAACCTCCGGCTCGAAGTGAGCGTCTCGCCCTACGAGTTCGGGATGAAAAGCGCCTACCCCGCGAGCGCCAACCTCGACGTGAGCACCTGCCGGTACGTCTCGCTGAACGTCCAGTTCGAGGACGACGCGGGGGTCGAGCCGGAGGAGGGCGCGGCGATCGACGGCGAACGACCCGACGACACCGCAGGGGACGCGGGAGAACTCGGGCCGCCCGAGGCGTCCGACGCGCAAACCCACGAAACGCCCGCCGACGCCGAGGGGCCGACCGACCTCGCCGCGGAGCTCGATCGGCTCCAACAGCTCCAGAGCGAACTGTCGCTGGCCCAGCGGTGGGTCCACGGCCGCATCGCCGACGTCCAGACCCGGCTCGGCGAGGCGCTTGACGCAGACGGCGAGGACCGAATCCACGCCCAGGTGCTCGCGGCGGTCGCGGGCGGGGCGAGCACCGTCGGGCGGGTGAGCCGCGCGGTCGAGGCGCCCGAACCGGTCGTCGAGGACTGTCTCGGCGAACTCGAAGCGCGAGAACTGCTCGAACGCACCGACGACGGGTGGACGCTCGCCGATTAGATGTCCTGAGTCAGTCCCTCGCGGAGGTCGCCGCCGAAGTGGGCGCCGAGCCCGCCCGCGATCGCGCCTGCCCCCGCGCCGACGGCCACGAGCGGAACGCCCGCGCCGCCGAACGCGGTCAGCGCGAGGTGACTGAGCACCGTCGCGAGCCCGGCCGCGAGCGCGCCGGCGGCCGCCGATTCGAGGACCGTGCCGCGCTCGACCGCGAGTCCGAGCGCGAACGCGCCGGCGAACGCGCCCACGAGCCCGGCGAGGCTGTCGACGAACGGAAGCGGGATGAAAGCGTTGCCCGCGAACAGTCCCGCCCCGACGAGCAGGACGGCGTACACGAACGTCCGCGGCGAGAAGACCCCGCCCGCACGCCGTTTGAGCCGCTGGCGGGTGGACGGCTGGGGGCTCTCGGCATCGTCTAGGGGGGCGTTCAGGTCGTCCGCGACGGCGTCGCGGGTGCGCTGGTCGGAGCGCTGGGGCATACGAGTGGGTGGAACCCGGACGCTAATGGGTCTTTGGTCGGTCCGGCCGAAAAGATGGTTTCAAGTCCGGCCCGCCGGTACTCGGTGATATGAATCCCGGCGATCGCGTCCGCGTCGAGCGGGCAGACCAGACCTACGAAGGGGTACTGCTCCCCTCCTCGACGGCCCAGAACCTCGTCGTCAAACTCGACGGCGGCTACAACGTCGGCGTCGACCGCGACGCCGCCGACGTGGACGTCCTCGAAACCGACGTGTACGACATCGACTCGGGCGGGGCCGACGACGGGTCGGCGGTCGAGTTCGACGACGACCTCCCGACGATCTCGCTCATCTCGACCGGCGGCACCATCGCCTCGACGATCGACTACCGGACCGGCGCGGTGACCGCCCAGTTCGACGCCGAGGACGTGCTCCGGGCGGTGCCCGACCTCGCGGGCCGGGCGAACTACCGCGGGCGCGTGGTCGCAAACATCCTCAGCGAGAACATGACCACCGACGTGTGGCAGGACCTCGCCCGCGCGGTGGCCGAGGAGATCGAGGCCGGCGCCGACGGCGTGGTCGTGATGCACGGTACCGACACCATGCAGTTCACCGCGTCGGCGCTGGCGTTCATGCTCGATACGCCCGTCCCGGTGGTGTTCACCGGGAGCCAGCGGTCGGCCGACCGGCCCTCCTCGGACAACGTGATGAACGCGGTCTGTGCAGTCGAGGCCGCCAAGGCCGACGCCGCCGAGGTCATGGTCTGTATGCACGCCTCCGAGAGCGACGACGTCTGTGCGCTCCACCGCGGGACGCGGGTCCGGAAGAACCACACCTCCCGGCGGGACGCCTTCGAGACGGTCGGCGCCGAACCGCTCGGCACGGTCGCGTACGGCGACGACGTCGAGGTCGCCTTCGACGGCGAGTACGCCGAGCGCGGCGGGACCGACCTCGCGATCGAGTCGGCGCTCGAATCCGAGGTGGAACTGCTGAAGTTCACCCCCGGCACGGACGAGTCGGCCCTCGACGTGGCCGAGGGCAAGGCGGGGCTCGTGCTCGAAGGCACCGGACTCGGGCACGTCCACTCCGACTGGGTCGATCGCATCGCCGAGCTGGTCGACGACGGGACGACGGTCGTGATGACGAGCCAGTGCATCGAGGGCCGGGTCTGTGATCGGGTGTACGACACCGGCCGGGACCTGCTCGACGCCGGCGTCGTGGAGGGCGAGGACATGCTCCCCGGCACCGCCAAGGTCAAACTGATGTGGGCGCTCGCCAACAGCGACGACCCCGCGGCGACCGTCCGCGAGCCGATCGCGGGCGAGATCACCGACCGGTCGGTGCCGTGGGAATGAGCGGCGCGGCGATCCAGCTCCGGCCGGCCCGCCACGACGACTACGAGGACGTGGCGGCGTTCACCGCCGAGACGTGGCCCGATCGGGACGGCGGCGACTACATCCCGGACGTCTACCACGACTGGATCGACGGCGAGGACCGCCACACCGTGGTCGCCGACGCGGGCGACGAGATCGCGGGCATCGTGCAGGCGGTCGCGCTCTCGGAGTGGGAGGCGTGGGGTCAGGGGATGCGGGTCAACCCCGCGTTCCGCGGGCGCGGGGTCGCCAACCGCATGACCGAGGCGCTGTTCGACTGGGCGCGCGACCGGGGCGCGACCGCGATGCGAAACATGGTGTTCTCGTGGAACGAGGCCGGACTGGGCCAGTCGCGGGCGATGGGTTACGACCCCGCGACCGAGTTCCGGTGGGCCCACCCCGAGCCGGACCCCGACGCCGACCCGGCCGCCGAGATCACGGCGAATCCCGACGCCGCATGGCGGTTCTGGACCGACAGCGACGCCGGAGAACACCTCCGTGGGCTCGCGCTCGACCCCGAGGAGACGTGGGCGGTCTCCCGGCTCACCCGCGAGCGCCTCGCGGCCGCGGCCGACGACGACGGTCTGTTCGTGGTTCAGAACGGCGGAACGAAGGGGTTCGCACACCGGGTCCGGAAGTACGACCGCGAGACGGACGCGGACGGGCCCGAGACGTGGGTCGAGTACGGCGTCGCCGCGTGGGCCGACTCCGCGAGCGCCGAGGCGCTGTTCGAGGCGCTGGCTCGCGACGCCGCCGACCGCGGCGCGGACCGCGTGCGGGCGCTGATCCCCGAGACCGTCCGGACCGTGAGCGACGCCGCGTACTGTCGAGTCGACGTGGCCGACGACCCCGACTTCGTGCTGGCGGCCGATCTGACCGCCTAGTCGTCGGCGCGTTGCTTTCCGTCGCCGGTCTGGAGCTCGCGGTCCGACACCTCGATGTCGGACTCG
Organism: Halorussus marinus; assembly: GCF_004521895.1. NCBI lineage: Archaea > Methanobacteriati > Methanobacteriota > Halobacteria > Halobacteriales > Haladaptataceae > Halorussus > Halorussus marinus. Next base: position 242,375 of record NZ_SBIR01000003.1, read on the forward strand.
TCCCAGTCGAACTCGTCGAGTTCGCTCCCGCGTTCGAGGACGAACGGCCCCGACGCCAGCGTCCGGAGGGTCACCGTCATCGCCCGGAGGACGAAGGCGGTCAACATCACGTACGGCGTGAGCGCGATCGTGTACGCGACGGTCACGAACACCGCCAGCGGCGTCAGCGTGAGAAACGTCACCTCCGGAAAGAGGTTGCTGTCGAGCGCGAGTAACACGTAGGAGGTGACGACGATCGTCGGCAACGAGACGTACAGTAGCCTGCTCGACAGCCGGGCGAACTCCCGCTTGTAGTACAGCGACTTGAAGTACTCCCGGCCGGTGGCGTATATCTTGAGCGACTCCACGAGGTCGTCGATCGCCGCCTGCTGGTCGTCGGTGAGTTCCTCGCCGTACGTTCGGTCGAACCGCCGGGCGACGTGGAGTTGCCACGAGTAGTCGTAGTTGAGCCCGGCGAGCAACACTTTGAACGACCCGAACCGGGCGCCGCTCAGGATCTCGCCGGCGCGCTCGGCTTCGGCGGTGACTTCGTCGGCGAACGTCCGGGCGTCCTCGGCGAACTCCTCGCTCTCGCCGTCGGCGGCGATGTCCGCGATGGTCGAGGCCTGTTGGTCGATGATCCGGAGGATGGTCCGGAGGAAGTCGGCGGGGCGGGCCGGGCTCACGTCGGACTCGATGAACTCCTCGATCTCGCCGCGGTAGTCGATCGAGCCGTCGATGCGCTGGCGCTGGGATTCGATGTCGGTGATCTCCTCGGACAGGACGATCGAGGTGACCGACACGACGACCGAGACGAGCAGGATGGTCCCGCTCAACAGCGTGTTGAAAAGCGTCTGGGCCGTGTTGGTGTCCTGCAACAGCGAGTACATGTCGACGGGCCGGATCATCGACAAAACGATCAACCCCGTCAGAACCCCGAGCAGGAGGCCGGCAGTCACCGATTCGCGGCGCCCCTCGAGCAGGACCCAGTGGCTCACGCGCTCGCGGAGCGTGTCCGGCTCGCCGTCCCCGCCGGGGACGATCGAGTTGAGCGACCGATGGTTCTCCATCACCGACTCTACCGACGACCGCCCCGGATCTCCGGACCCCATTCCGAACGTAGTACCACCCCGCGGTGCTAAGGCCTTCTGGCTGGTTCACCCGCCGCTGACCGGCGGGAACAGCGCGAGTTCGTCGCCGGCGTCGAGTTCGGTGTCCAGTCCGTCCTCGGCGGAGACGTTCGTCCCGTTTCGGAGGACGTTGATGTGCTCGCGGAGGTCTCCGTCGTCGTAGATGCGGTCTTCGAGCGCCGGGTGGTCCTCGACCAGCGCCGAGAGCGCCGCCCCGACCGTGTCGCCGGGTTCGGCGTCGACCGCGATCTCCTTGCCGCCGGTCACCTCGGCGAGGTCAGCGAACAGCTTCCACTTCATGGTCGGCCCGAGGGACGGGAGGGCAAAGAGCGTTGCTGGTCGGTCGATCCGTCGCGCCGCCACGAGCGGGGTCTGTCCGTCGCGCCGGCGCCCCCAGTCGACCGCGCTACCGGCCGAGGTCCTCGTGGGCCGACGAGAGGTGCCGGGAGGCCAGCGCCGCCAAAAGCGATAGCTCGCCGGCGAGCGCGCCGACCGCGATGATCTCGGCGAGCGCGTCGGCGTTGTCCCCCGCGGGGTCGCCGCCGCCCCGGAGTCCGAGCACGTCGAGGGCCTCCGACTGGGTCGGGAGCTTGGTGCCCCCGCCGACCGTGCCGACTTCGAGGCTGGCGAGGCTCACGCTGGCGTACAGCTCGTCTTGGCGGGCCTCGACGGTCGTGATCGCGTTCGATCCCTCCACGACCTGCGCGGCGTCCTGGCCGGTGGCGAGGAAGGCGGCCGCGACCACGTTCGCGGCGTGGGCGTTGAACCCCAGACTGCCGGCCTTCGCGCTCCCGACGAGGTTCTTTCGGGTGTTGGCCTCCTCGATGGCCTCGGGCGTGGTGTGGAGTCGCTCCTCGACGGTCTCGCGCGGGATCGTCACGTCGGCGGTCACGCTCCGGCCCCGACCCTCGACGGCGTTGATCGCGGCGGGCTTCTTGTCCGTACAGAGGTTCCCCGAGAGCGCGACCAGCGACGCCGGCGTCTCGTCTTCGACGACCTGTGCGGCCTCGCGGGTCGCGATGGTGGCCATGTTCATCCCCATCGCGTCTTTGGTGTCGTAGACGAACCGCAGGAAGACCGAGTCGCCGACCACGTAGGTGTCCACGTCGAGCAGTTCGCCGTGGCTGGTGGTCGACTCGGCGGCCTCCCGGAGGCGCTCGCGGTGGTCGCCGACCCACGAGACGACCTCCTCGGCCTCGGCGACGCCCGACACCCGGAAGACGGGCGCGCGGGTCATCCCCGACTTCGTCACCCGGGCGTCCGCGCCGCCCGCGGTCGCGACGACCGAACAGCCGCGGTTCACGCTCGCGACCAGCGCGCCCTCGGTGGTCGCCAGCGGGAGGTAGTAGTCGCCGTCGGCCGACCCGCCGGCCACCGCCACGGGGCCGGCGACGCCCATCGGGATCTGGGCCGCCCCGACCATGTTCTCGACGTTGGCGTCGCTGGCCTGCGCGGCGTCGATACCGTAGTCGCCGACGGCGTCGAGGTCGGCGTCGGTCTCGGCTTCGAGCAGGCGGCGACGGGCCGCCGCGGCCGTCTCGGCGTCGACCCGGTCGTCCAGTTCGTGGAGTCGCAACTCGCCCGTGCGGACGCGTTCGGCGAGCGCCTCGGGATCGCCGGCCTCCGCGTCGGAATCGGCGTCGGTCATACCCGGGTGGTCGGCCGGCCGGCCCCTAACAGTTCCCATTCGCGGCGCGCCGGCGAGTCGCGATTATAAATTATACTTTTGAGAGTTCTTGCTGGGTCAACTCGCGTCAGGTCAGGGCCGAGGATTCTTAGGGAGTCACAGACAGCAGACTGAAAGCTGATAGCACTGAACGAGTCGTTCGGCATGCGAACGATTCTATGACACCGCGGTAAAGACGGGGAAAGGCGTGAAAGCCGTTAGGAAAGAATTGAAATATACCTGCCAGAAACACGGCAGCATGGCAATGAAAGAGGGCGGTTCGACGGCAGAAAAAGACTTCTCACAGCCTATTTCGGGAGGAAAAGAACTACCAGAGGACGAACTCTGGGACGTCCTTACAAAAAACCTCCGTCAGGTGATGGAATCGACGGGTGCGGCGATGCGTATCCTCGATTTGAATTTCAACGTCGTGGTCGAGAACGAGCAGATGAAAGAACTGGGCGGCGTAGATGCCGAGGAGAGCGAGTTCGTCAAGTGCTACGACCAGTTCTGTAATCCGGAGGTGTGCGGAACTGGAAACTGTACACTGAAACAGATCGTCGATGAAGAGAGCGAAGAGATCCGCGTCGAGGTAGAAAAAGAGAGTTACGACGGGCGTGTCATCCCAACAGAACTAGTCGTCAGGCCGATCTATGACGCCGAAGGCGATATCGTCGCTATTAGTGAGACGTTCCAGGATATTTCAGCTCGTAAGACCGCCGTCAGCGATATCAAAACGGCTGTTGACGATCTCGAAGAATCGTCGGAGGAAGTGGCCGAAAACTCCCAAACGATCAGCGACCAAGCGTCCCACCAACTTGAGTCGATTACCGAGATCTCCGAAGAGATCGCCTCGCTCACCGCAACGGTCGAGGAAATCGCCGCGACAACAGATCAGGTCGAATCCACCAGCCAGCGAGCCCGTGAAGAAGCTGAATCCGGGAAGACCGAAGCCGAAGAAACGATCGATATCATGGAAAGTATCGAGCGCGCGGCGGCCGACGTGACCGCAGATATTCGCGACCTCGACGAGAGCGTCCAGCAGATCGACGAACTCGTCGATGTTATCAACGACATTGCCGACCAGACGAACATGCTCGCGCTGAACGCCTCGATCGAAGCAGCCAACGCGGGTCAAGCTGGCGACGGCTTTGCAGTCGTCGCTGATGAGGTGAAATCGCTGGCCGAGGAGTCACAGCAACGCGCATCTGAGATCGAATCGATCGTCACTGATGTCCGCCAAAACACTTCCGAGACGGTCAAGAGCCTCGAAGAAACCAACGACGTTGTTCAGCAGGGTGCAGAGAAGATAGAAAGCTCCAGCGAGACGTTCACGCAGATCGCTGACGTCGTCGAAGACGTATCTGACGGCGTCACAGAGGTCGCGGATGCGACGGACGATCAAGCCGCAAGCACCGAAGAGATCGCCAGTATGGTCGACCAGACTGCGGCGGACTTCGAACGGGTCGTCGACAAAGCAGAGGCCATCGCAGCCGCAAACGAACAACAGACCGAACGTATTCGAGATATCAGTGCCGACGTGGATTCGATGGACTCGCTCGACGTGCAGAGCGAACTGTAAAAGTTCTGTTGCTATAGCGGTCTAGTCAAGTATTGTGAGTGATTTGAATACATCTGGTGGTGGCCGCGTATCTCAGTTGCTCTCGCGACGAATTCGAGACAGTGCGTGACTGCCTTGACGAAATCGAACCCGTGGCCACGTCCGACGAACGAGCGGCTACTCAGGCCGTATCGATACGGCGTCTACGGACTGCACTGCTCCGTTGAATAGCAGTGGTCGTGTAGATAAGTGAACTGAGTCACACTGTGAGTGGCTGTGAAAGGAGATCCCAAATGTGGTGTCGCTTCACCCTCCCACAGGGGGCTATTCAACAGGGCCCCGCCAACACACATCGAATGGCTGTCGGTCCTACCAGTGAACTTCGAAAGTCGTCTCGGGGCCGTCGTCATCGACCCTCGCGTGGGCGTATTCGGCTTCGAAGTGTTGGGCTGTGCCTTTGAGAAAGCCTTTCTCCCACTGCGTCGGGTAGGGTGTCGTCGAGGTGATCTCGGCTTGGTTCTCACCCGTCTTTTCGTACGTGTACTCGCCCGGTGCCTGGCGGTGTTCGGTTTCGTACATTTCGGGGAGGTGGTTCAGTCCCTCGTGTGGCGAGTCGATAGTCGATGTCCAATCGAGAAACCGCGGCGTGGACTCGCCGATCTTAGCCAGGGCGCTCTCGCCGGTGTTGCGTTCGACCGCCGTCAGTACGTGGAGAAACTTCGCAAGTGGATACCACTCGTCGGGTTGGGGATCGGGTCTGTCGATTCCCTCCTCGTCGAGCATATCCCGCATCCGACTCTGATACACGGACATCACTCCGTCGATGCAAACCTGTACCATCTCACCGCGTACGGTACCACTCGGCTCGTTGGCTGTGAGTGTCATTAGAAATCGCCCTCCTTGAGTGCAGGCTCAGTGGCCTTCTCTACTGGCGCCGCGTCGTCAGCCGCCCATTCCGTCCACGACCCGTCGTAGTTGACAGCATCGACACCGAGGAGTTCCGAAAGAACGAACCACGTGATCGATGAGCGCTCCCCGATACGGCAATACGCGACCGTGGATCTGTCCGGGTCGATGTACTCGCCGTAAATCTCTCGGAGTTCCGACTCTGACTTGAATGTGCCATCGGCGTTGACCGCTTTTCCCCACGGGACGTTTGCCGCGGTTGGAATGTGACCCTCGCGATCGGTGGTATTCGGGATCTCCGCTGGTGGCTTTTCACCACGGTACTCCTGTGGGTTTCGGACGTCGATAATCGGCCTGTCTCCGTCGAGACTATCCATGATGTCTTCTTTGTACCCGCGGATGTCTTCGTTGGTCCCGTCGATCTCGTATTCGCGGGACGGGTACTCGACGTCGCCCTGCGTCTGTTCGTAGCCTTCGAGTCGCCAGTGCCGGCGGCCACCATCGAGCAACTGGATGTTGTCGTGCTGGTAGTAGTTAAGCACCCAGTAGGCGTGGCCGGCGAACCAGTTCGCTTGGTCGCCGTAGACGACGACCGTGGTGTCTCGCGTGATTCCCAGATCGCCGAACAATGATTCGGCCTCGCTCGGAGCAACGACGTTGCCGCCGAGCCCGTCGATGATGTCTTCTTCCCAGTCGATCTGTACGGCCCCCGGTATGTGCCAGTCGTCGTACACGTCCGGGTCCATATCGACTTCGACGAGCCGATAGTCGGGGTCGTCGGTCCGGAACCGGTCCAGGTGGTTACGAACCCATTCGGTCGATCGTACCGCGTCACTGTCGAGATGAGATGTCACAGGCAGAGATACTCAGTATCGGTACAAGTAACCGCCAACATCTTCTCAGAAAGTGAAAACTGCGTTCTTAATATTAATGCTCGTATTCTCATATACATAGTCGATCAACGAGCACGCCCACCGTCCGACGCACAGTCCGATCTTTCCTCTGTGATTGCGCGAGTGCGATAATCGGGCGAGAGCACCAAGCCCAAATAACAGCCGAGCCCGTCTCAGAAACCGCCCGGAATACGGAATCTGCGCTAACAACTACTGCTACAGTAGCCGGTACTCCCCGCGGCTCTCGGTGACCTCGCCACGGCGGACCAGTTTGCCGAGCGCGTCACGGACGTAGTCGGCCGGGACGCCGCGCTCGTCGGCGTACGCGATCACCTCGTCTTCGGTCGGTCGGTCGAGCGCCCGGAGCGCGTCGAGGACGGTGTCCTTGCGCGAGCGTCCCGAACCGGCCGTTCGGTTTTCGGCTCGCTCGCCGGCGGCCGCCACTTCGTCGGCGTCGATCCCCGAGGCTTCGAGGAACGCCTCGTCGTCGACGACCGCCTCCTCGACGCGGGCCTCCATCTCCGAGAACGAGTCCAGTTGCGCGAACGACTCGCCCTCGCCCTGCCGGTTGGCGAGCATCGACGCCCGGACCTCCCGGGCGTGATCCTCGTCGTCGGTCTCGACGAACTTCTTTAGCTTCTCGAACTTCCTGCGCGTGCCACACCGCGGGCACTCGGTCGTCTCGGGCCGGCCCTCGACGAGCTTGAGCGCCCCGCAGTCGCTACAGCCGACGACGGCGTACATACCTCTCCGTCGGGCGCGTTCGTACCTGAATCTTCGGGACCGCCCCCGGTCAGAGTCGACAGTCGGGGGAGAAAAGCGCCCGAACGCCGCGGGCGTGCTCGCGCCCGAACGACTACTCTCTTCGGGGCGTATTTTAGGAATATAAGTGCGTACGCGTCCCACACGCGACGAAACGGCAGGCCTTTTATCCTCCTCGCTCGCACGTTTGAACGTTCATGAGCTACGACAAGGTAGACGTCCCCGAAAGCGGCCAGAAGATCACCGTCGAAGCGGAAGGCGAGGAGGGCCTCCACGTCCCCGAGGACCCGATCATCCCCATCATCCACGGCGACGGGATCGGGCAGGACGTCGGCCCGGCCGCCCAGAAGGTACTGGAGACGGCCGCCGAAGCGACAGGACGCGAGGTGAACTGGATGCGGCTCTACGCCGGCGAGAGCGCCCGCGAGAAGTACGACGAGAACCTCCCCGACGAGACCGTCGAGGCCATCCGCGAACACCGCGTCGCGATCAAGGGCCCGCTCACGACGCCCGTCGGCGCCGGGTTCCGGTCGCTCAACGTCGCGCTCCGCCAGACCCTCGACCTCTACGCGAACGTCCGACCGACCTACTACCTCGACGGCGTCCCTTCCCCGATGAAGGCGCCCGAGGAGATGGACATGGTCACGTTCCGCGAGAACACCGAAGACGTCTACGCCGGCATCGAGTGGGAGGCCGGCACCGACGAGGCCGAGCAGGTTCGGGAGTTCGTCGAGGAGGAGATGGGCTTCGACGAGACGATGCACGAGGGTCCGATCGGGCTGGGCCTCAAGCCGATCTCCGAGAAGGGCAGCAAGCGCCTCGTCCGCGAGGCCATCGACTACGCGATCGAGAACGACCGCGACAAGGTCACGCTGGTCCACAAGGGCAACATCATGAAGTTCACCGAGGGCCAGTTCGGCGAGTGGGGCATGGAGGTCGCCGAGGAGGAGTACCCCGACGAGGAGGTCTTCGCCGCGCCCGACTCCCTCTGGGAGGAGCAAGACGAGGTCGACATCCCCGAGGACGCCGTGATGGTCGAAGAGCGACTCGCCGACGCGATGCTCCAGTGGATGCAACTCCGGACCGACGAGTTCGACGTGCTCGCCATGCCGAACCTCAACGGCGACTACCTCTCGGACGCCGCCGGCGCCCAGATCGGCGGGCTCGGCATCGCGCCCGGCGCGAACTTCGGCGACAACCGGTGTCTCGCCGAACCCGTCCACGGCTCGGCGCCCAAGCGCGCCGGCCAGGACATGGCGAACCCGACCGCGCTCATCCTCTCGGGGCGGCTCATGTTCGAGTACCTCGGCTGGGACGACACGGGCGAACTCATCCGTGACGCCGTCGAGGAGACCATCTCGTCAGGGACGGTCACCTACGACCTCGCCCGCCAGCGCGAGGACGCCGAGAAGGTCGGCACCAGCGAGTACGCCGACGCGATCTGTGAGAACATCGAGAAGCTGTCGTAGACCGTTTTCCGAGCGGTCGGTCGACGACGCCACGAACGGTTCCCGACCGTCCACAGTCTCCGTTTTTTGGGGTTCGCGCCCGAGAGCTACTCCTGCCAGTCGGGGTTCTCGCGGGGCGGACTGAACACGTCGACGCCGGTCACCGGCTCGTCGCCGCGGTTCTCGGCGGCGTGGGGCTCCTCGCCCGGGATCGCGTAGGAGTCGCCGTCGGTGACTTCGATCTCCTCGCCGTCGACGACGAACGTGAGCGTCCCGCCGGTGAGGTAGCCGGTCTGCTCGTGGGGGTGGTCGTGCTCGGGGACCGTCGCGCCGGGCTCGATACGGAAGTGCTGGACGTTCATCTCGTCGCCGCCCGCGAGGATCGAGAGGTGGACGCCCTCGACGGCCTCGGTCGATTCCTCCTCGTCTGTGGGTACGACTTCCATACCGCCCCGACGCGGGCGAGCCACCTAAAGGTTCGAGTGGGGGCAAGGCCGAGTCCCGGCGAGGGACTCACTCGACGGGTTCGCGCCAGTGGACCGTGACGGTGTTCACCGCGAAGCTGTCGTCGGTCGTCTCGTCGCGGACCACCCGTATCGCGTTGGTCCCCTCCCGGAGTTCGGCGTCGGTGAGCAGGTCCTCCCAGTACTGCCAGCCGTCGGCCGGCGGCAGGTCGAAGCCGCTCAGGGGCTCGCCGTTCACCTCGATCTCGTGGCCGTAGGCCCCGACGCGGAACGCCCGCAGGCCGAGGTAGGCGTCGGTCGAGTCCGCGGTCGGAACCTCGAACTCGTACTCGGGCGTGGCGTCGCCCACGTAGTCGGCCCACGGCACGTCGATGGCTTCCCGGTTCGGGCCGAGGTGCGCGCTGACGGCCACCGGCGCGTAGTTGGCGCGGTAGGACATGGCAGGACCGACGCAGTCCGGCCACTAAATCGTGGGGGCCCGCCGACCCGACGCGGGCCGCCCGCCGAAATCCACAACAGTTGAGTACCCCGACTGAGCACCGCCGGCACCGTCGATGTCCCTCCCGCTCGACTGGCTCGTGGCCGCCGTCGTCGGCCTCGGCGCGCTCGCGGTCGGGGTCTGTGCCCACGAGCTCCTCCACGTCGTCCCGCTTCGGCTCCTCGGCGCGGACTACACCGTCACGCTCCTGCCGGGCGAAGCCAGCACCGAGACTCCCGCGCTCGCCGCGCTCCCCGACGCTCTCTCCGGGGGACTCGTCCGAGTCGAGGTCACCGATCTGCCGCCCGACGCCCCGGAGTGGGCGGTCCGGGTCGCCGCCGCGCTCCCGGTCGTGCTGGCGCTCCCGCTCGTGCTGGCCGCCGCGGGCGTCCTCCCCGACCCGACCGCGACCGGCGACCGCGTGGGAACCGCCCTCCTCGTCGCGGCGGGCGCGAGCGGCCTCCCGAGCCCGGCCGACTGGTCGGTGGTCTGGCACGGCGCGGCGGGCTACCGGGCGTCCGGCGCCGACCCGTCCGAATGAGAAACCCGTTTACCGCCCGAACCCCACGGATCAGATATGACCATCCTCGCCGACGCCCGCCGGGTCATCGAGAACGGCCCGGTGTGTGAGGCCTGCCTCGGTCGGTGTTTCGCCGACCGGAGCTTCGGACTGACGAACCGCGAGCGCGGCTCGGCCCTCCGGGTCGCGGTCGCGCTGGAGGACGACGACCCCTACGAGGAGCCGGGCGCGGAGTGTTGGGTCTGTGAGGGCGAGAGCCGGCGGTTCGACGCGTGGGCCCAGACGGTCGCCGACGCGCTGGAGGGCTGGTCGTTCGACACCTACCAGGTCGGCACCCGGACGCCCCCGCTGGTCGAGGAAAACGAGGTCCTGCTCCGGGAGTCCGCGGGCCTCCCCGAGGACGCCGGCGAGCTGTTCAAATCGGAGTTCAACCGCGAGGTCGGCAAGCGCGTCGGCCGGCTCACCGACACCGAGGTCGACTTCGAGCGTCCCGACGTGCTGGCGCTCCTGAACGTCGACCCCGAGCGCGAGGAGATCTCCGAGCACGCCGTCGAGGTGCAGGTGAACTCGGCGTTCGTCTACGGCCGGTACCGGAAGCTCGAACGCGACATCCCCCAGACGGAGTGGCCCTGCCGGGAGTGTGGGGGCTCGGGCAAACAGCTCGCGAGCGACGGCGGCGAGGAACCCTGCGAGTACTGTGGCGGGTCGGGGTACCTCTACGACGAGAGCGTCGAGGAGCTCACCACGCCGCCGGTCCGTGAGGCGATGGACGGCGAGGAGGCGCTTTTCCACGGCGCGGGCCGCGAGGACGTCGACGCGCTGATGCTCGACACCGGCCGGCCGTTCGTGATCGAGGTCAAACAGCCCCGGGTCCGGAGCGTCGACACCGACGCGCTCGAAGCCGAGATCAACGAGTTCGCCGACGGGAAGGCCGAGGTCACCGACCTCGCGCTGGCGACCCACGAGATGGTCGAGCGCGTCAAGGAACTCGACGCCTCGAAGACCTACCGGATGGACGTCGCGTTCGACGACGACGTGACCGAGCCGGCTCTCGAGGAGGCGCTCGCGGAGCTCGACGGGACGACGGTCGAGCAGGACACGCCTAGCCGCGTCGACCACCGGCGCGCGAGCAAGACCCGGACCCGGACCGTCTACGACATCTCGGGCGACCTCGAAGGGCCGCGCCGCGCCGAACTACGGATCCACGGCGAGGGCGGCCTCTACGTCAAAGAGCTCGTGAGCGGCGACGAGGGCCGGACCACCCCGAGCCTCGCGGGCCTGCTCGGGGTCGGGGCGGAGGTCACCGCGCTCGACGTGCTGGCTGTCGAGGGAGAGGACGAGCCCTTCGCCGACCCCGAGTACCTCCGAGAGGCGATCTGACGCCGGCGACGGCGACCCTCGGCGTGGCGACTGACGACGAACGCGATCGGTTCCGACCCGACCGCGACCCCGGTACGCGGAGCCTAACTGCCTTTTCTCTGTCTCTGTGGGCGTGTAGCGGCCGGTACCCGTCGACGCACGGCCGATCCCCGACCGCTCTCGGTTCGAGACGTCTCGCCCGCTCGACCCCGATCCCGTCGGTCGTTCGGTCGCTGTCAGTCCCCGCCTGAAACGACGTAGGAGCTCCTTGTGTGGCGCTCTCGGTCGTCCAGATATCACACAGCCGACTCATAACAAAGTCGGTACGTGTCGGCTCGGTGGACGATGGCGCCGTATCGGCCGTTAGGCCCCGAGAAACGGAAGTTAAGCTCGGTCGGAGCGACGTTAGCTCTCGTTTTGTCGTCAGTTAGCCGCCTCGTACGCGTGGCGGCGCGGGGATCCGAAACCGGCGGCCGGTCGGCGCCCGCACAGACACATGAGTCCACACACACCACGAGCGGGAGGCGTCGGATGAACAGTACGCGAAACGCGGCTCGGTTGCTTGCAGTCGTCTTCTCGGTGTTGCTGGTGACGTCGGCGGCCGGGGCCGGCGCGCTGTCGGTCGTCGGGACTGCGCAAGCACAGGAAGCCAGCGACGTGTTGTACCGCGTGAACGCGGGCGGAAGCGTCTCCGCGACCGATGGCGGCCAGGACTGGGAGTCCGACTCTGCCTACCTGGCGGGCGGTAACAGCCAGACTTCGAGCAATCCAGCGCCGGACTCGCTCGACGCGTCGGTGCCGGATGGGACGCCGGCCGGCGTCTGGACGAACGAACGGTACGACCCGCCGACCGACGGCGAGATGCAGTACGAGTTCGACGTTCCGTCGGGCCAGCAGGTCGAGGTCCGGCTCTACTTCTACGACGGCTACGCCGAGACCAGCGCGGTCGGCGACCGCGTCTTCGACGTGAGCGTCGAGGACCAGACCGTCGAGAACTTCGACCCCATCGCCGAATACGGCGACCAGACCGGCGGGATGGCGTCGTTCAGCGTCGTCAGTGACGGCACCATCGACGTCGACTTCGCGCATGTGGAGCAGAACCCCCAGATCAACGCCATCGAGGTCGTGAGCGCCGAGGCCCAGCCGAACACGCTCGGTGCTCCCTCGACCGTCGACGCGGGGACGGTCCTCACGGGTGACAGCGAGACCGATCAGGTCACGCTGACGAACCTCGGCGGCACGGGCGACGCCGACATCTCCATCGAGGACGCGTCGGTCGCGGGCGCGGACGCCGACGAGTTCTCGGCCGGCGCGCCGAGCGCGACGACGCTCGCGCCCGGCGAGACGGCGAGCGTCCCGGTTACGTTCGCCCCGACGGACGCCCAGCCCAAGTCGGCGACCCTCAAAGTCAGCCACAACGGGAGCAACTCGCCGGTGACGGTCGACCTCTCGGGCGAGGGCGCGAGCGACGTGCCCGTCGGCTTCGGCGTCAGCGGGCTCGGCGCCGACCTCGGCAACCCGACGTCGCTCGACTTCGGCCCCGACGGCCGGCTCTACGTCGCCCAGCAGAGCGGGGAGATCAAGGCGTTCGAGATCGCCCGCAACGGCGAGAACGACTACGAGGTGACCGACACCGAGGTCATCTCGGCCGTCCAGAACCTCCCGAACCACGACGACGACGGCTCGTACAACCCGAACGTCGACGGCCGGCAGGTGACCGGAATCACGGTCGAGGGAACCGCCTCGACGCCCGTCCTGTACGCGACGTCGAGCGACCCGCGCATCGGTGCGGGCGGCAGTCACACCGACAGTGGACTCGACACCAACTCGGGCACCGTCTCGCGGCTCACCCAGACCGACTCCGGGTGGGACCACGACGTGCTCGTGCGCGGCCTGCCGCGCTCCGAGGAGAACCACGCGACAAACGGCGTCCAGTACGACGCCGAGGAGAACGTCCTCTACCTCGCGCAGGGCGGCCACACCAACAAGGGCGCTCCCTCGGACAACTTCGCGCTGACCCCCGAGTACGCGCTGTCGGCGGCCGTCCTCTCGGTCGACCTCGACCAGCTCGACGGGATGGCCGAGAAGGACGCCGCACACACCGACGCGACGTACATCTACGACCTGCCGACGCTCCAGGGCACCGAGACGCCCTTCGGCGGACAAGACGGTGCGAACATGGCCAACTGGACCGCCGACGGCCCGGTCGACGTCTACTCGCCGGGCTACCGGAACGCCTACGACATCGCCCTCAGCGAGGACGGCGAGTTGTACGCGACCGACAACAGCGCCAACCCCGGCTGGGGCGGCATCGTCGTCAACGAGGGGCCGTCGGGCGAGTGCACCAACGCCCAGAACGAGCAGGACGAGTACTCCGCCCCCGGCGTCTATCACATCGAGGGCGAGGACTACTACGGGGGCCACCCCAACCCGACCCGCGGCAACGCCACCAGCGAGTTCGCCGGCGCGGTCGACGACGGCCTCCACGATCCCATCAACTGCGACTTCATCGCGCCCACGAACGGCTCCTCGCCGAGCGAGGCGCTCGAAACCTACGGCGCGACGCCCCAGGGGATGGACGTCTACCCGGCGTCGAACTTCGGCGGCGAGATGCAGGGCGACCTGCTGTTGGCGATGTGGAACTCCGGCGACGTCGAGCGCGTCGAACTCAACGCCCAGGGGACCGAGGCGACCGCCTCCGAGCCCGTCTTCCAGAACATCGGGAGCAACCCCCTCGACGTCCACGCGCAGGGCGACGACGACGAGTTCCCGGGCACCGTGTGGGCGGCCACCTACGGCAGCAACGCGATCACCGTCTTCGAGCCCAACGACTACGGCGGCTCGGCGGGCGAGCAGTGTCTCGGGACTGACCCCGAATCCCCGGATTACGAGCCGGACGGCGACGCCGACGGCGACGGCTACACCAACGCCGACGAGAACGCCGCGGGCACCGACCCCTGCTCGCAGGCCTCCCAGCCCGACGACTGGGACCAGGACGGCGTCCCCGACTCGGTCGACGACGACGACGACGGCGACGGGCTGACAGACGACGAGGACCCGTTCGCGCTCGACCCCCAGAACGGGCTCGACAACGAGATGCCGGTCGACCGGCAGTTCGAAGCCGGCCAGCACCCCCAGTCGCTGTTCGGCCTCGGGTTCACCGGCCTGATGACCAACGGCACCGACTACGCCGACCTCTACAACGGCTCGAAGGTGCGAGCCGGCGGCGCGACCGAGCGGTTCTCGGTCGACGAGGTGCCGTTCGGCGACGCCTACGAGGCCAAGAACTCCCAGTCGTACGGGTTCCAGTACGGCGTGAACGCGACCGGCGACGCGCCGTTCACCGTCCACACAACGGTCGAATCGCCGTTCTCGGACGACATGACGCCCGAGAACTATCAGGCCGCCGGGATGCAGATCGGCCCGGGCGACCAGGACAACTACGTCAAGCTGGTCGCGGGCGCTCAGGACGCCGAGAGCGAGCCGAACGGCGGCGTCCAGCTCCTGAAAGAGACCGACGGGACGGTCGGCGACAGCGACTCGGTCGTGGTCTCCGAGCCCGACGTGTTCGGGAGCGGCCAGACCATCGACCTCTACCTCGACGTCTACCCCTCGAACGACACCGTCGTCGCGAGCTACGCCATCGACGACGGCGAGCGGGTGACCTTCGACCAGACGGTCACGATGCCCGAGAGCTGGTACGCCGACGACGACATGGGGCTCGCGGTCGGCCTCATCAGCACGGCCAACGGCGCCGACTCGACGTTCTCGGCGTCCTGGGACCGGCTGACGGTGACCGAAATCGGCGCGAACGCCGCGCCGACCGCCGACGCCGGCGACGACCAGACGATCGACGAGAACGCGTCGGTCACCCTCGACGCCACGGGGTCGACCGACGCCGACGGCGACGAACTCGGCTACTCGTGGACCCAGATCGCGGGTCCGGACGTCCAACTGAGCGCGCAGGACGACGCGGCCCCGTCTTTCACCGCGCCGGACGTCGACGGTAACGAGACGCTGACCTTCGAGGTCACCGTGACCGACGCCGGGGGCGCGACCGACTCCGACGCGGTGAACGTCACCGTCCAGGGCACCGACCAGCCCTCCGACGAGGTCGTCTACGCGGTCAACGCCGGCGGCTCGGCGTACACCGCGGCCGACGGAACGGAGTATCAGGCAGACGACTACTTCGCCGGCGGATCGACGACGAACGTCTCGGCGGACTACGGCGTCACCGACGTCGGCGACACCGACGACGACGCGCTGTACGTCACCGAGCGCTACGGCCAGAACGGCGCGCCGGTAAGCTACTCGTTCCCGGTCGAGGACGGCACCTACGAGGTCACCGTCCACCTCGCCGAGATCTGGTTCGGCACCGACCACGGCACCACCGGCGGCGACGGCTCGCGCGTCATGAGCGCGAACCTCGAAGGCGGCGAGGTCGAACTCGCCGACTACGACATCCACGCCGACGTCGGCGCGCTGAACGCGACGACCAAGACGTACACGGTCGAGGTGACCGACGGCGAACTCGACATCGACTTCACGTCCTCGGTCGAGAACCCCAAGGTCTCTGCCATCGAGGTCGCGGCGGTCGACGGGTCGGCCGACGTCCCGAGCGGCGGCGAGGCGACCATCGAGATCGACGACGGCGAAGGCATCGACGCGACGACGTGGGACGCCGAGTCCTTCGAAATCGCCAACACCGGCGAGGAGACCATCGAGACGGTCACCCTGAACCTGAGCTCGGCGGTGCTGCCCGACGTGGTGTTCGACCCCGACGGCACCGCCGGCGATCAGGGGGCGAAGGGCTTCGTGCTCAACGACAACGCCACGAGCGGGACGGTCGACGCGACGGTTCTGGCCCCGCACAACGGCGTTAACGGCTCGGACGGCTACGACACGCTCCAAATCGAGTTCGGCGCGTTCGAGCCGGGCGAGTCGGTCACGTTCGAGATAGACAACGACCCGACCAGCATCAAGGGCGGGTCGAGCGTCCAGAGCGGCGAGGCCGGCCCCATCTCCGGACTGGAGCTGTCGGGCTCCGAGATGTCGGTCGACTTCGCCGACGGGTCGACCGCGACGACCGACCTGTTCGGCGACGGCAGCGCAGGCGGCTCGCAGGCGACGGCCGACGCCGACGTCTCGGCCGCCCCGACCCTCGACGTGGCGAACGTCTCGCTCGCCGAGACGACGCTTTCGCCCGACCACGCGGCCGCCACGGTGGCGACCGCGAACCAGACCGTCACGGTCTCGGGCGCGCCCGGGTCGACGGTGACGTTACTCCGCATCGAGGGCGAACTGAACCTCGACGGCGTGCCCGACTACGACGGCACGCCCGGCTACGACGTCGAGGCCTACGAGGCGAACACCGCCATCCAGGTCGAGGAGTACACCGCGACCGTCGGCGAGGACGGGACCGCCGAGATCCCCGTCACGCTGACGAACGGCTCTGCGACCGGCGGGCTGAACTACTTCGTCGCGACCGCCGACGACGACGAGGGCGAGACCGGCCTGACCTCGAACGTCGCGGTACTGGAGTACGACCAGAGCGCCGACACGGGCCCCGACCCAGTCGGCGACTTCGAGAACGCGCCGACCGACCCCGACGGCGACGGCGTCTACGAGGACGTCAACGGCGACGGGACGGTCACCGTCTCCGACGCCCAGGCGCTGTTCGCCCACCTGAACGACCCCGCCGTCCAGAACGACGTCGGCGCGTTCGACGTCAACGGCGACGGCGCGGTCACGGCGGGCGACGCCCAGGCGCTGTTCGCCGACCTCGTGGGAGGGAGCTGATCACTCCGTGTCACCGAATCCAGCGCCGACCGCGCGGCGACGACCCGGGGCCACTCCAGAGGCACGACCGTTCCGCCCCGGCGCCGCGACCCGCCGCGTCTCGCGAGACGAATCGCACGAAATCGAACAGGGAGCCGACAACTAATGTCAGACAACACTACACACTGGTCCACCAGGACTCTCGCGGTCGTGCTCGCCGCGCTGACCGTCGTCTCGATGGTCGGAGGCGTCGCGAGCGCGGCCGGCCCAACGAGCCTCAGCGTATCGCCCGCCGAACAACAGATCGCCCCCGGAGAGACGACGACGGTCGAGGTCGTCCTCGACGACGCCGAGGGCGGCGTCGGCTCCGGACAGATCGGCGTCGTGCTCGGCACTGCGAGCGTCGCGAACATCGTCGACGTCAGCGCCGGGAACGACCCCGGGAGCGAGGAAACGACCATCGCCGACGACGGCTCGGCAGCGAGCGCGCTCTACGCGTTCGACGACACCGCCGACACGGGCGCGGTGACAGTGCTGACCGTCACGCTCGAAGGTCAGTCGGCCGGCTCGACCGACGTCTCGATAGTTTCGCCGGCGGAAGCCGGCGGCGTCGACCAGATTCTGGACTTCTCGGACGAGCAGGGGAGCACGTACTCTCTCGGTGACCTCGGCACCGCCGCGGTGACCGTCGAGGAACCCAACGATCCGGCCGAGTTCCAGCTCTCGGACCTGTCCGTCGCCTCGCCGGCGACCCAGGGCGACTCCGCCGACGTCACCGCGACGGTCGAGAACGCCGGCGACGCCGCGGGCACTCAGACGGTCTCACTCTCGGTCGACGGGACAGAAGTCGGTAGCGAGGACGTCACGCTGGCCGGCGGCGCGAGCCAGCAGGTCGACTTCGCGGTCGACACGAACGACCTCTCGGCGGGCCAGTACGCGGTCGAACTCGCGACCGACAACGACACCGCGAGCGGCTCGCTGACCGTCGAGGCGGCCGACGACCCGCCCGCCCCGACGGGCGAGCTCGCGGTGACCCAGTCGGCCGACGGGCCCGGCGCGCCCGGCGGCACCGTCTCGATGACCGTCGAGGTCAACGCCACCAGCGTCAACGCGCCCGTGCTCGGCGTCGACCTGCCCGACGGCTGGGCGCTCGAGAGCCAGACGGCCGAGGGTGACGCCACCTTCGTCGCGAACTCCACCGAGTGGATCTGGCTGGCCGACGACGTCGACCAGACGTACACCGTCGAGTACGAGGCGTCTGTCCCGGCCGACGCCGCGGAGGGCGAGTACACCGTCACCGCGTCGGCGTCCGCCATCGACGGCACCGATCAGGAGGTCACCGCCTCGACCCAGACCACCGTGACGGTCGCCCAACAGCCCGTCAACGAGGCGCCGACCGCGGACGCCGGCGACGACCAGACGGTCGACGCGGGCGACTCGGTCGCGCTCGACGCGAGCGGGTCGAGCGACCCCGACAGCGACGACCTCTCCTACGAGTGGGTCCAGACCGGCGGTCCCGTCGCGACGCTGACCGACGCGGACTCGGCCTCGCCCGGGTTCACCGCGCCCGAGGTCGACGCCGAGACCGACCTGACGTTCGAGGTGACGGTGACCGACGCGGCCGGCGAGACGGCCACCGACGCGGTCACCGTGACGGTCCAGCCCGACCAGCCCGCGCCGGCGGGCTCGACCGCAGTCGGTCTCTCGCCCGCGGACGCAGACGTCGTCGCCGGCGGGAGCGGAACGATCGACGTGGTCGTCGAGAGCGCCGACGCCGGCGTCGGCGCGTACGAGCTGACCGTCTCGGTCGACGACGCCGCGACGGCGTCCATCGCGGGCGTCCAGACCAAAAACAACCCGATATTCCAGGAGACGACCGTCGCGGCCGACGGCTCGTCGGCGGACATCACCGTGGTCGGCGCCGACACGAGTTCGACAGGCGCCGTCACGGTCGCGAGCGTCACGCTCGACGGACTCGAACCCGGTGAGACCGATGCGACGCTGTCCGTCGACGAGCTGGGCGACGGCCAGGGAGAGGCCTACGACGTGACCGCGACGAACGGCGCGGCGGTGACCGTCACCCAGGTGTCGGTCGGTAGCTTCGACCCCGTCACCGATCCCGATGGTGACGGTGTCTACGAGGACGTCAACGGCGACGGAGAAGTCGACATCAACGACGTCCAGACCGCCTGGACCTATCGGAACAGTCAGACGATGACGGACAACCCCGACCTGTTCGACTTCAACGGTGACGGGTCGTTCGGCATCCTCGACATCCAGGCGCTGTTCGCGCAGGTCGAGTGAACCCCCACGGAGAAACAAAATGAGGACTCCACACTACGCAACGCTGGCGGCCTTCCTGGTTGTTGTCGCGGCGACGTCCACCGGTTTCGCCGCCGCGAGGACCCAGACAGACGCCACGACGGTGGGGCTGGTCGCGGCCGACGACGGCGTCGAGGCCGGCGAGACGACCACCTACGACGTGGTGGTCGAGGGCGCCGACGGCGCCGTGGGCGCGTATCAGTTCACGCTCGTGCTCGCCGACTCCGACGTCGGGGCGATAGCCGACGCCCGAACGAGCGGCGACCCTCGGATAAGCGACGTCACCATCACAGCGAACGGCTCGGAGGCGACGGTCGCCGCGGTCGGTGCGACCGTCGAGGGCGACGACCCGAGCGTCATCGCCTCGGTGACCGTTAGCGCTCGGACCGTCGGCACGAGCGCGCTCAATCTGTCGGTCGACGCGCTCGGTGACCCCAACGGCGCGTCCTACGAGGTCACCGCGACGAGCGGAGCGAACCTCACGGTCGAGGCCGACGAGACCGGCGGATCCAGTTCGAATGGCGGCGGCTGGAACGACGCCGATAGCTCCCCCGACGGGAGTCAGTCGACCGGCGACGCCGACGTACCGGCGGACGACAGCGAGCGAGCGGATCCGACGAAGACGACCGCCGAGTCGGCGGCGGTCGATGCGACGACCGCCGAGGCGTCCGTGACCGCCGACTCACCGATGACGACCCCGCCAATCGAGGGACCCGCCGTCGAGTCCGCCACGGTCGACGAGACGACCGTCACGTCAGACAGAACGACGGGTGGCGCCAGCAGGGTCCCCGGCTTCGGTGGCGGTGCCGTGCTCGTAGCACTTGCGGCGGCGCTGGCGGTGCTCGGGCGCCTGCAGTAACCGCGACGCTCGACGGTCCGTTTTTCGACGACCGTCGCTCCGTCGAGCACTGCCGACCGGCGCTCGAGGGGAACGCGTCGGCGTCCGACGGCTCCCGTAGTCGGTCGATTCGGAGCCAGAGCAGTCGGTCGCGTCTGATTCGTCTCCCATCGCGATCGGACAGCGGGCAGATGTCGACGGCGCTTCGAGCGGACCGCCGGGTCGTCGGGGTTCCAGCAGTCGATTCGGAGTAGCAACCTACAACTACTCGGACTCCGTTCGCTCGTCCGTGTTCGGCGTAGACGAGGCGGGCAAGGGTCCGGTGTTGGGGTCGATGTTCGCGG
The DNA here is from genome assembly GCF_004521895.1 of Halorussus marinus. NCBI lineage: Archaea > Methanobacteriati > Methanobacteriota > Halobacteria > Halobacteriales > Haladaptataceae > Halorussus > Halorussus marinus. Next base: position 262,823 of record NZ_SBIR01000003.1, read on the forward strand.
CCGCGGTCGCGGTCGCCGACCCCGCGGTCCTGCCCGCTGACGTGGACGACTCGAAGCGCATCGCGCCCGACCGCCGCGAGGCGCTCGCGGCGGGTCTCCGGGCCGACGACCGGGTCGCCGTCGGCGTCGCGGAGGTCCCGGCCGACCGGATCGACGACCCCGAGACCGACATGAACACCCTGACCGTCGCGGCCCAGGCCGAGGCGCTCTCGGCGGTCGCCGCCGACGGCGCGTCGGGGATCGTCGACGCGGGCGACACCAGCGAGCGACGGTTCGCCCGACGGGTCGCCGACCGGGTCGACGCCGACGTCGATCTGACCGCGGAACACGGCGCCGACGAGCGTCACGCGGTCGTCGGCGCGGCGAGCGTCCTCGCCAAGGTGGCCCGCGACGCCCACGTCGCGGAGCTCGCCGCCGAGTACGGCGAGGTGGGATCGGGCTACCCGAGCGACCCGACGACCCGCGAGTTCCTCGCGAGCTACGTCGCAGAGCACGCCGAACTGCCCGAATGTGCGCGCCGGAGCTGGTCGACCTGCGAGGACGTGCTGGCGGCCCACGAGCAGTCGGGGCTGGCGGAGTTCTAAGCGGGGTCGGGAGAGACCCGGTCGCGGTCGCCCGAGACGAACCGATCCCCGCCGGTCGATTCGGCCCGGTCGTCCGAGAGGGGGAGTTCGACCGCGAACGCGGTCCCGTCGGGACCGGTCTCGACCAGTTCGACCGTCCCGCCGTAGCGCTCGACCAGCGTCCGAACGAGGTAGAGCCCGAGGCCGTGGGTGCCGCCGGTGTTGTCGCTTCGCTCGAACAGCGCGTCGCGCTCGTCGGCGGGGATTCCGGGGCCGTTGTCGGCGACCCGGACCGTCACCGTCTCCGCCGACTCCTCGACGATAACCTCGACCCGCGGCGTCTCGCTGTCGTTGTGCTCGACCGCGTTCGTGAGCAGGTTCGAGAACACCCGGGGCAGGAGGTCGTCGGCCTCGACGCGAACGTCGGCCGGGACCGACGCTTCGATTTCGACCGACTCGGCGGTGGCTCGGAGGTCCGCCACCTCGGCGAGAACTATCGCCGAGAGGTTCTCGTCTCGCAACTCGACGGTGCCCCGAGTCGCGGCTATCAGCACCTTCACGTCCCGGATGACGCCCGTCATGTCCCGGCCCTGCCGGTGAATCGTTTCGAGGCGTTCGCGGGCGTCGTCGTCGAGGTCGGCGTCGTCGAGGACCATCGAGGCGTAGCCCGTGATGACGTTGGCGGTGTTGAGCACCTCGTGTCGGAGGAGGCTGTTGAGGTAATCGAGGTGCTGGTGGTGCATCTCGGCCTGCTCGGCGCGGACGGTGGCACGCTCGGCGGCGCGCTCGCGCTGGATGGAGCGGGCCTCCACGACGCCCACGAGGAGGCCTCCGATGCCGCCGACGGTCACCGTAAAGCGCACCCACCCGGCCAGGACCAGGGCGGAGTCCGGCGACCAGACCGCCATTATCGGGGCGTTTATGCCGAGGTAGAACCCCATCCCGCCGAAGAACCACGTTTCGATGCGCGGATACCGGTCGGGAGTGAGTTCACTCCGGTGGAGCCAGTACCCGCCGTACAGAATCACCGCACTGGCCAGGAGGGTGATCGAGAGGCTGACGAGAAACCCCGTCGAGAGGTACGCGTTCACGTTCACTCCCTTGAACACCACCCACTCCGCAGCGAAGATGAGAACGAACAGTACCCCGGAACCCGATATCATCGCGGGCGTTCGATTCGAAGAGAAAAACCGAGACGAGATGGCGTCCATACCCTTTGGTTCGAAACGCGAATTAAATAAGTTGACACCAATTACCAGCGCTGATAACGAGGCGGGAGGCGCGGTGGCGTTCTTACGTGTCGGTCATCAGTCGCCGGAGGATGTCGCCGTACGCCGGCCGCGTGATCAACACCCCGACGAGGACGCCGAGGATGGTCACGATGGCGAAGCCCTGGAGGTCGCCGAGCGACAGCACGGCGAGCGGGCTCATCGCGATGATGGTGGTCGCCGCCGCGGCGCCGATGACCCAGAACGCCTTCCGGAACCGGCTCTGGAAGACGCGGTTGGAGTTGACGTCGCCCTCGGCCATCACCTCGTCGGCGATGATGATGAGGTCGTCGACCCCGGTCCCGATGACCGCGATGAAACCCGCGATGTGACTCAGGTCCAGCGGCAACTGGACCGCCGCCGCGAACCCGAGCAGGATGACGACCTCCGAGAGCGCGGTCACCAGCATCGGCGCGGCGACCTTCGGATCGCCGTACCGGAAGAAGACGGTGAGGGCGACCGCGAGCACCGCGACCAGCCCGGTGATCAGCGAGTAGAGCTTGAACTCCTCGGCGAGGCTGGGCGCGAGGAAGTACGAGGTGCCGTCGTCGAGGTTCAGCGCCGCCGGGAGCGACCCCGCGTTCAGGTGGATCTGGAGCTCGCGGGCCTCGGACATGTTCGTCGTCTGCATGATGAATCCGGGGTCCTGGACGAACTCGCCGCTCTGCATCGTTCTGGCGAGACCCGAGCCCATGCTCGCGGCGTAGACGGTTTCGTTGTCGACCACGGTGTACAGGCAGTAGCCGGGGTTCTCGGGGTCGTCGCGGTACCGACAGGACTCGACGCCCTCGCCGGTGAACCCGAACTCGTTCATCGCGTTCGAGTAGTTCCGGGCGGCGTCTTCTTCCAGCGTGAGCGGGACGTGGGGCCCCCGGCGAGCCGAGTCCTGAGCCGAACTGATCCGGCTGAAGTCACCCTGCGTGAGCAGGGGTACTCGGCGGTACTCGGTCCCGTTGTCGCCCTGAACCGGGAAGCCGGCGACGACCTGGACCTTCCCGCGCTCGGTGACGAGGTCCTCGACCTGACTCTGGTTGGCGTTTGGCATCTCGATGACGACGAAGTTCTCGCCGTCGGCGGTCTGGACCTCCTGGACCCGGCCGCCGGCGAGCCCGGCTTGGGAGATCTTGTCGCGGAGGATCCGGACGATGGTGTTACGGGTCGCGCCGGTGACGCCGGCCTGGATCCGGTCGTACTCGTAGCCCGCCGCATCGAGCGCCGAGCCGAACCGCTCGGTCGAGACGTTGCCCACGAGGAGTTCGACCGTCGTCGTCTCGTTGGCCGACTGGGCGAGCCGGACGGTCACGTCCGAGGCGTCGGCCGCCGAGATGTTCGCGGCCACCCGTCGCTCGATCTGTCCGGGCGAGGTCTCGCGGGGCACGTCGACTTCGTAGGCGGTCTGGCCGTCGACGGGCGCCCGAATCCGGGTCCCGCCCGACAGTTCGAGCCCGAACGCGAGGTTCGTCGGGCCGCCGGCCTCCGCGACCAGCGACTCGTTGGTCGCGGCGTCGTCGCTACCGCCGACGCCGGGCGCGACCAGCGCGTAGACGCTGACCGCGATGAAGATCGCGAGCAGGATGACCCGCCAGTTGTCGCGCCAGTTCATCGGGCCACCCCCTCGAACTTCCACCAGCGAAGCAGACTCAGGTTCAACATGTAGGTGTTCATCAGGTCGGTCGCGAGCCCGAGCACGAGCACGAGCCCGATCGACGCCAGCAGATCGATGCCGAACAGGTACGCGACGAGCGCCATCACCGCCATCGCCGACAGCGAGGTGAGCGTCATCGTCACGCCGGTCCGCATCGCTCGGTAGGTGCTCTCGTAGAAGCCGCCCGACCGGCGGATGATGTGGTTGTTCAGCAGGATGTCGGAGTCGACCGAGTACCCGATCAACATCAGCAGGGCCGCGACGGTGCCCAGCGAGAGCTCGATCCCGAGGAGGTTCATCAGCGCGAGCGGGATCACGATGTCGCTGAACGCCGAGAGCACGACGGCGATCGAGGGGACGAACGTCCGGAACATCAGGAACACGAGCACGCTCATCCCGGCGAACGCGAGCCCGAGGCCGTAGAGGGCGAGCTGTTGGGTCGAGGACCCGAAGCTCGCGGAGGTCCCCTGAACCGACTTGACGGGGTCGCAGTCGGGGTTCTGGGCGCAGGCCTGGGTGGGCTCTAAGTTAGAACGCGCCTGCTCGGCGATGTTCTCGGCCTCCGGCGGGAACGTGACGATGTACGTGTTCGCCTCCGACCGGACCGGACTGACCGACACGACGTCGGCGTCGAACTGGTCGGGGAGTTCGGAGGACGGCGTCGCGGTCTGGACTCTGAGCTCGGTACCGCCGGTGAACTCGGTGCCGAGCTGTACGGGCGCACCGGTGGTGACGTACCACCCGGCGAGCACCAACAGCGCGACGGCGAGCAGGGCGAGGGGGATCGCCGCGAGCTGTCGGTTCGTGTACCGGGTGTAGTCGACCTCCGGCACTTCGAACGCTACCATATGGGAGAGGAATGTGGGTCGGCCGTGGATAAGTGTTCTTATCGCCGCTCACGGCACGCAACGTATCCCACGGGAACAAGGCTCAAAGCGTTCGCGCGCGTAGTCCCGAGCATGGGAACCGAGACCGACTCCGAGGCCGACCTGCGTGACCGCCACAGCGACCTCTCGCCGGCCGACCGGGTGGTCGTCTCCTACCCGGAGGACCTGAGCGACTGGGGCCGATTTCAGGTCGAGAAGCCCTCCTTCCGAGGGTTCCTCCGGAAGACCAAGACCGACCGCGTCAGGCAGGGCGACGTCTGGGAGGAGTTCGTCGGCGTCGGCTGTTGTGGCAACACGTTAGACGTGCCGCTTCGCGTCGAGCGAATCGAAGGCGGCGAGACGTTCGGCCCGGACACCGAGATCACCTACGAGGTGCGAGAGGCCTGCGACATCGCCGGCGGCTGGCAGGTCCAGAGCGAGGGCGGCCCGAACGAGGTGTAAGCCCGGCGTCCGGGGATCGTCGAGATCGGGTGTCCCGCCCGCGCCGACCCGGCCCCGTCCCACTCGGAGTGGCGACGCAATCTCCGTCCCGCTCGGAGTGGCGACGCAATCTCCGTCCCGCTCGGAGTGGCGACGCAACCCTCGGCCCGGTCGTGAGTCGTTCTCCGACGACCGGATCGCCGCCGACCGCTACTCAACCGCGTGGTTCTCGACGGCCTCGTCGAGGCGGAACTCGGTCCGGAGTCGGAGCCGGGGGACGGATCCGACGGTCCCTTTCGTGCCCGGCTTGCGCGTGGTCGCGCGTTCGACGGTAGCCGAAACGTCGGCGCCGAGGCGGTCCCGAAGCTCCGCTTCGAGCCGACGGCCGCTCTCCTCGGCGTCGAGCAACACGTCGACGGCGTCGGATCGCGGGCGCACGTCGACGACCTCGGGACGGCGTTCGACCCACGCCGTGAGTTCGGGGTACGCCGTCTCGCCCAGCGTGTCGCCGATCGCGGCGTACGTGCCCGTGAGGTCGGCGAGCCGCCAGTATCTGGTGAGCGCGTACGCGTCGATGACGTTCTGGCGGCGGGTCTCGGAATACGCGTTCGCGACGACGTCGGCGTCGGCGAGTCGGTCGTAGTCGGCTTCGAACACGACCCGACGCTCGTCGGTCGAGTCGCCGTCGGGGGTCCACGTCGCCTGCCACTGATACATGGCGGCGGGTATTCGACCCCCTCCTATCAACTTTCACCTTTCGGCCGTCTCGGATCGAACTCGCTCGACATCCCGGATCGACGGCGGCGGCGAACAACTCGACCGGACCACTGCCGGCGAACCGGTGGCTCTCGCGGTCGAAAAACAGATTCTCGCGGTCTGTTCACGGCATGTAGCGGACGCTCACCACGCCCGCCTCCGACCGGACCTCGACGCGCGAGACCCCGAGCCGGGCGGCCCGCGTGAGCGTCGCTTCGTCGTCGAGGACGTCTTCGACCGCGCTCTCGGTGTCCTCGGGCGGCACGGTCAGGACGTGAATCTCGCCGGTCCCGGCCCGCTCCTCGCGGGCGACCTCCCCGACCGGCTGGGCGTCCGCGAGTTCGCGCTCTTGGACCGTCGGCGGCTCGTCGCTCCGCTCGGTCGCGAGCGGGCGCCGCTCGTCGACCTCGATCACCGACCACGTCAGGTTCATCGGCGGGTCGGGCGCGACCGTCGCCTCGACGGCGTCTCGCTCCTCGACGCCGGGGTTCGACGAGAGGGTGTGGACCTGTCCGCCCTCGACGTCCTTCAGCACCGCCGATTCGTTCTCGGCGTGAGTGACGAGGAAGGTGCTCGTCTTCTCGGACTCGTCGGTCATGGGCGTCGGTAGGCGCCGCGCGCTTTTCCCGATTGCGTTTGCTACCGCGCGAGCCGGTGGACCGCGAGGATCGCCGCGATCCCGAGCGCCGGCGGCGCGAGCGCGTAGACGGCCGGGAGTGCGTAGAGGAACTCCACCGCGGGCGCGAGAAGCGCCGGCGGCGCCTCGCGGGCGTCCGGCGGCGCGGAGATCAAAAGCGAGACGTACAGCGAGGCGACGAACAGGTAGCCGGCGAGCGCCGCCAGCAGGTCGGCGCGGGCGCTCGCGGTGCCGCGGCGGTGCTTGCGGGCGGTCGAGAGGACGGGCCCGATCAGCACCGCGAGGAGCAAGGCTCCCCCGACGATCAGGAAGGCCCGCGAGAAGGTGGCGAACTCCGAGCCGCCCACGGTGGCGAAGATCCACACCGGGAGCGCGAGCACGACGAACGTCGCGAGCAGCGCCGACAGCAGTGCGGCGACGACCGCGTACGACTGGAGCAGTCGGGAGTCGGTCTCGGCGAACGCGGTCCGAAACGACCCCCTGATGAGGCTCCGGGAGTCGTCGGTCCGGGGCCGGGCGTCGGCCTCGACGTCGGGCTGGTCGGCCATCTCGTCCGGACGTTGGGACGACGGGCTCAAAAGCGGTGCGATGGGTCGACCCGCCCGGCGGCGGGCCCGGACCACCGCACTTTTTGTCGGCGCCCGACGCGGATTCGGACGACACCATGCGCGTAGACCTCGGCAACGCACTCTCGGACGTCGCCGACCCCGGCGTCTCCCGTACAGCCCTCGATGAGCTCGACGACCGCGTCGCGGACGCCCACGAGCGGATCGAGGCGGGGCGGGCGGACCGCGAGCACGGCTACGCCGCGCTGAACCTCCCCGAGACCGCAGACCCCGATGCGATCCGGGCGGCGGTCGAGCCGTTCGCGGACGCCGAGGCGGTGCTCACCGTCGGCATCGGCGGCTCCGCGCTCGGGGCGGCGACGATCGCCGACGCGCTCGACGCCGAGACCGAGGCGTACTTCCTCGACAACGTCGACCCCGAGCGCGTCTCGGCGCTACTCGACGATCTCCCGCTCGACGCCACCGCGGTCAACGTCGTCTCGCGGTCGGGCACCACCGCCGAGACGCTCGCGAACTTCCTCGTCGTCCGGGAGGCGATGGCCGACGCCGGCGTCGACTGGACCGACCGGACCTTCGTCACCACGGGCGAGGAGGGGAACCTCCGGCGGCTCGCCGCGAAGCACGATCTGCCCGCGCTCGACGTGCCCGAAGGCGTCCCCGGGCGATTCTCGGCGCTGTCGACCGTGGGGCTCGCGTGCGCGGCCATTCAGGGTCACGACCTCGACGCGATCCTCGCGGGCGCGAGCGAGGAGGCCGACCGGCTCGCGGGCTCGCTGTACGACTCGCCCGCCTACGCGTACGGCGCGGCGACCTACGCGCTCGAACAGCGGGGCGCGGCGGTCAACGCGATGATGCCCTACGCCGAGTCTCTGGAGACGTTCGCGGAGTGGTTCGCACAGCTGTGGGCCGAGAGTCTCGGGAAGGACGGTCGGGGCCAGACTCCGGCCCGCGCGCTCGGCGCGACCGACCAGCACTCCCAGCTTCAGCTCTATCGGGCCGGCCCGCGCGACAAGCTGGTCACGCTCGTCCGGCCCGCCGATCGCGACGACCGGGCGATCCCCGAGACCGACCTCGACGGGCTCTCGTACCTCGGGGGCTCGACGCTCGGCGAGCTCCTCGACGCCGAGTTCGAGGCGACCGAGGCGAGCCTCGCGGCGGCCGGCCGCCCCAGCGTCCGGCTCGAGATCGACCGGGTCGACGAGCGGGGGCTCGGCGAGCTCCTCTATGGAATGGAGGCCGCCTGCGTCCTCTACGGCGAGCTCGCGGCGATCGAGACGTTCACACAGCCGGCGGTCGAGTGGGGCAAGCGGGCCGCCCGGGGACTGCTGGGCGGGGGCGACTTCGAGGAGGTCGACGCCGTCGCCGAAAAGACCCGACTGCTCGTCGAGTAGACCGCAAACGCAGGGCCTTTAGCTCGGCCGTTCGTCCCCCGAGGCATGGAAGAGCGTTCGTTCGCGACGGCGGGAGTCGCCCTCGGCGGCGTCGCGCTCGCGTCGGCAGGCCTGCCGTGGGACGCCGCGGGCGCCGGACCGGTCGAGAACGTCGTCCTCGCCGGGCTCGGCGCGGCCGTGACCGCGGCCTTCTCGCTCCGGCGCCACGGCCTGCTCGCCGCCGGCCCCGGCGGACTGCTCGCGGGCGTCGCCAGCCTCGCGGTGGTCGGCCACGCCGCGACCGCGGTCGGCGGCGTCGCGGCCGGCGTGACCTCGCCGCTCGGGGTGGCGCTCGCACTGATCGGCGGGGTCGGCGGCGCGGTCGCCGCCTACGGCGACGCTCGCGGGATTCCCGACCGCACCGGCGCCGCCATGGGGTCGTTCGCCCGCGGTCTCGGGCTCGGGTTCGCCGGACTGGTGGCGATCAGCGCGTGGACGAGCGTCGCGGTGTCGCTGTGGGCCGCGGTCGTCCCCGGCGAGATCGGTCGGCTCCAACAGCTCGTCGTCGGCTCGGTCGCGCTCGGGCTCGGTACCGCCACAGTCGCGCTGGTCTACTTCGGGGCGACCGACCGCGAGTGGTCGTACGTCGACGTTCGAGCGCCGGATCTAACCGACGCGGGCTACGCGCTCGCCGGCGTCGCGATCCTGTTGGGGCTTCAGTACCTCCTGACCGTCGCGTTCGGACAGCTCGGCATCACCACCGCCAGCCACAGCATCGAGCGCGCGGCACGGCAGGGCAACCACGAGCTGTTGTTGTGGCTGATCCCGACGGCGTTTCTCGTCATCGGGCCGGGCGAGGAACTGCTGTACCGCAACATCGTCCAGAAGTCCTTCTACGAGACGTTCTCCGAACGGGGCGCGGTGGTGGCCGCGAGCGTGGTGTTCGCGATCGTCCACGTCCTCGCGTACCTCAGCCCCGACGTCGGCGCGACCCTCGCGACGCTCTCGGTCGTGTTCGTGCTGTCGCTGGTGCTCGGGGTCGCGTACCGCCGAACCGGGAACCTCGTCGTTCCGATCTTCATCCACGGCGCGTACGATGCGGTGATGTTCGGGGCGCTGTACCTCGAACTCGCCGGCCAGACGGGACTGGTGTGAGGGCGGCGGGCTCGCCGGCGTCCGCCCCGCGTCGGCTTCGCGTCTGACGTAGCTTTAACAACGACAGCTACATTTGGAAGAAGCGATGGAGCGTAGTTACTCGATTACCTTCGATCCGGACCGCGCAAAGCGGGTCGAGGCGCTGGCTCGCGAGTACGACCTCACGACTCAGGAGGTCCTCGAACAGCTCGTGGCGGTCGGGCTCGAAGAGATCGATCCCGAGAGTTAGGCGTTCGAGGGGTTCTTGCGCGAGAGTTCGCTCCCGCAGATCGGACACCGGTCTTTGTTCTCGTCGAACTCCCGACCACAGCCCTGACACTGGAACCGCCAGTCGCGCTGTTCGGAGATGCCCTCGCGGGCGATCACCTCGACCGCCACCTCCATGTGCTCGGCGACGTTCTGCATCGCGTAGTCGTCGGTCACGAGCGTCGCGTCGAGCTCGAACGCGGCCGCGATGAGTCGGATGTCGGTGGTCGACAGCTCCTCGCGGTCGCCGGTCTCCCCGGACGCCCGCCTGACCTTCTCGACGGTGTCGTCTCTGGGAATGTGGATGTGCATCCCCGATCCCTCCATCGCGTCGAAGCGATAGGCGCTCTCGTCTTCGAGCTCCTCGCGGACCATCGGGATGGTCGCGGTCTGCTCGTCGGTGTGGTACTCGTTGATAAACGTAGAGGAGTCTAGAACGTTCATTTACCGCTGGACGACGATGTAGTCTTTGACTGCCTGCACGCGCGTGACCGGTACCTGAAAGCGGCCCCGGTCGTCGGCGTCGAACGCTACCGAGCCGGCGTCGAGCTCCTCGTCGGGCTCGACGAGGAGATCGGCGAGTTCGCCGGTCTTCAGGTCCATCGTGATGTTGTACAACATGCCGAGCTCTGTCCCGTCCGACCCCATGACTGCTTTCCCCGAGAGGTTTTCGGCGAGGATTTCGGGCATACCCGCCAGTTATTGAGCGCACCCACATAAACTGTTTGGGGTGCGGGCGGGGAGCGTCGCCCCGGCCAACGAGCGCCGTCGGGAGCGCAACCGCTCGATTTCCGGGGCGCGGTCGGATCGGGCGCCGAGCGGGGAGCCTCGCAAAAGTTAAATGCCGCGCCCGGTACCTTCACAGTAAGAGACCTTCTCTCCGGGTGGTATCCATGTCTGACACCGACGCGCGCGAGAACGCGCAAGGACTTCGAACGCCTATCGTCGCGGTGCTGGGCCACGTCGACCACGGCAAGACTAGCCTGCTTGATAAGATTCGCGGCTCGACGGTGATCGAGGGCGAGGCCGGCGCGATCACCCAGCACATCGGGGCGACCGCCATCCCGCTCGACGTGGTGTCGAAGGTCGCGGGGAGCCTCGTCGACCCCACCGACTTCGACCTCCCCGGCCTGCTTTTCATCGACACGCCGGGCCACCACTCGTTTACGACCCTGCGCTCGCGGGGCGGGGCGCTGGCCGACATCGCCATCCTCGTGGTGGACGTCAACGACGGCTTCCAGCCCCAGACGCTCGAAGCGATTAACATCCTCAAGCAGTCCCAGACGCCGTTCGTGGTCGCCGCGAACAAGATCGACACGACGCCGGGGTGGAATCCGAACGAGGACACCCCCGTCCAGCAGACCTACGACGACCAGAGCGACCGGGTCCGGGGAGACCTCGACGAGAAGCTCTACGAGATCATCGGCGAGCTCAGCGACGAGGGATTCTCGGCGGACATGTACTGGCGGGTCCAGGACTTCCGGGGCAACATCGGCGTGGTTCCGGTGAGCGCCGAGACCGGCGAGGGCGTCCCCGACCTCCTGACGGTGCTGATGGGGCTGGCCCAGCGGTATCTCAAAGAGGACATGGCGATCGACGTGACCGGCCCGGGCGCGGGCACGGTGCTCGAAGTCAAAGAGGAGAAGGGGTTCGGCACGACCCTCGACGTGGTGCTGTACGACGGCATCGTGCGCGAGGACGAGACCGTGGTGGTCGGCGGGAAGAACGAACCCATCGTGACCGACGTGCGCGCGTTACTCAAGCCGCGCCCGCTCGCCGAGATCCGGACCGAAGACCGGTTCGAGAAAGTCGAGGAGATCGCGGCCGCCGCCGGGGTGAAGATCGCCGCGCCCGAACTCGACGATGCGATGGCCGGCGCGCCGGTCCGGGTGGTCCGCGATCGGGACATCGGCGAGGTCATCGCCGAGGTCGAGGCCGAACTCTCCGAGATCGAGGTCGCCACCCAAGAGCAGGGCGTGGTCGTGAAAGCCGACACCCTCGGGAGCCTGGAGGCCATCGCCAACGCGATGGCGGAGGCCGAGATCCCGATCATGCGCGCGGAGGTCGGCGATGTCGCGCCCCGCGACATCAGCGTCGCCTCCACCGCGGCCGAGGACAAGCACAAGACCATCCTCGCGTTCAACGTCGACGTGCTGACCGACGCGGCCGAGCAGGCCGAGGAGTCGGACGTGAAGCTGTTCGAGAGCGACGTGATCTACCGGCTCATCGAGGAGTACGAGGAGTACGTCGAGGAGCGCGAGCGCGCCCAGCAGGAGACGGTCCTCGACAACATCACCCGGCCCGCGCGCTTCCAGATCCTGCCCGATCACACGTTCCGCCAGAACGACCCCGCGGTGGTCGGCGTCGAGATCCTCTCGGGCACGATCCGGAAGAACAGCCACGTCGCGATGTTCGAGGGCAACGAGCCCACGCGCGTCGGCGAGCTCAAGGGGATCCAAGAGCAGGGCGACGACGTCGACGAGGCCCGAAGCGGCAACCGGGTCAGCGTCGCGATCGACGGGCCGACTGTCGGTCGCCAGATCGAGGAGGGCGACGAGCTCTGGATCGAGATCCCCGAGAAACACGCCAAGATCCTCGAACAGGAGCTCTCGGAGGACATCCCGGGCGACGAACTCGAAGCGCTCCAGATGTACCTCGACAAACAGCGCAAGCGCGACCCCTTCTGGGGGAAGTGATCGGGCCCCCGAGACCGCGTATTCCGGACTGTTTATAACCCGAATTAACACCCGAATGTGGCGTCTTAAAATAACGGCATATATCCAGTTTATTGGAGTTCTGGGAACTTCTACTACGTCTTTAAACGGTTTGAACGCCGAAAAACGGGGCCGCCATTGAAGTGCGAGCCGTGGCTCACCGCCGAACGGTCCCGCCGGTAGCCGAATGACGCTCTGAAAACACGTCGGGGGCGTTCGGTTCTCGCTCGGGCGGAGGTCGTGCTGTCGGCGCTCACGGTCGCCGAGCCGTCGGTTTCGACTCGACCACCGAAGCGGGTGAGTCGGCGGCCGGCTATCGAGCCGTCGGCGTGATGTCGTCGCCCATGGCCTGCTTGACCTGGAGAGCGGCGCTCGCGGCGAGGCCGCGGGCGACTTCGGTCTCCTCGTGGGCAACGAGGTCGTCGCCGTCGAAGTCCTCGGCGTCGGGCTGGAACCCGGCGCTGACGGGGTGGCCGACCGGCGGCTGGACCGCCACCTGGGCCTGCGGGCCGTTCCCGTCGTTCGAGACCTGCGAGCCCACGACGTACTCGTCGGGCAGGAAGTCCCGCGTTCGGGCGGCGATGGAGGCGACGCTGGTGCGAAGCGACTCCTTCTGCTCGGCCGAGAGTTCGGGGACGTCCGTGTTCGCGCGATGCCCGGCCTGCGTCACGCCGGGGCTACCCGCGTAGGGGGTGTTGCCGTTCATCTATCTGACGACAGTCCATTAGGGCCCCACCTAATAAAACCTCTCGACCGCGGAAGATTCAACAGATCGGCTCGCTCTCGCCGTAGACGGCGAGTACGACCGCCGTCGCGTACGTTCCCGGCTCGGCGTCGGCGCTCGCGGTCTCGATCCGCTCGTCGTCGAACGTCCACTCCCGGAGGTCTCGGCCGGCTTCCAGCCCCGCCCCGACGCGCTCGCGGACGTCCTCGGGGTCGGCCTCGCCCGCGACCTCGTAGAACAGCCCCGGGCCGGGGCCGGTCGTCCAGCCGAGTCCCGCGGTGACGCCGCCGGGACCCGCCCGGGTCGCGCGGGCCTCGACCACCGTGAGTCGCTCGCCCGCGGGCCCGAGGTCCGGGGCGGTCCCGACCGCCTCGACCGCCGCGTCCGCCGGGACGACCGACGAGACGGCCACGAGGTTGTAGTTGTGGACGTTGGCGTCCGCGAGCGCGGCGTCATAGGAAGCCATCTCGGTTGGGCCGGTGGCGGTTCCCCACACGACCCGAATCGTGCTCATAGCCGGAGGGAGTCGTCGCGAGCGCTAAGGGATTGCGATTCGGGGAGCCCGCGGGGCCGGCGTCGGGCGAACCGACGCCTACTTTCGGCCCGCACGCCAACGCCACGTCCATGGCGATACGCTTCGTGACGAGCAACGAGGGGAAGGTTCGAGAGGCCCGCGAGTACCTGACCGACGAAGTCGAGCAGATCGACTACGACTACACCGAGATCCAGAGCGACGACCTCGCGGAGATCGCGGTCGCCGGCGCCCGGGAGGCCTTCGAGGCGACCGGAAGCGACGAGCCCGTCGTCGTCGACGACGCGGGCCTGTTCGTCGAGGCGCTGGGCGGATTTCCCGGGCCGTATTCGGCGTACGTCGAGGACACCGTCGGCGTCGAGCGCGTCTGGCGGCTCGCAAAACCGGAGGACAACCGGCGGGCGCGATTCCGGGGCGTGGTGGCGTACTACGACGGCGAGCGCGCCGAGACGTTCGCGGGCGCGGTGCCCGGCCGCATCGTCGCGCCCCGCGGCGAAGGCGGGTTCGGCTACGACCCGATCTTCGAACACGAGGGCGAGACGCTGGCGGAGATGAGCACCGAACGCAAGAACGCCATCTCCCACCGCGGGCGCGCGCTGGCGAAGTTCGCCGACTGGCTGGCCGAGCGCGAGGACTGACCAGATCCGGGCGCGGCGGTCGACGCGGGCCGATTTCGAGGCGCGCTCGGCCCGGAATTGGGCCGTTACGCCGCCCGATATCCGAGTAATCGCGTGCTACTCGGACAGCCAGCCCGTCTACCGCCGCCAGTACGACGGCGTGAACACGATCAGCACCGACAGTATCTCCAGCCGACCGATCCACATCAGAAACACCATGTAGAGCTTCGCGGGAATCGAGAACGGCAGGAAGCTGTTCATCGGTCCGACGATGCCGACGCCGGGACCGATGTTGCCGAGGGTCGCGATGGTGACGCTGATGGCTTCGAGCCCCGTGAGGTCGACGCCAGTCCGGAGCGCGTCGAGGAAGATGAGGACGGTCGAAACAGCGAAGATCGAGAAGAACGCGAGGACGAACACGAACACGCCCCGGAGCGCCCCCTCGTCGATCACCGTCTCGGAGAGCCTGATCGGGCGGACCGCTTCGGGGTGGACCGTCGTGAACAGCTCCCGGCCGATCGACTTGCGGATCAGGTACCACCGGACGATCTTGATCGAGCCCGCCGCCGACCCGGCCGATCCCCCGAGAAACATCGCGAGCAGGAGGACGACCTGCGCCGAGGCGTCCCACGTATTGAAGTCCATGCTCGCGTAGCCGGTGGTCGTCACCACCGCCGCGGTCTGAAAGAGGCTCTGGCGGAGCGCGTTCTCGAAGGCGCCCGGGATCGCGCCGACGTTCTCCGGTACCGATTCGAGGCCGAGTCCGCTGAACAACAGCCCCCAGAGGAGCGCCCCGACGACGCCCATCGCGAACAGGTACGATCGAAACTCGGCGTTGTCGGTGAGCCGGCGGGGCTCGCCGTTCAGAGCGTGCCAGAACAGCGCGAAGTTCGTCCCGGCGACGATCATAAAGGCGATCATGGCCCACTGGATCGCGGCGCTGAACGCCTCCGCGCTCCGTGCTTCGGGCGAGAATCCGCCGGTGGGGAGTGTCGTCAGCGCGTGGGCGACGGCGTGGTAGAAGTCCATGTTCGGCGCGGCGCCCACGTAGCCGAGCGCGTAGTAGACCCCGATTGCGAGGACGGTGAACCCGGCGTAGATCTTCCAGAGCGCCCGGGCGGTGTCCTGAATCCGGGGTGTGAGCTTCTCGAGCGAGAGGCCCGGAGCCTCCTCTTTTATCACCTGTGCGCCACCGACCGACAGCTCCGGGAGGATAGCGACCATGAGGACGATGATTCCCATCCCGCCGAGCCACTGGGTGAGCTGTCGCCACAGCAGTACCGACCGCGAGTGGGTCTCGAACGAGATGTCGCCGAGCACGGTCGACCCCGTGGTGGTGAAACCGCTCATGCTCTCGAAGAGGGCGTTGACCGGGTGAGCGATCGTCCCGTCGCCCGCCACCAGATACGGGATCGTTCCCACGATCGGCACCGCCAGCCAGGTGAGCGCGACGAACAGGAACCCCTCACGACTCCCGAGTTCACGGTCCGAGCCGAGGCGTTCGAGCCCGGCACCGAGGACGACCATCGCGGCGATAGTCACCAGAAACGGTACCGGGCTCTCGCGGTAGTAGAGGGCCGCGACCAACGGAAACAGCGGCGTCACCGCCAAGTACTTCAGAACACGTCCCAGAAGGCGCAGGGTCGCTTTGTAGTCGACGTAGACGCCGGATCGCATGCTCATACGGAGGAATGACGCCCCAGCACTGAATAGGCGATGCCTCTCGGCTCGCCTACCCGCCCACAGTCCGAACACCGCCGACCGGACACATACGCGAACCCGCAGTTCCGACTGGAACAACACCACGGTCTCTGGCCGGCGACCGCGAGGCCCCACCGCGGGCGTCGGCGTCGAGTCGCGCCGACCCCAAGCACGTCGGCGCCCGTCGAGACGGACTGACTCCCGCGTTGGCGCGAGCGAGGTGCGAAACGCCGAGGGAACCGATCCTACTATATAAATTGTTCGGCCGTTGCACCGGTTTTTTGTTTCATTACTCTCTCTAACCGTTCTATAAACGGTTTCACCGCTTCTCGGCCAATAATGAGTCATAATCGCGGTACGTGGCGCCGATGAACGATTCGAACGCCACCCAACAGAAGGGGGTTTTTATGCTCGTATCAGCGCAAGAGGAGACCGAGAGGAAAGTCACGATGGCTACACAAAACCAGGGGTTCGAGGCGATCTCGGAAACGTGCGATGAATGCGGCCGCGAGACGCCACACGAGGTGTCCGTCCAGATTCGGACCGAGAGTCAAAAGCGCGAGAACGCGGAATTCTCCCGCGAACCGTACCGTGTCACTGAGTGTCAGGTCTGTGGCGCGTCGGCGAGCCAGCGGATGAACAACGCCTGAGAGCTTATCTCGGGGGGTGTCGTGCGTCGTGGTTCGGTGCGGTGCGGTTCAGTTCGGTGCGGCGCAGTTTTCACGCCGCCTACTTCGTCGTGATCTCACAGCCGTCCTCGGTCACGATGATGGTGTGTTCTTTCTGGCTGACCAGTGCGCCGTCCTCCTCTTTTAGCACCGGGTAGCCGTGGACGATGTCGTTCATCTTGAGCCGGCGCAACGCCATCTCCGCCCGCGAGACGTCGAGCCACCGGGTGGCGAACGGGAGCGTCCGGAACTCCTCGGTGATCTGTTCGAGCGCCTGGCGGGCCTGACGGTCACGGACCGACCCCTCGCGTTCGAGCGCGAAGATCTCCTCGTCGTTGCCCTCCGTCACCTTCCCGGTGCCGTCGGTTGCGAACGGCTCGATCGCGACCACGTCGCCGACTTCGAGCTCGACCCCCTGCGAGACCGCACGGTTCGGGATGTTGGGCGCGGTGTGTTGCTCGTAATGGTCGAGGCCGTGGCCGGTGAGGTTCACCACGGGGTTGTAGCCGTAGCCGTCGATGACCGACTCGATCTCGGCGCCGATGTCGCCGGTCTCGACGCCGGGCTCGACCATCTCGACCGCCGCCTCTAGGGCCTCCTCGCTGGCTTCGACGAGCTCGGGGGTGCCCGAGAGGTCCACCGTGATCGCGGTGTCGGCGATCCAGCCGTCGACGTGGACCCCGATGTCGAGGTTCACCATCTCCTCGCCGAACTCGGTGTCGTCGCCCGCCGCCGGGGTTGCGTGGGCCGCCTCCTCGTCGACGCTGATGTTGACCGGGAAGGCGGGCTCGCCGCCGAGTTCGCGGATGCGGTCTTCTGCGTACTGGGCGACGTCGAGTTGGGTCGCGCCGACTTCGACCCGTTCGGCGGTTTCGGCCCGCACCTGCGCGAGGATCTCGCCCGCCTCGCGGTGCTTCTCGTACTTCTCGGCCTCGAGATCTACGTGACTCATGGCTGGTCGTTCGCCCGACCGAGCAAAATGGTTTGCGTCTCGGCGCGTGCGTCCGAAAACGCGGCTCGCAGGGCGGGATCTGTGGCGACACCGCTGGCGATATTTGCGGACGTTCACATGTCACTAACTTATTAGGGGCCTCGTACCGGCCGCTTAATCCTCCTGTAACCCGGGTAATAGCCCGTCAACCCGCCAAACGGTGCGAAACGGTAGGCCCTGTTTATTGGCGGGTCCGGCGATATGATGGCACGCCTATGCAACGAGAAACTGGCGCAGTAGTGATGGCGATGCTCCTGATGGTCGCCGGCGTCCCGCTGGCGACCGCCGGGGGGTCGTCGACGACTGACGCCGCGAGTCCGAACGGAGTTACCCTCCAAAACGCGACCGTAGATAGCCTCCAACTGGAGAACGTCACGGTCGAGAACGCGACGATCGAACAGTTGAACGTCGACACGGTCGAGGTAGAGAGTCGCGACGAGACCCTCGAAGACGCGACCCTCGAAAACGTCCGGCTCGGGGACCTCTCCTTCGAGAACGTGACGGTCGAGAGCCTCGAGACCGACTCCGAGAGCCTCTCCCAGCAGTTGAGCGGGAACGCCTCCGTCGAGGCGGTCACCGTCTCGGAACTCACTATCGAGCAGATGAACGTCTCGGAGCTGACCGTCGACAGCCTCCGTCTCTCCAGCGGGGCCGGCGCGGAGACGGCCGAGGACACGGACGCCGAGGCTGACGAAGGGACCACCGAGGAAGAAGCCGATGCCGCGGCTGACGAAGAGACCACCGAGGAAGAAGCCGATGCCGCGGCTGACGAAGAGACCACCGAGGAAGAAGCCGATGCCGCGGCTGACGAAGAGACCACCGAGGAAGAAGCCGATGCCGCGGCTGACGAGGAAACGACCGAAGCGGGCGCAGACGAAGAGACGACTGAGGCCGACGACGGCCTCGGTGCCGACGAAGAAACGACCGAAGAGGCCGACGCGCCAGAAGAGACGACCGAAGACGCGGTCGGCGCGAACGAGGAGACGACAGAGGAGGCCGCGCTTCAGGAAGAGACTACGACCGAGGAAGCTGACGCGGCCGACGAAGAAACGACTGAAGCAGACGCGGCGGCCGACGAAGAAACGACCGACGAAGACGCGCCAGAAGAAACGACCGAGGATGCTGACACGGCTGACGAGGAGACGACCGAAGGGGCAAACGCTACCGAGACCGCCGAGTCCGACCAGCAGATGGACTCCGTCGACCTCGATAGTGCGACCATCCAGACTGTGGACGTGCAGTCGATGAGCATCTCGAACCTCGTCGTCCAGAACCTCGACACCGGCGACGTGGGGGCTGACACGGCCGGCGAGGAGGAGACGACAGAAGACGCCGAAACGACCGAGGAAGACGCCGACGCGGCGGCTGACGAAGAGACGACTGAAGAGGCCGACGACGGACTCGGTGCTGACGAAGAAACGACCGACGAAGACGCGCCAGAAGAGACGGCCGAAGACGCGGCCGAAACCGCTGAGGAGACGGCTGAAGCGGCCGGCGAGGAAGCCGAAGAGACCGCCGAAGACGCGGTCGGCGCGGACGAGGAGACGACCGAAGAGGCCGCACTCCAGGAAGAGACTACGACCGAGGAAGCTGACGCGGCCGACGAGGAGACGACCGAGGAAGACGCCGACGCGGCGGCTGAGGACGAAGCGACCACCGAAGCCGATGACGGTCTCGGTGCTGACGAAGAGACCACCGAAGAAGCTGACGCGCCAGAAGAGACGGCCGAAGACGCGGCCGACGAGGAGGACGCCGAGCAGGAAACGACCGCATCCGGCGAGACGATGATCGAGAGCGTCTCGGTCCAGAGCGTGAGCGTCGAGGACGCGACCGTCGGTAGCGCCACCAGCGACCGGTCGACGGCCGGCGACGGCGACATCACCATCCTGACGATTCAGGATCTCTCGGCGCCCTCGGAGGTCCAGACCGGTGACGACTACACCGTCGAGGCCACCGTCGTCAACAGCGGCCAGAGCCAGGCCGTCGAGCAGGTGTCCTACCGCATCGCGGGCAACGTCATCAAGTCCCAGTTGACCCAGATCCCGGCCGGCAACGCGACCACCGTGACGTTCAACGTCTCGGAGATCTCGTTCCCCGGCGGCGAGTACACCCACGGGGTGTACACCCGCGGCACCAACCAGACGGGCACGCTGATGATCAACGAATCCGAGCAGGCAGACGAGCAGATGAACGTCGACGAGGAGACCACGACCGAAGCGGCCGAGGAGACCACCGACGACGGCGCTGAAGCGGAGGAGACGGCCGAAGAAGAAGCCGGCGGGGCTGAGGAGGAGACGACCGAAGAGGAAGCTGACGCGGCCGAAGAAGAAACGACCGAAGAAGACGCCGACGCCGCGGCCGACGAGGAAACGACTGAGGAAGACGCCGACGCCGCGGCCGACGAGGAAACAACTGAGGGAGAAGCTGACGCGGCCGACGAAGAGACCACGACCGCAGAGGCCTGAGCCGCCACTGGACTCGCGGGCTTTTCTTTCTACGCAGTCCGACCCCCGTAGCGACGCGGTCAGTCGCCGCTACGCACGGCGGTCTGCATCCCGTCGCTGTTGAACGCGCTCCCGGCCTCGCCGTCGGCGTCGAGAACGATGACGCCCGCCGACGCGCCGGTGAGCTCTGCGAACTCCTCGATGGCGCGGTCCGCGGCGCGCTGGGCGCCGAGCCCGGATTCGAGGTGACGGACCGCGCGTCGGGTGAGCGTCGCCTTCGCGATGTCTTCGCCCGCGCCCGTGGCGCTGGCCGCGCCCGCCGGGGCCGCGAAGAAGCCGCTACCGATCTGGGGGACGTCGCCGACTCGCCCCGCCAGCGCGAGCCACCGCCCGCCCGTGGAGGTGGCGGCGGCGAACGCCTCGCCGTCGGTGGCGACCGCGCCCACCGTGTCGGCGCCGCCGAACTTCTCGCGGAGCCACTCGAGGTGCTCGCTCGGGGAGCCCTCGGGCGTGTCGTAGCCCTCCCAGCGCTCGCGGGACGACTCGGTCCACAGGTCGACGCCGGTCTCGACGCCGAAGTCGGCCGCGAGATCGACCGCGCGGTCGCCCGAGACGAGGACGTGGGGGGTCTCTTCCAGCACGACGCGGGCCGCCGAGACGGCGTGTTCGACGCCCGGCATCGAGCAGGCCGCGCCCGCCCGGCGGTCGTCGGTCATCACGCCCGCGTCGGTCCGGACTTCGCCGTCGCTCTGGACGGCGCCGCCGACGCCCGCGTTGAACCGCGGCGACGATTCGAGGACTCGGACCGCGCTTTCGACCGCGTCGACGACCGACGACGCCTCGGCGCCGGTCGCGGCCGCGTCGTTCAGGACCTGCTGTCTGGGCTCGGGTTCGTCGGGGGTGTCGCCCGCACCGCCGTGTACGATGACCTTCATGTCAGGGTGTGGCTCGGGAGACGATTTAAACCAACCGAACCGGTGGCGCGGCGGTCCGGCGACCGATCGGGGTCGGCCGCGAGAATCCGACTCGAAAGCCCGCCGAACGCGGACGGGCCGAGACGACGCGGGCGGACGGTATCGGTGGACATATGCCGGGGCGCTGACCCACCACCAGTATGGATCGAGCAACGCTCGTCGCGGTCGTCGCCGGCGTTCTCCAGGGGATCTTCGAGTGGCTCCCCATCTCCAGCGAGGGCAACATCACCGTCTTTCTCACCGCGCTCGGATCGACGCCCGCGGCCGCGGTCCAGTTCTCGCTTTTCCTCCACGCCGGCACCGCGATATCGGCGGCCGTCTACTACCGCGACGAACTTCGGAGCGTCCTCGCCGGGCTCCCGTCGTGGCGACCGCGCGAGGCGTTCGCCGACGGACACGCGACGCTCACGTTCCTCGCGGTCGCGACCCTCGCGTCGGGAGTCGTGGGGATCGCGGCGTACGCCACGCTTGAAACCGCCGTCTCGGCGCTGACCGGCGGGGCGTTCGTCGCGGTCGTCGGCGTCTTGCTCGTGGCGACTGGCGTCCTCCTCCGCGTGGCCGGCGACGGCGAGCGCGACTCGCGCCGGCCGCCGTCGGACGGCACCGGGTTCGGCACCCGCGACGACCCCGACCTCCTCGACGCCGTGCTCGTCGGCTCGCTCCAGGGGCTCGCTATTCTCCCGGGCGTCTCGCGGTCGGGGACGACCACCTCCGCCCTGCTGTTCCGGGGCCACGACGGCCCGTCGTCGTTCCGGCTCTCGTTTCTGCTGTCGATACCGGCGGCGCTCGGCGCGGGCGTGCTCACGCTCGCCGACGGCGGCGTCCCCGGGGTCGCGCCCGCCGCCGGCGCCGTCGCGCTCGCGACCGCGGCGGTCGTCGGCTACCTCACCATCGACGCGCTGATGCGGGTGGTCGAACGGGTCCCGTTCTGGGGGGTCTGTGTGGGGCTGGGCGCGCTGGCGATGCTCGGGGGCGCGGCGCTGGCGATCTGATCGCGGCGTCCCAGCCGATACACCCAGATCTCGTCGACTCCGCCCGACACAAAGGTTTTGTCGGCTCGATCCGTCACACCGGACGAGCCGCCCTGATTCGGCTCGGTATAACGATGGACATAGATAAATTCAGATCCGAACACGTCCCGACCGACTCCGACGAGACGTTCCAACTCGAAAACAGCTACACCCTCGACGTGGCCGTCGACGGCTCCGTGATGGCGAAAGCCGGTTCGATGGTCGCCTACACGGGCGACCTCTCGTTCACCGGCCAAGCCTCGGCCGAGGGCGGCATCAAGGGGTTCCTCAAGGAGGCCGCCTCCGGCGAGGGCACGCCGGTGATGGCCGTCGAAGGCGAGGGCCACGTCTACCTCGCGGACCACCAGAAGAAAGTGCAGGTGCTCGAACTCGGCGCCGACGACGCCATCACTGTCAACGGCGAGGACGTCCTCGCGTTCGAGTCGGGGCTCTCCTACGAGATCGACAAGATCGACAGCCTTGCGGGGTCGTTCGCGGGCGGGCTCACGAACGTCTACCTCCAGGGGCCGGGCCACGTCGCGATCACGACCCACGGCGACCCGCTGGTTCTCGACCCGCCGGTATCGACCGACCCGAGCGCGACCGTCGCCTGGAGCGGGACCTCGCCCGACGTGGAGATCAACAAGAGCCTCTCCGATATGGTCGGTCAGGAGTCGGGCGAGCGCTTCCAGTTGAACTTCGACGGGCCGGACGGCTTCGTCGTCGTCCAGCCCTACGAGGAGCTGTAATCGGGTCGCTCCGACCGCGGCTCGGGCCGTCGGCGAACCGTCGATCCGCGAAAGCCGAACCTTCATACGCCTTCTGCTTGTTGCACTACCTATGACAGTTCGCGCCGCCGTCGTGTTGGCCGCGGGCGAGGGCACCCGACTCCGGCCTCTCACCCGCAACCGCCCGAAGCCGATGCTCCCGGCCGCAGACCGCCCCATCCTCGAACACGTCTTCGACGCGCTCATCGGAGCCGGGATCGAACGCCTCCACGTCGTCGTCGGCTACAAGCGCGACCGCGTCCAGGACTACTTCGGCCCGACCTACCGGAACGTCCCGGTCAACTACGTGGCCCAGAACAAGCAACTCGGGAGCGGCCACGCCCTCCTCGAGGCTCGCGAGGCCGTCGCGAGCGAGGACGGCTTCCTGGTGGTCAACGGCGATCAGGTGATCGAACAGCGGATGGTCGAGGACGTGCTCGACGCCTTCGAGGACGACGACGGGGGCGCTATGCTGGCGGTCACCGAGCAGTCCGACGTCTCTCACTACGGCGCGGTCCGCACCGAGGGCGACCGCGTGGTCGAACTGGTCGAGAAGCCCGAGACCGACGAGTACCGCCTGCTCAACGCCGGCGTCTACGCCTTCGACGCCTCCATCTTCGACGCCGTCGACGAGACCCCCCGCGTGCGAGGCGAGCTCGCGCTGACCGACACGCTGTCGCGGCTGATCGACGAGGACGTGGCGGTCGGCGGGGTCACCACCGAGGGGCTCTGGGTCGACGCGACCTACCCGTGGGACCTGCTCGACGTGTCTCGGGAACTCCTCTTGGAGGGCCGGGTGACCGAGCCCGAGCGCGGGGAGGCGGTCTGGGTCGCCGACACCGCGAGCGTCCACGAGGACGCGACCCTTCAGGGGCCGGTCGTCGTCGGGCCCGACTCGGAGGTCCGACCGGGCGCGGTCGTCGGTCCGTTCGCGGCGGTCGGTCGGAACGCGACCGTCGGCGCGAACGCTGTCGTCTCGCGGTCGGTGCTCGACACCGACACACGCGTCGGGCCGAACGCCACCCTGCTGGACTGCGTGACCGGACAGGCCGTCTCGCTGGGCGCCGGCACGACGGTGCCGGGCGGGCCCGGCGACGTGCGCGTCGAGGACACCGTCTACGAGGGCCAGCGCCTCGGCGCGCTGGTGGCCGACCGCGTCCGAGCGGCCGGCGACGTGAGCTTCGCGCCCGGCACGCTGGTCGGGCCGAACGCCACCCTCCACACCGGCGTCTCGATTTCCGAAAACGTCACGGAGGGCGCGGAGGTGTTCCGGTAGCATGTGCGGCATCATCGGGTGTACGGGCCGGGAGACCGAGACCCTCGACGTCCTCCTCCACGGGCTCGATACCCTCGAGTACCGCGGCTACGACTCGGCGGGCGTCGCGCTCGCCAACGGGACGGTCGAGGTCTGCAAGCGTGAGGGCGAGATCGACCGCCTCCGGGCGGCGGTCGACCCCGCGATGGACGGCCCGGTCGGCATCGGCCACACGCGGTGGTCGACCCACGGGCCGCCGACCGACGAAAACGCCCACCCACACACAGACTGCACCGGCGACGTGGCCGTGGTTCACAACGGCATCATCGAGAACTACGACGAGCTCAAGGCCGAGCTGACGGCGGCTGGCCACGAGTTCGAGAGCGACACCGACACCGAGGTCGTCCCCCACCTCGTCGAGGACGCGCTCGCCGACGGGCTGAGCCGCGACGAGGCGTTCCGGTCGGCGGTCGCCCGCATCGAGGGGAGCTACGCGCTCGCGGCCGTGTTCGCCGGCTCCGAGGCGATTTTGGCGACCCGCGAGGGATCGCCGCTGGTGGTCGGGGTCGGCGACGACGCGGCGTACCTCGCGAGCGACGTCCCCGCCTTCCTGGAGTACACCGACCGCGTGGTGTACCTCGACGACGGCGAGTTCGCGCGGCTCGAATCCGGCTCGTGGACCGTGACCGACGCCGAGGGCCGACTGCTCGAGAAGTCGATCTCGCAGGTCGAGTGGGACGCCGAGGAGACCGCAAAGAGCGGCTACGACCACTACATGCTCAAGGAGATCCACGAACAGCCCCGGGCGCTCCGGAAGTGTCTGCGGGGCCGGGTCGACGAGCTGACCGGGACGGTCGACGTCGAGGCGCTCGAGGGGCTGACCGCCGAGTCGGTCCAGTTCGTCGCCTGCGGGACGAGCTACCACGCCGCCCTCTACGGCGCCCAGCGCCTCCAGGCGGCCGGCGTGCCCGCACAGGCGTTTCTCGCAAGTGAGTATGCGACCGCGCCCGCACCGGTCTCGGAGGGGACGCTCGTGGTCGGCGTGACCCAGAGCGGCGAGACCGCCGACACGCTGGCGGCGCTCCGGCGTGCGCAGGCCCGGGGCGTCGAGACGCTCGCGATGACCAACGTCGTCGGCTCGACCGCCGCCCGCGACTGCGACCGGACGCTGTTGATCCGGGCCGGCCCCGAGATCGGGGTGGCGGCGACCAAGACCTTCTCCTCGCAGGTGGTCGCGTGCAACCTGCTGTCGGCGACGCTGGCCGACCGCGGCGACTCCCGGGAGATCGTACAGGCGCTCCGGGACCTGCCCGGACAGATCCAGGAGGTGCTCGACTCCTCGCGCGCGGAGGCGGTCGCCGAGCGGTTCGTCGACAGCGACGGCTACTTCTTCATCGGGCGGGGCCACCAGCACCCCGTCGCGCTCGAGGGCGCGCTCAAGATGAAAGAGATCACCTACAAACACGCCGAGGGGTTCCCGGCGGGCGAGCTGAAACACGGGCCGCTCGCGCTCGTGACCGCCCGGACGCCCGTGTTCGCGATCGTTACCGGCACCGACGAGGAGGCGACCAAGACCGTCGGGAACGTCAAGGAGGTCGAGGCCCGCGACGCCCCCGTGGTCGCGGTGACCGACGGCGCCTCGACGGTCGACCGCTACGCAGACGCGGTGTTAGAGCTCCCAGAGACGGAACCGTGCGTCGCGCCCGTACTGGCGAACGTCCAGTTACAGCTGGTGGCCTACCACGTCGCGAACAAGCTCGGCCGATCGATCGACAAGCCCCGGAATCTGGCCAAGAGCGTGACGGTCGAGTGAGGCGACCGACGGCCCGTCGCGGTGTCGGTCCGGGCCCTCGACCCGCACGATTTATTCTCGCGCGGCGGGAGGTCAGCCCATGGCTCGCATCCCGTACGTCGATCAGGAAGACCTGCCCCCGGACAGACAGTCGCTACTGGACACGCTCTCGGACGAGGCCGAATCGAGCGACGCCCACTCGCTGGGCGGCGAGACGCTGAACGTCTATCGGGCGATGGGGAACAACGCCGACCTCCTGGCGGCGTTTCAGACCTACGGGTCGGCGGTGTGGGACGAGAGCGGACTGTCGGCCCGCGAGCGGGAGTTCGTGATCCTGTCGGTCGCGTTCCACGCCGACTCGGCATACGAGTGGCACCAGCACGTCCGGGTCGCGCTCGACGAAGGGCTGACCGTCGAGGAGATCCGGGCGGTCTCGGGCGGGGACCGCGAGCGGTTGGACGAAGACGCCCGCACGCTCGTCGCGTACGTCGGCGCGTTCGTCGACGGGACCGTCGACGACGACGACCACGACCGGCTCGCCGCCCGCTACGACGACGAGACGGTCGTCGGCATCGACCTGCTCGCGGGCACCTATCTTGGCCTCGCGCGGGCGCTCGACGCGCTCGCGGTCGAGACCGAGGTCGAGTTCGTCGGGTGGGACCTACAGAACCGCTGAGCGCGGCTCGGACCGCGGGTCGGGCGGCGGCGGTCCTCAGGCCGTCTCGCACCAGTCGACGGCGGTGAGCGCGACGGTCTGGGCGACTTCGACGAGCGAGTCGACGTCGACGTACTCGTCGGCGCCGTGGACGCGGCCGCCGGTCGGCCCGACGCTCGGACACGGGATGTCGTAGTAGTTGACGTAGAACCGCTCGTCGAGGCCGGCGAGCCCGCCGGTCCACTCGCCGTCGGCGCCACAGACCGCCTCGGCGTTGCGTTTGGTCAACTGGGCGAACTCGTGGTCCGTGTCGAGGTAGTGGGGGTTCGCGTTCCACCCGAACCACTCGAACTCCGGGGGGTTGTCGGCGAGCCACTCGTCGGTCTCGACGACCGACCCGACGGCCTCGCGGACCTGTTCGCGGACCTCCTCGCGGGTCTCGCCGGGCGGCCACCCGATGCGACACTCGACGGTCGCCTCGTCGGGAACCGTCGAGGGCCAGTCTCCGGACTCGAAGATGCCGACGTTGAGGTTGGTCACCTCGCCCTCGGCGTCCGGATACTGGTTTACCGCCGGCTCGAACGAGATCCGGGACTTGCGCTCTCGGTCGAGGTCCGCGAGCGCCTGAACGATGTCGACCGCTTTGTTGATGGCGTTGACGCCGGCGAACCCGTGTGCGGCGTGGGCCGCCGTTCCGGGCACCGTGATCTGGAAGTACATCGCGCCGGCGCTCGCGACGCCGACGTTCGGGACGCCGTACGGCTCGGTGATGATGGCGGCGTCGGGGCGATACCCGCGTTCGAGCGCCGAGAGCGCGCCGCCGGTCCCGCCCGCCTCCTCGTCGATGGTCGACTCGATCACCACGTCGCCGGCCAGTTCGACGCCGAGGTCCCGCAACGCTTCGATGGCAAAGACGTTGGCCGCGAGGCCGCCCTTCATGTCGCAGGCCCCGCGACCGTACACCCTGCCGTCCTCGCGGGTCGCGGTCCACGGGTCGTGGGTCCACTTGTCTTCGGTGACCGAGACCACGTCGATGTGCCCCGCGAGCGCGATCGACCGGCCGGTTCCGGTCCCCTCGACGGTGGCCGCGACGTTCGGCCGGTCGTCGTAGCCGTGTTCCTCGTAGGTGTTGGTGTCGAAGTATCCGGGGTGGTCCCGGAGGGCCTCGACGTCGGGCTCCCAGACGTCGACGTCGAGTCCCATCGACTCCAGCTTCTCGACGACGACCGACTGGGCCGCTTTCTCGTGGCCGGAGACCGACGGTTCCTCGATCAGGTCCGCGAGCAACGACAGCATCCGATCGCGGTTCTCGTCGATGGACGAGCGAATCTCGCGGCGGATTTCGGAGCTCATGCGTGGGTATGTCACGCAAATGACTGCAAAAAGTCTACGGGTCTCGGAGGGAGAGTCCCGACGGAAAACCGCACGGTCGGCCCCGCGGCGACTCGGACGGCGAGCGGTCGCCGTCAGTCCCGGATCAGCGCGTCGACCACCGACGGGCCGGCGGCGTCGACGGCCTCCCGGATCGTCGCTTCGATCTCGTCGGGCGACTCCGCGCGGTGGGCGGTCGCCCCGTGGCTCTCGGCGTTGGCCACGAAGTCGACCCCGGGGTCGAAGTCCATGCCGGTGAACTCGTAGTCGGACTCCTCGCCGCCGAGCATCCGGAGCGTGTTGTCTTTCAGGATGCGGTAGTTGCCGTTGTTCGCCACCACGACCGTCAGATCGACGTCGTAGCGAGCCGCGCTGTACAGCGTCTGGGGGTAGTAGAGGTACGAGCCGTCGCCCACGAACCCGATCACGTCCCGGTCGCCGCCGGCTTCGGTCTCGGCCATGGCCGCCCCGACGGCCGCCGGCAGGCCGTACCCGAGCCCGCCGCTCTTGTTCGAGAGGTAGCCCTCGGCCTCGAAGTCCATCTCCCGGCGCAGGGCGATCCCGCTCGTGACGGCCTCGTTGACGACGAGCGCGTCGTCCGTGGCGTTTCGAATCGCCTCTGCCAGTTGGGTCTTGGTCGCCGGGCCGTCCGCCGGGGGCGATTCGTCGCTTCCGCCGACCGAGTCGGCGACCTCCCGCACGCGGGCCAGCCGCCGCTCTCGCTCGGCGTCGTCGACCCTGCCGGCGACGTCGTCGGCGATGGCGCCGAGGATGCGTCCCGGATCGCCGACGACCGCGACATCCGCCGGCTCGTTCTTGCCGACCTCCCACGCGTCGTCGCTGACGTGGACGAGCGTGGCGTCGCTGGGAAGCCGCTCGCCGGCGTACTTGAAGGAGGTCGTGTCGGTCGACCGCCCGACCAACAAGAGCACGTCGGCCCCGTCGGTCAACTCCGCGACCGCGTCGCCGTCGCCGGGGAAGCTCGACACCCACTGCTCGTGGCCGGTCGGCATGTTCACCTCGCTCGTGATGTACTCGCCGTGGACGCGGGCGCCGCTGACCTCGGCGAGTCGCGTCGCGCTCTCGACCGCGTCGCTCCCCGACCGGGCGATGGCGTCCCCGAGGACGAACACCGGCTCGTCGGCGTCGACGATGGCGTCGGCGGCCGCGGCCACCTGCTCGGGGTCGCCGGCGCCGGCGTCGGGGATCGCTCCGAGTCGCTCGGGCGCGTCGTCGGTCTCGTCTCGCATCACGTTGGCCGGGAGCCCGAGGAAGACCGGCCCGGTCGGCGGGGTCAGCGCGACCCGGACCGCGCGCCGAAGCATCGTCGGCAACGCCTCGACGTCGGTCACCTCCGCGCTCCACTTGGTGAAGGGCTCGGCCATCTCCGCGACGTCGCCGTGGAGGATGGGCTCCTCGTGCTGGAAGTCGGTGCTGTAGTTGCCCGCGGTCACGAGCAGGGGCGCTCCCGCGAACTCCGCCCCGTAGAGGTTCCCGAGCCCGTGGGCCAGCCCCGGTGCGACGTGGAGGTTCACGACGCCCAGCGGGAGGACGTCCGGGTCGGCGTCGGCGTGCTGGCGGCGCGTGGACGCATAGCCCGCGGCCATCCCGACCGCGACGTCCTCGTGGAGGCCGAGCACGTAGTCGATCTCGGTGTCGGGCAGGGCGTTGACCACCGGCAGTTCCGTCGTCCCGGGGTTCCCGAAGAGTTTGCTCACGCCGTACTGGTCTAACGCGTCGAGGAACAGGTCGGCTCCAGTCCGTGGCATTCGGTACGATATCTCAGCAAAGCGCCTTAACTGTTCGTGCCGCTCGCCGGGACACGACGGGGGCTACTCGCGGTCGGGCCGGTCGGGCGGCTCCGGCGGTTCGAGCGCGGCCCGGAGGAGCCGAACCGAGCGCGCTCTCGCGAGGGCGTCCCACGGCGCCGTGATCCGGGTTCCCGCGAGCGCGAGTCCGAGCGCGAGGACGCGGACGAGGATCGCTTCGGTCGAGACCGAACCGGCGAGTCCGACGAGGGCGGTGTTCGCGAACACGCCGAGCGCCGCGACGAAGCTCACAGCGCGAATCGGGGCGTCCCGGAGCGCCGTCGTCGTTTCGGCGCCGAGCTCCCGGAGACCCGAGGCCAGCCAGACGCGCTCGACGACCGGCCCGACGCGGTCGAGGAGCGCGACGAGCGGACCGACCGCGTAGGTGTCTCGGAGGTCGATGACGATGACGTCGGGGTCGGGTTCGGTCGTGAGCCACCGATACAGCGCGGCGTTCCGAACGTATCGTCCGAGGCGTCGGCCCGCGCGGGCCAGCGTCGACTGGCTACTCGCGACACCGAGATCGCGCGCCGACCCCGCCCAGACGCCGGCGAGCCACGAGGCCGCGAGCCAGACTCGGACCGACTCCACGGCAGACCGGGCGACCCCGACCGCCGTCGACCCGTCCGTCGCACGCTCGGATTCGGCGACCATCAGTTCCCGGGTGAAAACGCCGTGACGTGTCCGTCGAGAGTCACCGGGCCGAAGTCGAGTTTCAGCTGTCGGCCGACTTCCAGCGGTTCGCCCTCGAAGCGGACGCCGTCGTCGGTCTCGGTGGTGTTGAGAGTCAGTTCGAGTGTCACGGTCTGCTTTCGCGGGTGGGTCCGCTCGTGGAGGTTCCCGTTCTGGTCTTTGACTACGACTTCGGTCGGCCGGACTGACTTGTTCTCGACGGCCGCGACCGATTCGGAGTCGATCGGCCCCTCGGGGACGGCGTCGGCGACGTACGGCTGGACGCCGGTGATTTCGAAGGCGACGGTGGTGGTCGTCTGGCGATCAGTGTTCGTCTGTTGACCGTCGTCGCCGAGGACCAACGCCGCGCCGGCGGCGACGACCGCGAGAACGAGGAGGACGGCGAGCGCGTCGATGATGTTGACGGTGCCGAAGAGCCGGCCCTTGTCGTCGATGAGATCCATAGTTCGTGACTCCGTCTCTGTGTTCACAAGCGTGGTCAGGCCGGTCGTTAAACTGTTGTGTTTCTCGCGCGGATCGCCTCCAGTACGGGGGGAGCGGTTGCCGCCACCCTCGTCTCGACGTTCCACGTCGAACTGAGCCGCGAGATTCCGGCGCTATTTCGCCACACGCCACCGGAAACAAACAGGTAAGCTGACGTTTTGGGGTGAGTAGGGATCGGTATGCTACAGATTGACGCAGACCGATTCCGGGAGAGCTTCGAGTCGTACTCCGAGATCGGCGCCACCGACGACGGCGGCCTGCATCGCCTCGCGCTGACCGACGCCGACGAGCGGGTCCGCGAGACCTTCGTCGCGGACCTCGAATCGCTGGGGCTCGACGTCCGGGTCGACGCGGTCGGCAACGTCTTCGGCCGGCGCGAGGGGACGAATCCGGACGCCGATCCCGTCCTCGTCGGCTCCCATCTGGACTCCCAGCCGTACGGCGGGCGCTACGACGGCCAACTGGGCGTGCTCGCGGCCCTGGAGACGCTCCGAACGCTCGACGACGAGGGGATCGAGACCGACCGCCCGATCGAGATCGTCGACTGGACGAACGAGGAGGGGTCTCGCTTCCAGCACGCGATGCTGGGAAGCGGGGTGTTCGCGGGCGTCACCGACCTCGACGAGGCGCTCGCGCTGACAGACGCCGACGGCGCCAGTCTGGGCGAGGAACTCGAACGCATCGGCTACGCCGGCGACGCGGACGTCTCGCCGTTCGACGTCCACAGCCACCTCGAACTCCACGTCGAACAGGGGCCGACTCTCGACGCCAACGAGACGTCCGTGGGGGTCGTAGAGGGCGTCTTCGGCATGGCGTGGCAACGAGTCACCATCCGCGGGGAGTCCGACCACGCCGGGCCGTCGCCGATGCACACCCGCACCGACGCGATGGCCGCCGCCGCGGACGCCGCCTCGGAGCTCAACGACCTGCCGAACCGTCTCGGCCCGGACGCGGTGGCCACCATCGGAAAGTTCTCGGTCGAGCCCGACTCGGTGAACGTCATCCCGAGCCGCGCCGAGTTCACCGTCGACATCCGATCGTACGACGACGCGCTGGTCGCCGATGCCAAAGCCGCGATCCGCGACGAGGTCGAGGCGGCGTGTCGGCGCCACGGTACGGACTACGAGATCGAAGACGTCTGGGAGATCCCCCACACCGAGTACGATCCGGAAGTGCGGAAGGTGGTCGCCGACGCCGCCGAAAGAGCCGACGTTTCGTACGAACGGATCGTCAGCGGGGCGGGCCACGACGCCAAGTACGTCAACAATCTGGCGCCGACCGCGATGGTGTTCGTGCCCTCGGTCGACGGGATTACCCACAACGAAGCGGAGTTCACCGAGTGGGACGACTGTGTCGCCGGCGCGAACGTCTTCGCGAACGCGACCGTAGAGCTGGCGACGGAGTGACGCTCACTCGATCACGTCGACGGGATCGCCGACGCGGAGCGTTCGTCCCCGGTCGGACTCGGGAACCCGGGCGATGAGCATCAGCGTGTAGTAGTGGTCGAACGCCTCCTCGTCGGCCCAGTCGGGGAACGTCTCCTCGCGTTTTTGGACGAATCGCTCGCGGAACTCGGGGATCGGCTCGCCCGTGTCCGGGTCGCGCTCGGGGACGACACACCGACCGCAGGGCGTGACGCCCTCGAACCGAACGCCGCCGACCGCGAACGCGGGCGCGTCCTCGCCGACGAATCGGTCCTCCCAGAACGCCGGGACGCCCGAAACCTCGACGTTGGCCCGGTGGCGTCGACGCGCGCTCTCGACGGTCATTCCGTCGAACCACGACGCGACGGTCTCCAGCGTGGCGGTGCTGACGACCGACGGACCCATCTCCCGGCGGTCGACGAACCCGAGCGTCCGATCCCGACGGAGCGTCAGGTCGGCCTCGAAGGCGTCGCCGAACCAGTCTTCGGCGCGTTCGCGGTCGCGAGCGTCGTCGAGATCGAACCGATTGGTCTCGTCGCCGGGGCTCGTGACCGTGAACTCGCCCGACTCGGGGTCGAAGTCCGTCCGTAGGTCGTGGACTCGGTCGGTTCGCTTGCCGTTGATCACGTCGCCGTCGGCGTCGAACAGCGCGAACTCCCGGTCGCGCGCGAGGGTACCGCCGTCGAGGATCGCTGTCGCGTCGACGTCGATTCCGTCGAGGCCCTTCACGGGGTAGACCGTGAGCCGTTCGAGCTCTGGCATGGGTGCTGTTCTCCTAACGGCGCGCCACGTATTTCAGTCTACGTGTGGAGCCCGCCCGTCCCGGTGCGTGGGCCCGGGTCCTGCTCGACGCGCTGGCGGCGCACGTCGATCGGTCGGGCTGGCTGTCGTCGGCTCACTCGTCGACTCGGAGCGGCGGCGACGCGCTGACGACGAACAGCGCGCCACTCCCGACGGCCGCCGCGAACACGCTCATCCCGACGCCCACGACCTGCACGGACAGTTCGAATCCCAGTCGGGGCGTCGCGGCGCCGATGGCGCCGCCCATCACGATCGGCGTGAGCGTCGAGCTCAGTCGCCCGGTCCCCTCGCCGAGACTCACGAGGCCGCCGCGGAGCTCCGCGGGCGCCAGCGTGGTGATGATACTCCGGTACAGCGAGAGCACGATCCCGAACCCGACGCCCATAACGACGACCCCGAGGAAGGCGATCGGAAGGCTCCCGGCGGCGAACACCACGCAGAGCCCGCCGCCCATCGCGGCGTTCATCGCGACGAGCGGGTAGAGCCGGCTCTCGAAGCGCGCCGTGATGCGACCGGCCTGGGTCGCCGCCAAGGCGTAGCTCAGGCTCCCGACGGCCGCCAACAGGCCGGCCTGGGCCGGAGAGCCGCCGAGGAGATCGACCACGAGGATCGAGTTGTAGGTGAGAAACCCGAGCCAGACGACGTTTGGCGTGCCCCGCGCGAGGATCATCGCCCACGCGCGCCGCTGGGCGACGAGTTCCCGGAGGTCGGCGAGTTGGCTTCGGAGGGGCGCGTCGTCGGCAGTCGGGTCGACGTCGGGGTCGACCGGCTCCTCGAACCAGACGTAGACGATCGCGGCGATGGGGAACGCGATGGCGTACAGCAAGAACGGGTACTGCCACGCGACGCCGACCAGCACGCCCGCGCCGAGCGGGAACACGGTCTGAGAGAGCCCCGAGCCCGTGAATCGGAGTCCCTGTGCGGTCGCCTCCTTCGTTCCCGCATAGAGGTCGCCGATGCTGGTGATGATGATCGGCGTGAGCGAGGCGAACCCGATGCCCTGGAGTAATCGGAGAAAGAGTGCGACCCGGAAGTCGGTGGTGAGCGCGATCGCGGTGCCGGCCGTCCCGAATAGGACCAATCCGAACAGGATCACCGGTCGTCGCCCGTACCGGTCGGCGATCACGCCGATGATCGGGATGACGACGACGGCGGGCGCCGTGAACGCCGACATCAGCAGTCCGATGTTCGCCGGCGTCGCGCCGAACGGGCCGATGAGCGACCCGAGGACCGGCGAGAGCAGCGCCGTGCCGAGCGGCGGGAGCAGATTCGCGACGAAGAGCAGTTGGAACGGTCGCTCGGTGAGGACTTCGGCGTCCGCTCCGAGGACCGACGAGAGAGAGGCCACGCCGAGCCGTTACGTCGGGGGAGACTAAAACGGTGGTTTATCGTCGCTTTTTGCGGAGTTTCTCCGTTTTCTCTTCGTCGACGTCGGGGTCGCCGGTTCGCAACGCTTCGGTGAGTGCCTGCTGGACAGCCCAAAGATTTCGGCAGCAGTAGTATTTTCAGCCATACAACGGATGGCAACGTCTCTATCCGTAACCCTGCTGGGCAGGAGCGAAGAGAGAAACTGTATCTGACGATTAGCTTCTGCGATACAGGGCGCTACACCCCCTTCCTCAGCGATCGACCAGCGAGCGGATACTGTGCCCGTCATCATCTCCCGCTCAACGGGTGAAATCCACGAGTAACGAACACAGGTGTGTGCTAGCAGCACTCGTGTATTCGGCATCACGCCCGACAGGAAGGGCGGTCAAGCAGCATCGGTGTCGATGTCGCACTCGATTCGCGGTGGCTGTCGCGTGGTCAGTATCAACTATCGAGGTCGTCTGACCATCTCTCGTCGGCTTCGACCGGTGTGACGGCACGGGCCAATTGCTCGTCCGTGTATTCCTGATCATCCAATTTCATGCTCCGCAGTCGCCACTGGCGACTGAGTTCCGATTCGCCTTCAGGGCCAACGCGGGCGCCATGGGTCCGAAAGAACGTCCCGTCGCGGCCCCGCTTCTTGCCTTCGTACGTATGCTGGTCGAAGACAGCGTCGTACTTTCCATCGGGATCCATGTCATCGACTGGCGAGTCATATCGCGGTTCCCGTCCCTCCTCGCGGGCGGCAACCCGCTCGTCCGACAGTTCGCCGAAGTACTCGTCCGCGTGCGCTGACTCGCGTGAAGAGGGAGCTCGCGCGGCTGCAAGTGCGGCGTGGATGGCACACAGGCGCCCACGCCACGAATCCACCGACCAGCGCTCGTGTGCTAGTTCCTCATACCGACGAATCGTAAGGGCCACCTCGTGGCCAGCCCGGAGGTCCTCCACGACGAAGAGGGTGACTCGGTCCCAGAAGTTCCACGCGTACCCAGAACGGACGAGTTCCCATGCGGCCCACGCGGCAGTGTTCTCGTCCGAACGCCGAACCGATTTCTGCAGGAGGCTCGAGACAACATATCTGCTAACACCGGCCTTAGTCTCGTGTTCACCAAGCTCCTCGCCGAAGTCATTGTGTGCCGGCCCGTCCTCGCGATCGCTGTTCTCGTCCCCATCGTCGTCCATCTGCAACTCGCCGTCTGCCCCGAACGTCGCCTGTTTTTGCTCGTCCATACTCGCCACACACGTCCGACGACTGAAATAGGTAGCCGAGTCACGGCTGAAAATAGCGTACAGCACGGCCAGTTCGCCCAGCGAGATGCCGGCTATCACGAGGCCGGAACCGCCAGCACGGCGTCCGTCTGTGCCTCCCAGCGAGGTAGGTGACTCGCCGCGTCGACTGCGACGACGTCTCTCTTGGGGACCGTCTCGGCCATTTCTACTCCGAATGTCGGCACGAGCTCGTCATCCTCGCCGCTGATAACGTGCGTCGGACACTCGATTTCGTGTTCTCGGTCGAATTTCTAGTCTCGACGCCGTGCGGTGTCAGCCAGTACGAGCTCGCTTGGATCCCACCTGACGCTGTCGATGTCTGGATTGCTTGGTGGCACGACCGCCTTCGGAGCTGGTCTGATTGGTTCACACATTTCTCTCTGGAAATTTCGGTGTTCTACGTTCTCCTCGTTCAACCGACCGAACTGGGAGCCAGCCCTGCGGCGGTTGTCTCTCGAGTAGGAAACCGAGAAGTGCGGCGATCGTGGCGAGGGTGGTCTCTGGCCCACCAAGGGGTCGCTGGTGGCCCGACGGCTTGCCGTCTGGTGCCGAATCCTTTTACTGGCGATACACCTACACACCCGTAGCTTCGCCGGAATCCTCTCGCGCTCGCCGGCAACCGGGAGGGAACCCCACAACGCCATGACCGACTACGACGACCTCTTCGACGACGCGGCCGTCACCGACAGCGTGTTCGCCGACAAAGGCGCGCTCGACCCGCTGGCCGAATCTGACGAGGTGGTCGGACGGGACGCCGAGGAGCGCGCGCTCGCTACGATCCTGGCCAGCGTCCACGACGGCTATCTCCCGACCACGGTGTCGGTGTACGGCCCGCCGGGCACGGGCAAGACGTTCACCACGCGGCGCCTCTGTGCGGAGTTCGCGTCACGGACGCCCGCGTTCGGCTACGAGTACGTGAATCTGAAGGAGTGTCGCTCGCAGTTCAGCGCGGCCAACGAGATTCTGTTCAAACTCACCGGCGAGCGCAAGCAGGCCTACGAAGGGTTGGATGGCGTGTTCGCTGGGATTTGGAAGGCGTTAGAGTCGTATCCGGAGTATGTGGTGCTGATCCTTGATGAGATGACCACATGGCTCAAGACACGAATTATGGTCCGAACGACTTCTTCTACCGGTTGTTGCGCGGCGAGGGGAAGGTCTCACGTGGGCTGAATCTGTCGGTGTTCCTGGTGAGCAACGAGCTACTGGAGGTGGATTTGCGGTTGGACAGTCGGATCCAGAGCGCAATGAGTGGCGAGGGGGTGTTCTTCGCGCCGTACGCCGCCCGCGAATTGGAGTTAATCTTGGCGCCGCGGCTCGAGGACGCGTTCCGCGAGGGCGCGTTGCCCGAGGACGTGTTCGAGTACGGCGTGCGCCGGGCCGCCGACCGGTGGGGTGACGCTCGGAAGGCGCTCACGCTGTTCCGCCACGCCGGCGAGACTGCCGATGAACGCGAGCTCGGCCAGGTGACCGCCGAGTGCATCGACGCGAATGTCGAGACGACCGAGAAAGCCACGACGGTCGAGAAACTTGAGCGGTTGCCGCTCTCGCACACGGCCGTGCTCGCCGCCGCCACGCTGCACCGAGAGTCCGAAACGGGCGCGATTGTCCAGCCGGTGACGACCCAGCAGATCGCCGAGGCGTTACAGCGCGATGCTGTGGCCGACGACCATCGGTTGGGCGAGCGTGCCATCCGGGAGGTGCTGACCGACCTCGAGACGATGGGGCTGGTGGAGACGTGGATCGAATCGCGCGGGCGTGAGGGCCGCGTCAAACAGATCGAGACCACGTTCGACCCCGAGTGGGTGTGGGCGGCCCAAACCCAGTCGGATCTGGCGCGGCTGTTGGCCGCCGATGCCGGTGGCGAAGACGCTCACGACGGGGAGCATCCATGACGGCGTGGTCTACTCCAGGTCCGGCTTCGCTCCATGGGCGCGCTCTTCATCGCCCTGTTCTGTTTACGTTCGCGCGATCCATCCAACGGTAGGAGCACAGTTTGGGGGGTTCTACTTGTGAATCAGTGCGTCGACCTCAGAGGACCTCGACGTCGAGGTGGTCGGTGAGGCCGTCGATGTCGAAATCGGAGTCGGCGACGACGAGTCGCTCATCGAGTCCCGCAGCGGCCCCCGCGATGAAGGCATCGCGGGCCGAGAGGGGACTCCCACTGGTCGCCAGGTCGTTCTGGAGTTCAGCCGCGGCGCGTGCGAGGGCGGGGGTTTTGTCCACCACGGTCACCCACCCGAGCGCGCCGTCGACCGCATCGAAGTCGGCCGGCCCGGACTTGTAGATCTCGCCCT
The DNA here is from genome assembly GCF_004521895.1 of Halorussus marinus. NCBI lineage: Archaea > Methanobacteriati > Methanobacteriota > Halobacteria > Halobacteriales > Haladaptataceae > Halorussus > Halorussus marinus. The sequence continues at coordinate 300,691 of NZ_SBIR01000003.1, forward strand.
GATACACCTCGTACATGGCGAGCGGTGGGGTGACTGCGCGTTCATCGATGTGGTTCTCGACGTAGTCCACCGCGTCCTCGTTACCGTCGAGGTAGTCGATGAGGACGCTACTGTCGTAAAGCGTCATCGACCGCCGACGTCCCGTTTCATCTGTTCGCGCGCTTCGCGGGCGCGCTCGGCGGCATCCGTCCCGGACCAGAGGCCCGCACCCGCACGGATCGTTTCGCGTCGCTCCCGAACGAGTCGGGACAGTAACTCGTCGAACGTTTCGTCGTCACCTTTGAGCGCTGCGAGGGCGGCGTGCGTGTCGTCGTCGACCCGGATGCTTTTGCTCACACTAGAGCGTATACAATCTCGTATACAAATGTGTTGTGCCAAATCGGAGGGCGGACAGGTTCGTTCTCGTTCGACGCCCGTGCGGTCGTCTCGGTCCGTTTCGGCTGGCCGTTCCGGGAGCTCATGCGGCCAGCGCACGCGGACGGGTCGGGAGTTGGCGCGCCACGCTCGCGTCGAGGAGGTTCGGACTCGCTCCGTCGCTCGGCGAGCAGTTCATCGCCGGGTCATCGAGTCGTCCGACGGAGTCTTTATTCATGTACGTACGTAAAGCACACGTATATGTCCAACGCCGACACATCCAACGACGATACCGACCCGGAGAAAGTTCAGATCAACCTCCGACTGACGCGGGCCTTCTTGGAGGACATCGACGCAACGTGGAAGGAGCAGGGGTTCAACTCTCGAAGCGAGTTCCTTCGCCACGCGGCGCGAGATGCGGTGAAACATCCCGAGTTCTCGCGCGAGGGATGGAAACAGATCGCGGCGAGCGAACACGACCTTCGGTCCGGCGAAGCAGAGTTGGTCTCTCGGGACGAGGTAATCGCCATGATGGACGAGGATGACGAGTGACGATGCCGAGTGGGCGTGGAAGTTCGCACCGCGGGCCGCCGACCAGTTCGATAGTCTCGACCCACACGTACAGGACCGCCTCGTCTCGAAACTCGATGAGGTCGTGACCGCCGAGTGGCGCGATCCGGCCGACTATCTCGAACCGCTGACGGGTGGTCCGTTCGAGAAACTACGCGTCGGGCAGTACCGCCTCGCCTGCGTCCTCGATCACGAGGCATCCATTCTCGAAGTTCACCGGATCGAGCACCGGAGCGGCGCCTACACGGCCGACGATTGAGTTCATCCCGACGAGGTGGGACCGATGAACGCATCCAGCAACGTGGCTGAGCGAGCGTTCGCGTCCGACTGGTGAGGAGAGCGCAGCCTACTTCCGGTCGTATGCCTCCGGCGATTCGAGCGCGGCCAGCGCACGCGGACGGGTCGGGAGTCGGCGCGCCACGTCCGTTTTGCTGCGGTTCGAACCCGAGCCATCGCTCGACGAGCGAGCGATCTGCGACCGAGCGCGAGCAGGTGGTGTCGATCCTGCCGACACTATCCGGGACGTCCACGACGAGATCAAGGACTCCGATCCTGACGGTATCGACGCTGAGAAACTCCAGCTTCGGTGGGTTCGGACGCTCGGCTATCTCTCCGGACAGTACCGCAAACTCATGAAAGACACCGACATCGACGAGATGGAGGAGGAACTTGATCTCCTCCAGTAGGCGACTGACGTGATGGAGGACGGGGGATGACCAAGCGCCGCGTCGAGAACGAACTCGACGAACTCAGTGACGAGATTCTCCGTGAGCTCTCGCCAGACGAACGCCTCCCGCTCGTCCTCACGGCAGCTGCCGACGGGAAAGACGACTGGCTCGACCGCCTGAACGAGACCTGTCCCCGATACACGTATACGAAACGGGATGTTCGATACACGAATCGGACACGGCTTGCGTTCATCCTCGCTCGCAAGGCCGTCTACGACCTCCACACGACATGGTTGCTGTTCGAATGGCTGTACTCCCACCACATGCAGATGACGGTTATCGCGCTCTGTACCGAGCTCGACCCCGAGAACGTGGACCGTCTGGACGACTCCGAAGGCCGAGATCCAGGCGCGCTCCTTCGGCACTTGTACGCCACCTACCACGGGTATGAGCGATTCGCCGACGAGGACCTCGGTGTCTCGTTAGAGACGTGGCTGTCGATCCATCCAGAGGGCGAGGGTATCGCGACGGCTGTTGCGGAAGTTCTCGAGGAACGAGCGGGACTACTGTCTGTCGCCGAAGAGGACGTTACTCCGCAATCCGAAACCGACGACAGCGAGGAGCGTGTCCCGGTCGACGAATTAGCGGATCTGTGGTATCGGAATGTCAACCGCAGGTGGACTGACGCCGTGAGCGGGTGATCACAACGGTCAGTCGGTTGCAGGGTCCTCAACGAGCTCATAGAGGCCTGTATGGACTTTTTCGACGTAGCCAGCCATCACGAAATCGCGGAGCCGTTGAGAGATGAACTGCCGACGGTCGTTATTTTCGTCGGATAAGTTATCGGAATATTCCCAGTTACTCAATCTGTTCTTTCTCGACCGTGGATTTGAACGTCGCGGGGCAGACGGCCCGATAGAATTCTCGTTCAGATTTCATTACGCAATTTATGCTTTGGAGGTGGTCCACGAGAACTCGGACCCGTTCCTCGGATAGTTCAACCTCGCGTGAAATCGAAGTCCCAGACTGCGGTCGGTCCTTCAAGAGATTCAAGATTTGAAGCGCGTCTTCACGGCCCGTTTCGGCTAATTGGCGTCCTACGTGAGACCCCTCGAGGTTCCGATGGCACGTGACGCAAACCGTGACGAGGTTCAAATCGACGCGTGCGTCCGATTTCGGGAGATACTTTCCGGGAACGATATGATGTACCTCCATCGACAGTGGATAGTATTCGTAGTTCCCGTTGTGATCACCACAGCGCTGGCAGATCTCGTCATCGCGCTTTCTGATTTCGTTTGCACGCTTCTCCCAGTCGTATCCCCGTGAGGATGGGACATCGAGTTCGTCCGTCTCCATCTTTCAGCACTAGACACTGTCCCCCGATACGAGTACGTCCAAGCGGAATCGGATAGATTCACCACCGAAGTTGGATAATTTTGGAAACGGGGGCGTTCCTATAGACGAACCGGTATCATAGTCAGTCATTGCTCTTCGGTACACTGGTGGTTCTCAATGCGCTTGGGGAGGCCGACCTTCCCACACACTGGACATTCTATCACCGCCGTTGTTGCGAGTGCGTCCCAGTACTGTAATGCGACTCGAAGATGGGTCCGGGTGTCAGCGTTTTCACACCGCGTCAACGCCTGCACGAGGTGCATTCGCAAGTGCTCCCGTTTCGTCATCATCGACCGTTCCCCCAGCTCCGAAGGCAGAAACACGGCCAACACGGGAGGTCAGTTCCGTTTGGTCCCGGACACCACGGATCGCCATCACGACATGGCTCCCTCTGGATCTCAGAACCATGCGGTCCGGGCATCGAGGTGTTTTCTAGCGATTCGTCGGAATCTTCTTCTGTTGCTGGTGCGTTCTTCGACATGCTTCGCTCCATCGAAGCGCGGTTCGGTGTTCCAGCACCGAGCCTTTCTGCGGCATCCCACGCTTCTTAGCCTACAATATGCGCTCCCACCACATATAGGTTGCTATTCGTAAATAGATATTAGAAACATACGATGGCAATTTCAAAGGCGGGGTAAACCGTAACTCACAACCAAGAACGGCGAAAAAGAAGACAGTAATGGTACTGAGCGAATCAGATCTCAACGACGCCGATTACGACATCCTCAATATCCTCGCAAGCGGTCGAGCGACCCCTGCGCTCGTCCGCACGCTACTCGAAGAAGAATACGGACGTGAACTGTCACGCCAGTACGTCAGCCAGCGCATGATCCGACTAGCTGAACACGATCACCTGAAGAACGTCTACGAAACCGGTGTCTACGAACTCACAGATGATCCCAGAGAAGATGCCAGTTCGTGACAAATTGTATTCGCCTCGCATGCGACTAATGTGGAGAAGCCTACTCAAAAAGTCCTTCGAACGCAACGGATTCTCCTTCACAATAAGAAAGTTAGGTATCGGGGCTACGACTCGGCGGGGTCGCCCCAGCGAACAGCGACCTCTCGGTCTATAAGCGAAGGGCATGATTAGGCGCCTCCAGCGAGCGGTCAGCGGCGACATGCGGAGTCCGGTCGGCATCGGCCCCACCCGTGGAACATCCCCAGCCCACTCTCCAACGCGAACGCTCACCCGCATACCGACTGCACCGGCAACGTGGCCGTGTTCCACGACGGTATCATCGAGAACTATGACGAATTCAAGGCCAAACTCGTCGAGGCGGGACATAAGTTCGAGAGCGACACCGACACCGAGGTCGTCCCGCACCTAATCGAGGACGCGCTGGCCGACGGGATGGATCGGGAAGAGGCGTTCCGGTCGGCGGTCGCCCGGCTGGAGGGCAGCTACGCGCTGGCTTCAGTACTCGCGAGAGCGACGACGGATTGGCAAACGTTCACTGCTGGTTTGAACAACCCCATTCTGAAATCAGATAGAAATTATAGGGTTGAAGGCCTGGCAGTGCGGTATTTTGACTGGACGTGCTATCTCTAATACGGCGACAGGGGTAGAACAACCACACAGAATCATCGTTGGCGAGACACGAGAAACCGACTTCAACAACTGTCATTCGATGACCGTCGAGAACAATACCCTTCTCGGCCTCTCCGATGATGGCTAGAAAACAGCCGGCAGTGACAGCTCACTCCATTACGACATCACCATTAAGGATAACTTCATAAAGAACCTCGGCACAATTGGAATCCACATTATCGAAGGCCAAGGGAATGAAGTAGTCGATAACCGCATTATCGGGGCGATCTGCGGCATTTATACGTCCGCTCCATACACACCAATTCAGGACAAGACCGTCAAGGACTATGCCGACCACGGCATCATTTACTCTGGAAGTGGGACGTATGCATACGGGCCAGTCACGGACACCCAGATTATCGGCATGGTGAACAACGACGGGCTCCTGGTCAACTGTGAATGGGCGACTATCACGGGGAATACCGCGACCGACGCGAACGTGACAGAGAACGCCACCAACGCGGCGGATAATGTCTGGGCAAACAATATCGCAGGCAGTGGGAACCATTATTGGCTCGGCGAATACGGACAATGGCAACAAGATCCAAGCCGGACTGTTTGTTCGGACGAAACTGTTCTGTTCGTCACGTGTTTTCAACGCGATAGAGGCTCGCCCAAGCAAGTCCGAACATCAACCATGCGGCCATCTGGATGCCGAACGTGTTCAAGCCCGCGAGAATCACCCACATTCCGATCAGCGTCACCCAGAGAGCATTCACGTTGCCCCATGTGCGAATCGCGTCCCGGACCGTGACGTAGTACATGGCAATGATGAGTCCGAGGCCGAGCAGGCCGAGGTTCGAAGCAGTTGCCGCAAAGAAACTGTCGGCCACAAAATAATTCGGATGCGGCGGAGACGTTAATTTCAAGAGACGACCCTCTGCGAGTACTGGGAACGACCCGACGCCCGCACCGACGATGGGATTGTTGCGGAGAATCTCTGTCGCGACGACCCACCGCGGCAGTCGCCCAGTTAGGTCAAGCATCATAATATCGTGTGGGAGTTCGTAAAGGCGCTGCCGGATATACTCTGGGAGCAACACTAAACCGCCCGCCACCCCACCTGTGGAGACGACTACGCCAGTAGCGACGTTGAACGGTGAGCGTAGGTGCACCCGGATGCTCGGCTGTGAGTACAGCGAGTACCCAATGTATGGTACGATGAATGCGGCCGCAACGAGTGAGTGCCGAGATCCTGTCAGAAGGATGGCCGCCATGCCGAACGGGATGACGAGCCAGTTATAGAGGGCAAGATACGGATGTAAGGTCCGGTAATGCCAGCCGAGGTACCAAGCGGGCGGCAACGCGAGGGCGAGGACTCCGCCGAGGTCAATTGGAGCGTACCCCATCGCGCCGACACGGTATCCATGCGCGTATGTCTGCGTTATCGCGTTCACGAAGATGGCCAAAATCGTGAGTGTAGCACCCATGACGTATGCTTGTAGCAATCGATGGATAAGATACCGTTTAGCGACTGACCGCCAGAGGATAAGGACCACTGCTAGTGCAAAGAGGAACCGCAGGGACCGAGTCATTCCTCGTGATAGGTCGGCGGTCCAAGCGAGACTTACAAGCTGGAAGACGACAAACCCGAAAAATAGCAGGATGGGTGTATTTGGGACACGAACGAATGGCCGTCTGTAACAGCTATATAAGGCTCCGGCGAGCGCCCCGACCGCAGCGAGTTCATCGAGTTGGAGGCCGCCGATTATCTGGGTAGCGTTTGCAAAGGGGGTGACGAAATAGAGGACGAGTAAGGCTGCAAAAGCAAGATGGGCATTGTTCCTTTCATTTGAGAAGGCATCTGTTGCCGCCATTAGGGGTATACTGGAAAACGCTCTTATTAAGTTGTGTGATTTGGGTGCAATCTTGGTTCGGCACCGCAACTGAGAAGATAGGCATCATCTTTACAAAGTATTCACTTCGTCTCGGGGAGGCCTAATAATATGCCACTGTTTATTTTCGATCTCGTTGACTTTGTCGGTGATATGCTCTCAAGCGTGTTCATTCAGATCGTCGTAGATGCGATTCGCAGCCTACGAAACTGCTATATCTATACCCCCTTCGTTACTCATCGCCAAGAACGTCGTCGCGGGCGACGTCTCGCTCTCGCCAGTTCGGCGCGTGAGTTTGGCAGCGATTACTTCTCGTTTTCGCTCGTCAAGTCAGGGTGCTTGACCTCATCACGGAGAACGTGGCGGATGAACTCGTTCCGTTTTTATAGTCCTCCTGCCTCGTCGCGTATGTGTCTTCAAGAAACGACTCGGATAGGTAAATTTTGACGTTTGATTTCTCTGGCCTGCCACCGGTTTTCATTCCAATTTATATTAGATTATAATATATATATATATTAATAGATTATAATATGCTCTCGTAGCAACGGTTTCTGGTTCATAGAGTCCGGGAGGTTCCGTGGTCCGCTCTCGATTGACAATCTGGGACGATTAATCAAAAAACTGAGGAATCTTGCAGAGATAGTGACGCTTGACTTATAATTTCTTAGTTCGACTGGGGTAATGGGGAAGAGGTAATTGGGCAACTATACGTTTGGTAAAGATGCGTTTACAATTGATCACGGCGTATTGTAAGATATTTTAGATTAGATACCGCTTCGACGGAGCCGAGAGAATTACTCTCGACGCTCTTCGTCAGTGGGTTTCGTCGTTTTTAGCGCATTCGTGATGAGTTGCACGGCTCGGGAGTCAGCAATCCACGCATTGCTCACAGTATTTTGGAATATCTCAATTCTCGCGCCACGCGCTCCCGACGGTCGGTTCAAGCCGGTCAAGGAGCCTGATGAATGGTCCAACCGTGTAGGTCTCCCGGAGGTTGATGACGATTACATCCGGTTCGGGATCCTTCGTGAACCGGCGGTAACAAAATGAGCGCGGCGAGCACGGAGTTGCTCACGGCGGTGTCAAGGACAAGAAATTTCAGTCGAATTTTTATACGTGTGGAGGAGAGCCATGAAGAGGTAAGGGGTCGTCATCGTCACCCAAATGTCAACAGATAAAAGGAATAGTAATACTAATAAAATAGCGAGCCAAAAGAACCCCTCATGAACAGAAAAACCGCGTAATATCTCTCCGCACCCCAGCAGTAACAAAGCGAACGGTAGCAATCCAGCAATTCCGAGTTCCGAGGCTATTGTGACAAATGCATTGTGAGCTCTTTGAGGGATGAAGTCCCCGGGATACGTTTGACTGAGAGTAGCCTCGGTTACTGGACCAAAGGTTCCCCAACCATTCCCTATCAAAGGATTATTTTGGAACTCGGCAAAACCGGTTTTCCAGATTACTATACGATATTTTAAATTATCATTTATTCCATCTGTTATAATTGAGGCGAAACGTTCAGCGGTCTGCTGAGAAGCGAACAAAGTGATGGAAAGGAAAATCATGGAGAAAACAGCGACCGCGAACACTATCGTGTACCGCGACCGGTTTAAATTTCTCTTTTCACACACGAAGAAGTACGCGATTACGATCGTCAACGTAACGAACCCTGCTCGAGAACCAGTAAGTGAAACGGCCATTGCTCCCACGAATATGAGGAGACCGTTTGTCCCCTTCTCAATCCACTCGTTAGAGAATATTCGACTAGTTTGGATCAGAAATATACAGGAGAGAACGCCAATCACTATTAACCCTGCGAGTACATTCCCGGATATGCTTCCTATTGAGTATCTCCCTGCGATCCAAGTTCTTTGAGTGAGGAAGTTGAAAACCAAAATCGTGATAGAGACTCCAACGCCTGCGACGAAACTAGTTATGGCGTACTGGACTTGTACCTTGGAGTCGTATACGTCATATATGATGATAGACAGTACGAAGATGGAGAGAAACGGGATTGCGTAAGAAAACGTCCGTTTCGGATTAACGCTCCAGTACGTACTGGCAATGACTACGCCGGTAAAAGCGACGAGTGGAACGTGGAAAGATGGGCTGAAACTCAAAAACGGTTCCCTGAGGCGATAAATGATGAAAGCAATCGCTAGGCCCATGCCCACAATCTCTGAGATACTTATCGGACCTATGAGTATAAGCGAGCGCCAAGGGAGAGAGAAGATAAATATGTACGTGAGGGCGATGACGATCTGCCGTAATCGCATAGCTAGAACTGAAGAAATACCACAGTTATAGATGCCGGTTTCAACTTGACTCTCCCCGTTGTGCTCCATCGATTTTGGGCGAGCTTGTACGTCATTTTGACACTTCGTCGGTGACTTTGCAATTCGACGACTTCACAGCAGTTCTTTCTCTCGCGTGATAACGACCCTGTTTGAAATGGCGACTGGATACACCTCGAAACGACGAAGCGAAAACCCGGGTCTACTTGTACCCTAGGTGTTCGAGTTGTTCCTCAACGTTCCTCGAGATGTTCTGTCCCAGTTCGTCCATGTTCTGTTCCGTATCCCAGACTGGGTTCTCGCTCCTCATCCGACGCGAACATGTCCAGTCGACCACCTCCTTGAGTCGTGTTTCCAACGTTTCGCGCTTATCGTCGTCCTCGAAGTGCGTCTGCTCGTCGGGGTCCCGTTCTATATTTAGGAGAAAGGTACGCTCGGCTGGTGAGTCGAGGTCTGGCCTCGTCGTCACGAGCTTCCACTCGTCTCGAACGAGTGCACACATGACACCGTTCTCGTTCTCGTACCCGATGAAAACGTCGACACCTTCGTCGGACGACTCGCCAATCAGTGACCGGCCAGGCCACTCGCTAGGACAGTCTTCACCCGCGAAGTCGGCGATCGTCGTCGCTATGTCGGTGTGCGCCGACACTCGTCCCGAAACCCGTTCGCTGATTGGTCCGCTCAACACGGCCGGCACTCGAGCCATCGACTCGTACGGTGACTCCTTGTGGAAGGGGCGGTGTTCGCCGAACTCCTCGCCGTGGTCGGCCGTCACGACCACCGACGTCTCTGCACCGGCCGTCTCCAAAAGACGGGCGACTTGCCAGTCCGTCTCCCGGATGCAACTGTCGTATATGTCGAGGACGTTCTGCGGTGCGGGGTCGCCAGCGGCGACGAGGTGGTTGGGATTCCGAACGTGCTCCGGCGGCGTTTCGAGGCTCATCGCATTGAAGTGTTGCGGGAGTTTCTGGTACGGCGTGTGGGCGTCCATGAGGTGAATCCACGCAAAGTAGTCTTCGTCCTCTCGTTCGCGCGCGGCGATCCACTCTTTGGCCTCTGCCACTACCGTTTCGTCGGTGACGCCGATGTCTATCCCCGAGGAACTGGCCGTCGTCATGAGCCGGCCGTACAGCTCTCTTATCCGGGCAAACCGCTCGTCGTCAATGACAGCGGAATGTTTCGCCCACTTCCGCAGACGACGCTTCACTTTCGAGAGTCCCTGCTGGAGCTCGCCTGCGCTCTGGTTCCAGTAGCCAGTGTCCCGGAACGTGTCGAACCCTCGCCCGTAGTTGAAATCTTCCGAGAGAAATCCGTTGTTTACGAAACCCGCAGTCTCGTATCCTGCCGTCGATAGGGTCTCGGCGAGCGTCGTTCCGTCCCGTTCGGGCAAGCCGACGCCGTCTATCTGAAGGGGGTAGACGCCACCGAGCAGGGACTTGAATGCGAACCTGGTGCCCGGACCGTTCGTGTACGCGGCCTCAATTTGCATCCCCTCCTCTGCAATTGCGTCGATAGTCGGTGTGGTGTCTCGCTGATAGCCGTAACATCCGACGTGGTCGGCCCGGAGACAGTCGATGGTGATCAAGACGAGGGATGTCATACGTAGAGGGGACTGGTATATTAGTAAAAGCCTTGTTCTTCGCACTGAGTTTCGTACGACGGTTTCGTCACCTATTTGGTTCCGTGTCGGAGTTTGCGAGTGAAGAACGGAGCCGCTTCACCGAGTAACTATGAGCGAGGAAGACGACATCCTGCAGTTGGTCAAGGGGAGCGGGGTCCTCCTGTTGGGATACGTCGCGAACTACGGAATCGGGTTCCTCACGCAAGTCGTCATGGCGCGGCAGCTTGGTACCACGGGATACGGTATCGTGACTCTCGGAATGGTCTTCACGAGTTCCGTCACGATATTCAGTCTGTTTGGGCTTCACAAGGGATTCGGCCGGTTCATCCCGCGATTCGACGAAGATAGTCGTAGAGGAGCCGTCGTGCTGCTAGGATTGGCCGTCTCGCTCCCAATCACCCTGACTTTCGCAGCGATATCGTTCATTTTCTCTTCCGATATCGCCCTGCTTCTCTTCAGGGACCCCGACATGGCCCGTCCTATTCGGATTTTTGCACTCGGAATCGTCCCGTTCACGGTACTTCGACTGTCTGTCGGGATATCACAGGGATTGCAGCGCTCCTGGTTCAAGGCTGTGGTTCGGAACATTCTACTCCCGGGTTCACGGTTCGTCTTCGTTATTGTCGTGCTCACTGCGGGTCTCGGCTATCTCGGCATCGCCTGGGCGTACGTGGGCTCGCTTCTTTTCGCAGGCTTCGCTGGCGTCGTCTTCATCCTCCGAAATATTTCGTTCGGCGACGACGCTTGGGATGCGGCTTCGTTCGAACTCGCCCGGCGACTCCTCGTCTTTTCCATTCCGCTCGTGATTACCGCGACGATGACGACGACGCTCCAGAATCTTGACTCGTTTCTCATCGGGTACTTTTCGATACCGGACGATGTCGGCATCTACCGCGCAGCGTACATGATCGCCCAGATGCTCACAGTGTTCTTGGGGACGCTGGGATTCCTGTTCATGCCCATGATGTCCGAACTTCACAGCGACGAACGGGGCGACCGGATGGAAGCGCTGTACCAGACGGTGACGAAGTGGATCGTTGTCCTGTCGGTTCCGTTCGTGCTGGTGCTAGTTACGATACCGGAAATCGTACTGACGGTGGTGTACGGACAGGCGTACACCGAAAGTGCGATCGTACTCGTCGTTCTCGCTTTCGGCTTTCTCCTGCACGCTATCACAGGTCTCAACGACAATACCCTCATCTCCGTGGGGAACTCTCGAGTCGTGATGGTGGACAACGTCGTCGCCGTCCTGCTCAATATCGTCCTGAACGTCGTTTTGATTCCGAGGTACTCGTTCGTTGGGGCGGCTGTCGCAACGGCGATAACGTTCGCTGTAAGAAACGTCCTCTATACGTACCATCTCTACAGGTACGTCGGCATTCTCCCGCAGTATTCTGGAGTGAAACGACACGGAGCGACCATCGTTCTATTCCTCGTAATCGCTCTCGTGATCCGGTGGTTCCTTCCGACGGCCCGTCCCCTTCTGTTGGTCGGCCAACTCGCTCTCTTGCTGTTACTGTACTCGCTCTCGATTCTTAAGATAGGCCTCGTCGAAGAGCGCGAACGCGAGATCCTGACTACTATCGTTGAGGAGAACCCGAAGTTGTTCGCACTCAAGAGGCTGTTTGAACGGTTTGCACCGTAAAACCGGTCCGTTGCTAAACGAAATTCTTAATTGGCACCTCTTGATTGGTGTTGATGTGATTGAGCGCGCATCAGTAATCGGACTGGGGAAACTGGGTGTTTGTTTGGCGGCGACTCTCTCGAACAACGGTATCGATGTTACCGGGGTAGACATCGACGAGCAAGTCGTAAACCAGGTGAATGCCGGCGAAGCGCCGGTGACCGAACCGAAACTGCAGGCGTACATCAATGACGCGAACGCCGAACTGACGGCAACCACACCGACAGAGCGGTCGATAACCGACACTGACATCACCTTTATCGTGGTCAATACTCCATCTACCGAGGCCGGCCGGTACTCCCTCAAGTACGTAGAAGAAGTCTGTGAACTCGTCGGACGGGCCCTCGGGAGGAAAGACGAGTTTCACACCGTCGCCGTGACGAGCACCGTCTTCCCCGGTTCTACAGACGGAGAAATCCGCGATTGGCTCGAAGAGTACTCCGGAAAGACCGCTGGAGAGGATTTCGGCCTCTGTTACAGCCCGGAGTTCATCGCGATCGGTGACGTCATTGACGGTCTCGAAAATCCCGATAACTTCCTCATCGGTGAACTCAACGAGCGAGCCGGAGACGTGGTGGAGGCGATTTACAACGAGATTAACGAGGACGTCCCAGTTGCACGGATGGCCGCAACCGAAGCCGAAATCGCCAAGATGGCCATCAACTCGTACGTCACCATGAAAATTAGTTTCGTGAACACGCTGGCTGAGATCTGCGACGGTGTAGGCGGAAACGTCGACAACGTTACGGAATATCTCGCACTCGATTCTCGTATCAGTGGGAGTTACCTCACTTCTGGGGCGCGTTTCGGCGGGCCCTGCTTCCCCCGAGACAACGTCGCTTTTGCACGACTGGCGGAGGACGCCGGTACGAGAGCCCCGCTGGCGGAGAGCACGGATGCTGTCAACGACCAGCACACGAAGTGGATTGCCGACCGAGTCCGCGAGACGACCTCGGAGGGCGACTCTGTCGGAATACTCGGGATGACGTACAAGCCCGGAACGTATCTGGTGACCGAGTCCCAGGGGATCGAACTCGTTGCCGAACTCGCCGACGATTTCGAGACGAAGTACTACGACCCGATGGGGAACCGACAGGCGGAGTCGGCGACGGACGACGCCGAACCGGTCTTGGGAATGGCCGACTTGCTCCGGGGGACCGACACCGTCGTCGTGGCTACCCCGTGGGAGGAGTTTGAGGAAGCGACCGCGTTCACCGACTGCGAGGTTACGCTCGTCGATCCGTGGCGACTGTTCGAGTCGGAGGAACTTCCCCGCTCCGTCGAGTACGTCCCTATCGGTCGCGAATCGCTCGACAGAACTACCGAGCTGGAGGATCCAGTGCCCCCAGAAACCAACCCGTAACTGCCATCAGAACTGCTCTTTGAGCTTGTACTCGAATGCTTTAACCCGCCCTTCCTGAAGGAGCTTCGTCGCTTTGAGTGCTTTCGCCGCGAAGCGGAGTACCTTCTCCGGAACCCGTTTTTCGAATTCGGGATACTCGTGAACTTCGTGGTACTCCCGCCACCGTTCTCGAAAGAGCCGCTCCATCTCTTCGTCCGTCTCGTGATTCCGGTGGGCTGCCACGAATTTGGGGAGGTGTACCCACTCGTTCTCGCGTTCGAGGAGGTTGGCGAACAGGTGTACGTCGACGATGTACTCCAGTTCCTCGCTGACGCCACCGATTTCGTGGAGCGCATCGGCACGGATTATCGCACCTTGGTTCGAAGCGGGCAGGATTCCCTGTCTCCTCTGAATGAAGCCCGTACCGAAGAACGGTTCCGTGTAGAACAATTTGTTTAGCTCGTTCTCGTTCCCGTCAACGAGGACGATGTCGCCGTACACGATGTCTGTGTTCGGGTTTGCTCGAACCACGTCCTCGAAGGCCTGGAACGCTCCCGGGAGGTAGAAGTCGTCCGTGTTCTGCCACCCGATCCACTCCCCATTTGCCAGTTCAATTCCCTTGTTCACTGCATTTCCAATGCCGTCGTCGGGCTCGGAAATCCACCGAAGCGGATATTCGTCCTCGTACTCGCGCAGAACGTCAAGCGAACCGTCCGTCGATCCACCGTCGACGACGATGTGCTCGTAGTCCTCGAAGTTTTGACTTCGTATCGACTCGATGGTACGCTCTACGTACTCGCGTTGATTGTACGAGGGTGTAACGACCGACAGAAAGGGTTTGCTCATGTTGACTTATTGGGCCGACGCCGAGCTATGTAGTTTCTGGTTCCATCTCCGAGCGTTTCACAGGTATCCAAGGTCGCGAAGATGCTGTTCCGCCTCTTCTCCGATATCAACAGTCTGGCGAACACAAGAGTCCTGTGACGCGTTGGTAATCACCTCTTCGGCCCCCGATTTACTAAAACTCGGATTCCCGTATTGAACGTCGTCCTCGAGATAACTTCGGAGTACCGCGTAAGGGTGGCTACGGAGGTAGTGACGCTTGGGGCTCTTCGCCGCTTTTCCGGCGAGGGCGGCCAATCGTTCCGCCTTGTGGGTGCGGGCGAACACGAATCCCCCTGACCGGTCCCACGCTCCTTCGTACGCAAGCTTGCCCGATAGGAACGGGATGTTCTCCGGAAGCACGCGGTTCCGGTAGAATGACAGTCCGATGGAGGGAGGAGCAGCCCGGCCGAGCGCAACGCCGTCGAAGTCGGTCTCTTCGAAGGGCACGCAGAGAACCTCGAGTATCGTCGGGAACACATCGACGTGACGGATGATGTCTTCGTGAAGCGTTTCGGTATCGAGACTTGGATGGACGAACACCGTCGGGACCCAGATTAGCTCGGGCCGCATCGGTGCGTTGTGGCCGACGGCACCGCCCTCACCTAAAAGCTCTCCGTGATCCGACGTGTAGATGACCAGCGTATCATCAAGTAATCCCTCTTCCTCTAGCGATGTAAGCCGACGCTGGAACTTATCGGCGTCTTCCTGGATCGCTCCTCGATATTCCGTTCGAATCTGATTCGTCTCGTGGTTCTGACTAAAGTATCTGTCCGCAGCGGAGAAAGTTCGGTCGTACGGGGCGTGACCACCCGGTCCACGTTCCATTACCACGAACGGCGACGACAGATCCTCGAACGGATTTTTTACGTTCGGCGGTCGTTCGCGAAGCACCGAGTAGATGGGGTCGACGTTTCCGGATTTCTCGTGGACAGAGTTCAGGAATCGGGTCTGGTATTCGTCCATCTCGAAGAGGGTCGGGACATCGGAATGGACTCGATTCGAGAAGGAAAAGACGCCGTGACTCGGTGGGTAGCGGCCAGTCGCTAGCGAGGCGAAGGACGGCGGACTGTGAATAGAGGCTGCAACGGTTCTAACTACCGTTCCTTCCGACGCAATCTCGCCGGGAAGGTAGTCCCACCTGACCGCATCTCCGACGTACACGAATACGTTCTCTACGTCGAGAGCCTGGAGCGCGTCGCATAGATTATCGACCATACCGAGAAATGTGAATCTTGGGACTTTACTTTACTTATGGCGACCCGTGAATAGTGTCAGTCAGAAACCAACCGTGTCGCGGTATCGAAGGAAGCATATGGTCCGTCTAGTAACTACAAATCGATGAAGATCCTCTACTACGGTTCTACTACCCAGATTCACAGCGGAGCTTCACAGTGGATGTACCGGATGGTTAACGAGATGGAGGAACGTGGACATGAGACAGTCGCTATCTTGCCAAAAGATTCGGGTATCGCCGATTGGTACCACGATTCGGGACTTGAGACACGGTTTCTCTGGTCGAGCCCGATCCGACGGAGGCGGTCACCTATCGGCCAAGTATTTTACCTGTTCCGGAGCCTCGTAGCAGTCGTTTCTCTAGTCTCGATTATCGTCCGTGAAGATATAGACGCAGTTCATGTGAATGAAATAAAGTATCCGCACGGTCTTCTCGCAGGAAAAATTGCTGGCGTAGCAACTGTCTGTCACGTCCGCGCCTACATCGGCTCTTCGATGCTTCGTAGGCTACTCGGAGGATACGTGGCCCTCTTGTCGGACGAGATCGTTTGCGTCTCCGAGCGAACCCGCGAGTATATCTTTCATGATGTTGGAATTCAAAAAGGGAACATCGGGGTGATCCACGATGCAGTTCCCTCCCCGGAACGCTTCGAGGGAATATCGGATTCGTCCGATTTCCGAAAAATGTACGGTGTCGACGAAGACAGCTTCCTCGTCGTTCAGGTGTCGAAACTCGCACGGTTAAAAGGACAAGAGCGACTTCTAGACGTGGCACGACTCGTCGAGGAAACGACGGAGAAGGTAGAGTTTTGTATTGTCGGAGGCGAAATTGACGGACACGAATCGTACGCTACGGAGCTTCGTTCTCGTGCGAAAGATATCGATTCCGTCCACATGGTCGGCTTTCACCCCGACGTTATTGAAGTATTTGCCGCTGCCGACGTCGTCGTTCATCTCCCGAGACACGAGGATCCCTTCCCCGGTGTCGTTCTGGAAGGGATGCTAGCGGGAAAGCCGGTCATTGGTTCCAACAGCGGTGGGATTCCAGAACAAATCGACGTCGGTGAAACAGGCTTTATAGTGCCGAAGGAAGGGAACGCGGACAAAATCGCAGAATACATCCTGAGATTGTATGAAGACGAACAAACCCGCGAACAGATGGGTAGAATGGCCTATGAACGAGTCCGGGAACGGTTTCCGGTCGATGGTTACTTCGACGAGATCGAACGTCTGTACTCGAATCTCCCAACTTCGTAACGGCTGTCGCCTTCCGTATTCGGCGATACCGGAACTCTATCCGGTAATAATTGCACGTCGTGCGTAGAATCAACATCATCCGTCCGCGTCGGATTTCGAGAACGTAATGTTAAAGTCTCGTTACTGGAGTTAGTACGTAGGTAGTCGACACGGCGAACGTGACATATTTACCTCGACAATGGTTTCCAAATTCACAAACTCTCCTACTACGATCGAAGCAAAGTATACTGTTAGAATCGGCAACATTATTACTTTTATATAATAAAGATGAACGACGAAGCTCATATCTGTATGTTCGGTTCGGAGCTCGCTCCGTCGCAGGACGACGTTTATATTGGTGGCTCCGTGGTCAGTGCCGTCAATCTTTCCCGGTATCTCGACGACGTGGGGATGACCGTGTCCGCCTATACGACTCGTCCGAGAGATTGGGAGCAGCATCGACCTCGAATCGAAACAAAGTGGGGCGAGATCAGGGTTGCCGACCTCAATGCCAAAGACGTCGGATCGGTGTGGGACATCACGTCCGTCGCATCGCTGGTTCGGGGACTCGTCGCTCACTGTCGACGCCATGACGTTGACGTTCTCCACGGGCATTCGGGGTTCCCCGTCGTTGCCGCAATCCCCGTCGTCGCAGGTGCGATTCTGGATATTCCTGTGTTTCACTCGTTGTACTGCCCAGTCCCTGACCGAGGAAGTACGGGATTGAAAAAGCGGTTGTCGTCCCCGCTTTTCGCACGCCGTATTCTTGGACGCACCGAACGGACGTTCGCGATGACGGAGAACGTCCACAATTCGCTGACGGACATCGGCCTGACGAACGCGTCGGTTCTGCGGCCGATAGTCGACTGTGATACGTACCACGCCGACCTTTCGGAACCCGAAAGCGTCGAGGTTGAGGCTGACAAACTCACAGTGCTGTTCGTCGGAAATCTGAAACCGGAGAAGGGCCTCCACCACCTCGTTGACGCGGTCGGTGCTATCGCGGACGACGTGCCGTTTCAGTTGATAATCACGACGGAGCGCGACTTCGCTGGCGCCGATGAACGGGAACGCGACATCAGAAACCGAATCGAACATCACGGTCTTGAGGACTCGGTCGACTGGTTAGGGATTATATCCGACATGCCCCAGTTGTTAGCTGCCGCAGATGTACTAGCAGTCCCGTTCACGAACACCGACGGGCCGTCCGATTATCCCCTCGCCGCACTTGAAGCGATGGCGTGTGAGACGCCGGTCGTCGGTTCGGCTGTCGGCGGAATCGAGGAGTTGTTGGAAGACGGTCGCGGAATACTCGTTCCTCCGGCGGATACCGAATCACTGGCGGATGCACTACTGACCGTACAGAGTGGTTCCGGGCCGGACGTACAGGGTGCGAGGGAGCTCGTCGAATCGACGTTCAACTCTGAAGAGATATACAGCCAGATTAGTACTGCGTACAAAGAGCAACTATGAGCGAAAATAAACACGGCGTCAAGGAATTCTACGACTCTGACGCGGAGTCGTACGACGAACGATTCGACTCAGACGGCGGTGAACACGATAACGCTGTCCATCAGGCGATTCTCGATGAGTTCCTCGCGTCGCTTCCCGCCAACACGAGAATAGCTGAATTCGGCTGTGGAACTGGTCGCTTTACGGCACAGACCGTCCGCAGGGGATACGACTCGGTAGCGACCGACCTCTCGAGGGAGATGCTTGACCAGACCCGTAGAGCGACGCAGAGGGATGGCTGCGAAACGCGACTCCAACCGATACAGGCCGACGTGACGAACCTCCCGTACAGCACGGGATCATTCGACGCTGGCGTTATGATAAACGTGCTGAGCCACCTGCCGGAACCAGAGGCCGCATTCGAAGAGATCGGTCGCGTTCTCGACGAAGACGGGGTTTTCCTGTTCAACTATCCTCGATTGTATAGTCTCTACTTTCCGGCGGGGTTGTACGTAAACTACCGGGAGAAGTCACTGTACGCGGACGTGTTCACCCATTGGTATACGGGCCGGGAGATAGAGCGATTACTCTCGCTCGCTGGGCTTTCGGTCGTCGAACGGTACGGGCACGTCCACACGCCGTCGCACATGCTCCCGTTCGGAACCCATCTCATGAAGTGGGTGGACGAACGGTCCCGCCGATTGCCACTTCGAAAACTCGCTCCCATCGAGTTCCTCGTCGTGCAGAAACGCACGTCGCAGTGAGCCTCTGCATTGAATAACGACACTGAGGTATCGTAAGATAGCTTCTGGTGCATTACCCCGTCAAACGTACCCCGGACGCGAACCGAGAACGAAGAAGTCACGACCGGTTGGAAAATCCCGGTCAACTCGCCTAACTGCTCAGTCGCGAAGGAGCCCCGCTACGACCTATCGCTCGTGCAGCAGCGTCTCCAGATTCTTCTGGACGTACGCCTTGTCACGGTTCTTGACGTACCAGTCGATGGTCTCGGCCATCCCGTCTTCGAGGCTGTACTCCGGTTCCCAGCTGAGGAGCTCCTCAGCCCGTGTCGTATCCGCAGCACGATGTCGCACGCCGACCGGCTTGTCGGTCATCCGGTTGATCTCATCGGGTTCCCACCCGATGTAGTCGAAGATGGCCTCGGCCACCTCGTTGATCGAGATGTACTCGGGAATCCCGGCGTTGACGGGCGTGGCGTCCGTGATCTTCTCGTTGGCCAGCACGAGCGCGCTCACGATGTCCGAGACGTAGGTGAAGTTGCGGGTCTGCTCGCCGTCGCCCCAGATCTGGTAGGGGTCTTGTTCGGCGTACGCCTTGGCGATGAGTGCGACGATGGCGTGGGTCTCGTTCTCGCGGGGGCCGTACGCCGTGAAGATGCGGACTGCACTGGCGTCGACACCGTACTGCTCGTGGAACGCCTGCAGGGAGCGCTCGCCCATCAGTTTCGCCCAACCGTACGTCTCGTCGGCGTAGGCACCGCCGCGTTCGTCGAAGCTCACCATGTCCTCCTTCAGGCGGTGTTTCTCCTGCTGGATGTCGGTCGGGTAGGTGCAGGCCGACGACGCGAAGGTGATCTTCTCAACGCCATTCTCGACCGCGGCCTCGAACACCGTGTTGTCCAACGCCATGTTCGTCGCGCAGTTCGCGGGGTAGTTCGAGATGTAGCCCCGACCGCCGTGGTCGGCTGCGAGGTGGAACACGCGGTCAATGCCCTCGGTCGCCTCGTCGGCGAACTCCTTGTATTTGAGGTTCCCGCTCACGACCTCGATATCGTCCCGAACTGCCGCGAGGTTATCGTCAGTGCCGCTGGAGAAGTCGTCGGCGACCCGGACCTCCGCGCCGCGGGAGACGAGGTCCTCGACGAGGTGACTCCCGATGAACGACGCGCCGCCCGTGACCAGGACGCGCTCGCCCTCGAAGCTCATTGGACACCACCTGCTTTCGGAGCAGCCTCCTCGGCCGCCAGTTCTCCTTTCGCCCATTCGTATACTTCCTTGACGCCAACTTCGGGTCGAACTGTGGGTTCCCAATTAAGTGCTTGCTTCATTTTAGTGTCATCGGCAGCGTATTTGTCTGTCCCGGTCGGTTTCGAGAGATCGTGTTCAATGGCGATGTCCTTGCCGGAGATGTCGATGATGGTCTCGGCCAGTTCGTTGATCGTGACCACCTCGTCACCGTTACCGAGGTTGACGGGCTCACCGTCAGCCTTCTTCTCAATAGTCTTGACCATCCCTTTAACGAGGTCGGTGACGTAGATGAACCCGCGTTCCTGAGTTCCGTCACCGAACAACTCGATGGAACCGCCATCGGGTTCCTCAATTACCTTCCGGCACAGCGACGGAATGACGTGGCTGCTGTTAGGGTCGAGGCTCTCGCGAGGTCCGTAGCAATTGAAGATGCGGACCATCGCGGTATCGAGGTCGCAGTCCTCGTGGTACGCCTGGCACGCGACCTCTCCGAGGACCTTCGCCCACCCGTACGTGCTGTGGGGGTTCGCAGGAATAGCCTGATCCTCGCTGAACCGATTAAGGTCGTCGTGCTGCTGGCGATAGATGCAAGCACTTGACGCGAAGAGGAATCGGTCCACGTCGTGGATACGTGCGGCTTCAAGCATGTGTTGGTTCATCAGCACACTCGGGGTAAGGCCCCCGATGTTCTCGCGCTTGATGTAGTGAATTCCGCCGACGCTCGCCGCGAGGTGAAAGACGTGGTCGACGCCTTCGGTCGCCTTCAGACAGCCTTCGCGGGTCGTGAGGTCGGCCGGGACCAAATCAATGTTGCCCTCCAGATGCTCGATATTCTCGATTGAACCGCGAGAGAAATCGTCCGCGACGACGACCTCACAACCCTGTTCGATGAGGTACTCAGTGAGATGGCTTCCAATAAACCCTGCTCCACCAGTTACTAACACAGTTGAATCGTTCCACTTCATAGCTACTCACCCTGACTACACGCTAATATAACTACTGACATCGCGTGTGGGATTTAGACCGAACCCGACAGAATAAGGTAGATCCCGCTATGACGCTCCGACAATGAGTGATTCGGAATCGATAACCATCCTTACGGAGTACTTTTATCCGGAGGAGGCGTCGACTGCGCAACTGTTAACCGAGTTAGCATCTGCACTATCCGACTCATTCGACGTTAGCGTCATTACTGCACTCCCAAACTACCACGACGAAGATCGTAATCAGACCGTTCCTCGTCGCGAACTATACGACGATATCAATATTAGTCGAGTCCGTTCAACCCGATTCGACAAAGATGCAATCACTCTTCGGGTCGTTAATTGGATCTCCTTCGCTGTACTGGTGTTTCTGCATCTCGTCCGTGATCGACGGTCGAACGATGTGAAGCTGGTCCTCTCGAACCCGCCTATCCTCCCGTTCGTCACTTGGCTGTTGAAACGGATTCATGGGACACCGTATGTGTACTTGATATATGATATGTACCCAGATATGCCGATAGAACTCGGAGTCATCACCGAAGACGGATTCGTCGCTCGCCTCTGGGAGCGGGCCATCAGAGCGGTGTACCGCGATGCCGACCGCATCATTGTCCTCGGCGACTCAATGGAAGAGCGACTCGTCGAGAAAATGTCCGACGATCCTGGCTTCGACCCCGAAAAGATCGAGGTCATCCCGAACTGGGAGGACGAGGAGTTCATTGAGCCAATTGAGAAGTCCGAGAACGAATTCGCCCACGAACACAACACTGTCGAGAAGTTCACTTTACTGTATTCGGGTAACATTGGTCGATATCACGAACTGGAGACCGCTATCGACGCAGTATCAACCCTCGAATCTCGCGGACGAACGGACGTACAACTCCTCATCATTGGTGAAGGCGCCCGAAAGGCTGAACTACAGCAGTACACCAAACGAAAGGACGTGAACAACGTACGGTTTCTCCCGTTTCAGCCGATGGAGCGGCTCCCTGAAACGCTCACTTGTGCGGACGCGTCGCTAGTTGGTATTGTCCCGGAGATGGAAGGAATCTGCGTCTCTTCGAAACTCTACTCGTCGCTCGCGACCGGCCAGCCTGTTCTGGCCGTGGTCGGCGCGGATGACGAAGTCGCACAAGTCGTCAGGAACGACGACTGCGGAACGTTCGTCTCACAGGGGGATGCCGAGCGTGCAGCTGACGTTCTCGAGGGGTGGGCCGACAATCCCGAAATAGTCAGCAAACTTGGATCGAATGCCCGTGAGACGTTCGAAAACAACTACACCGTCGGCCATGCGGTCACTGCCTACACCGATATGTTCGAACGACTGTTTAACGAGCGGGCTTCGAATTAATTCACAGTACGTCGCCGATGGGCTTCCAATCGAAGTCCGATAGCAGGCGATCAAGGCGCTCTTTAGTCTTGGCAAGATTTGTGTAGTGGCGGACTCTATACGATAGTGGAAGATCCGAGAATCGCGGCTGATCAGGGTCGAACTCCCACGGATGGAGATAAAAGATGAACTGCCTCTCTGACCCGATTCGTTCGGCGCCGCGGCGATAAATCGGGTATGGTAAAAACCGGAAGTATCCTCCGCCAGCCCACGGAACTTCCGTTCCGGGAAGGTCGAGTCTTGGAAGTTGTGCCTCCACGAGACCGTTATCGAGGTCCACGAATGTCTCCGTCCCCTCGGCCGACAGCGATCCGTATCTGTCGTGGTTCGAGACAGGAAACGAACTCGAATCGTACTCAAACCGGAGGTCTGCGAGTACGTCGATAGCCTCCTCAGTGATGGAAAAGCTCGGAGCCCGATATCCGCGGATCCGCTGATCAATCAGTTCTTCAAGTACATCAAGCGATTGATGAATGTCTTTTCGAACTTCTTCGGTCGACTGTTCGGTCAAAAGCTCGTGATTGTAGCCATGGCTCGCCACCTCGTGTCCACGGGCGTCTATTTCTCTTACGAGGTCTGGAGCACGTTCAGCAACCCATCCGAGAACAAAGAAGGTCGCTTTAGTGTCATGGTCGTCTAGCAGATCTAAGATTTGGCGTGTGTTCTGTTCGACGCGAGATTCACATTCTTCCCACTCGTCCCGGGATACTGCCGGCCGCAGGTTATGTGCGTGGAACCAGTCTTCCACGTCGAACGAGAGCAGGAAGTCACTCACAATAAGCGCCCTCCTCGACGCTGAAATTCCCGGCGTTCTTCGATCGTCGGAAACGAAAAGTACGATCCCTCACCTTCCATCGGGGAGAGCGTAACTTCGTTACAGCTCACGTCGTCAAGCGCCGCCGCTGCCAGACGGCCACCAGTCCGTTTGCCTCGCTGAATCACGTCGTCCAGTGATTCGTTATCGACTGAAAACGTTGTCTGGCGGACAATCTGTCCCTGATCAATCTCCTCCTCCATCGTATGAACGGTGACACCGATTTCATTCTCACCGTGGTAAAGCGCCCAAAACGTCGGGAGCATTCCGCGATATTTCGGGAGTTCCGCGGTATGGACGTTCAGACATCCCCACGAAGGAGCCTGGAGGAGATCCGCGTCGAATATCTCAGGTGCGGACACGGACAGAAGTACGTCCACGTCCCTGTCTTTAATCTCTCCTACGAACTCCTCGGTGTTGACGCTATCAATGTGAGACACTGAAATAGATGCGTTCACCGCGACAGCTTCGACCGAGTACTTGGCCCCCAGTGCGTTCATCGCAGTTCGATACGCGTACCTGATGCCTTGTCGAGCGAAATTTACCGGCCCATAGAGACGATACATCCGACTGGCTAGTTCCGGCAGTGATTCATCGAATGACTGCAGGATGTACACTCGAAAGACTTCAACATCTTCGCTGAGCGCGGAGAAGAACGATTCGAAAAAGAGAGGCATGTAGAACGGATCGTCCTGCGTAACGACCGCCACTCTCGTTGGCATTACGTGTAGGGGCTCTCCAAGAGATATAAAGACTGTCGTTTGCTGTTCAGGCACTGTTCAGATAAGGATGAAGGATGAGGCGGTTCGATTTGCTAGTGATCCATGCCAGAAATCGACCGCCTCAACGGAGCTAGCGACTCGATCGAGTTAGCGTTTATGGAGCGAGAAGCGACACC